>NZ_JBWLUZ010000038.1:0-44654 GCF_057784325.1 Mesorhizobium sp. CNPSo 4689
TTTCCATACCTAGATCGCGTGAGCCAACTTGCCAACAAGCAACAATATATACGCTATTCCGAGTGGCACCAAGCTGATGATAAGGAATAAGTTTGACTTGTATATGTGGGCAGACCTAGCGTCATTGTTGTCGCCATTTAGCGAGGTATGGGATATGAACTGATCGTTCAAATAGCTTAAAAATTTTGACTCGGAGTTCTCGTCAGGCATTTGATCGCCATATTTCTTATAGTAGTTTTCAAGATTTGATTTATATTCTTTCAGCTTTTTCGGAGTTTGAATGTACCCGTATTTAAAACCAAAATTCTGTCTTATGAGAAATGTTACCGCACAAACCACAAGAAAAAATGAGATTGCAAACATTATTAATATGATGATCTTTATATCATTAAGTGGATCAGTTATCAGGAATACTATATATGTCCAAGCGACAACTGTCGCGACTATCAACGAAATCGGAGTCGAAATTGAATTCGTAAGCCGATCTTTCCTCTCAATTTCAAATAGATAGAGCTCTTTGTAGAAACTAAGCTCTTCCATGTAATTTCACTCCGCCGCGACCAGCCCCGCCATATCACGGTTCTTCATCAATTTGTAGACGATCGAATCCATCAAAGCCTGGAAGGAGGCGTCGATGATGTTTTCGGAGACGCCGACCGTCCACCAGCGGGCGCCGGTGGCATCATGCGATTCGATCAGCACGCGGGTGATCGCCTCGGTGCCACCATTGAGGATACGCACCTTGAAGTCGGCCAGTTCGAGGTCGGCGATCTCGTTCTGGTACTTGCCGAGATCCTTGCGCAGCGCGATGTCGAGCGCGTTGACCGGGCCATGGCCTTCCGCCACCGACATCTTCTCCTCGCCGTCGACCATCACCTTGACGATCGCTTCCGAGACCGTCTTGAGCTGGCCGTTGGCGTCGAAGCGGCGCTCGACCATGCAACGGAACGAGGTGACGGCGAAGAACTCCGGCAGGCCGTGCAGCATCTTGCGCGCGAGGAGCTCGAAGGAAGCGTCGGCGCCTTCATAAGCATAGCCCTCGGCCTCGCGCTCCTTGACCACCGATATCAGCGCGTCGAGCCGGTGATCGTCCCGCGGCACGTCGATGCCGCGCCGCTTCAGTTCGGCGAGGAAATTGGCCTTGCCGCCCTGGTCCGAGACCATGACGCGGCGACGGTTGCCGACCGCTTCCGGCGGCACATGCTCGTAGGTCGCCGGCTCCTTGGCGAGCGCGGAGGCATGGATGCCGGCCTTGGTGGCAAAGGCCGACGCCCCGACATAGGGCGCCTGCGCTTCCGGCGCGCGGTTCAGCAATTCGTCGAAAGCGCGCGACAGGCGGGAAATGCCGGTCAGCGCTTCGGCCGAGATGCCTGTTTCGAAGCGGTCGGCGAAGGCCGGCTTCAGCGCCAGTGTCGGCACGATCGAGATCAGATTGGCGTTGCCGCAGCGCTCGCCGATGCCGTTCAGCGTGCCCTGGATCTGGCGCACGCCGGCCTCGACGGCGGCCAGCGAATTCGCCACCGCCTGGCCGGTGTCGTCATGAGCGTGGATGCCCAAATGGTCGCCAGGAATGCCAGCCGCGATCACCTTATCGACAATGGCACGCACTTCCGATGGCTGCGTGCCGCCATTGGTGTCGCACAGCACCACCCAGCGTGCACCGGCGTCGTAAGCTGTTTTCGCGCAGGCCAGCGCATAGTCGGCATTGGCCTTGAAGCCGTCGAAGAAATGCTCGCAATCGACCATGGCTTCCTTGGCCGGACCGGTCGCCGCCTTGACGGAAGCCTGGATGGACTCGAGGTTCTCCTCGTTGGTGCAGCCGAGCGCGACGCGGACATGATAGTCCCAGCTCTTGGCGACGAAGCAGATGGCGTCGGACTTCGACTGCACGAGCGCAGCAAGACCGGGATCGTTGGACGCCGACACCCCGGCCCGCTTGGTCATGCCGAAGGCGACAAATTTTGCGCTTTGCGTCCGCTTCTGCTGGAAGAAGGCCGTGTCGGTCGGGTTGGCGCCGGGATAACCGCCCTCGACATAGTCGATGCCGAATTCGTCGAGCAGCTTTGCGATGGCGATCTTGTCCTCGACGGAAAAGTCGATGCCCGGCGTCTGCTGGCCGTCGCGGAGGGTTGTGTCAAACAGGAAGAGGCGCTCGCGAGCCATGATCATTTCCCTGCAAACCGGTCGGTCGCCCGGATCAGCCGGTCGAGGATGCCGGGCTCCGAATAGGCATGGCCGGCGCCTTCGATCAGGTGGAAATCCGCCTTCGGCCAGGCCTTGTGCAGCGCCCAGGCGTAGCGCGCCGGGCACGGCATGTCGTAGCGGCCGTGGACGATGGTGCCGGGGATGTCCATCAGCTTCCAGGCGTCGCGCAGCAGTTGCCCTTCCTCCAGCCAACCGGCGTGGACGAAGTAATGGTTCTCGATGCGGGCGAAGGCGACGGCGTAGTCGTCCTCGCCAAACTTGCCACTGGTTTCCGGTTCTGGCAACAGCGTGATCGTCTCGCCTTCCCATAGGCTCCAGGCAAGGGCGGCCTCGACCTGCGCCTTGCGATCGCTGCCGACCAGTCGCTTGCGGTAGGCGGCCATCATGTCGCCGCGCTCGGCTTCGGGGATCGGTGCCAGGAAGCGTTCCCACTTGTCGGGGAACATTTCAGAGACGCCGAACTGATAGTACCATTCGAGTTCGGCGCGGGTCAGCGTGTAGATGCCGCGCACGACCAGTTCGCTGACCCTTTCAGGATGCGTCTCGGCATAGGCGAGCGCGAGCGTCGAGCCCCAGGAGCCGCCGAACACCAGCCATTTGTCGAAGCCACACATTTCGCGCAGCCGCTCGATGTCGGCGACCAGATGCCAGGTGGTGTTGGCTTCGAGCGAGGCGTTGGGCGTCGATTTTCCGCAGCCGCGCTGGTCGAACAGGACGACGTCGTAGAGCTTTGGATCGAACAGGCGCCGGTGCTTGGGCGATATGGTGCCGCCCGGGCCGCCATGCAGGAACACCGCGGGCTTCGCGCCCCTGGTGCCGGAGCGCTCCCAATAGACCTGGTGACCGTCGCCGACATCGAGCATGCCGGACTCGTAGGCCTCGATCTCGGGATAGAGGGTACGCAAGCTCATAGTTTCAGGCCCTGCTGCGGCCAGTTGGCCGTCTCGTGGTCGGGATGCTGGAAGGAAATGATCTGCTCCTGCCTTGCGTAATAGTCGGGGTCGTCGTGGACCGGCGCCTCGAAGATCTTTTCCACCCAGGGCAGTCGCGCGGAATAATTGACCTGGATCTGCGGCGCGAGATCCGAGCGGTCATCGAAGGCGCCGATGGCGATCTCCAGCCCGCCTGGCTGGCGGTAGGTCAGCGGCGTGCCGCAACGGGCGCAGAAGCCGCGATCGATGTTGACCGACGACTGGAAGTAGCTCGGCTCCTCATGGGTCCACTCGACGCCGTCCTTCGGCACTGTCACCAGGGCGCCGAAGAAGGAGCCGAACTGCTTCTGGCACATACGGCAATGGCAGATGGACGGGCGCCCGAGTGCCCCCTTGATGCGGAAACGCACGGCGCCGCATTGGCAGCCGCCTGTTCGAACGGTCTCGGTCATGATCTTTCCTCCGGCGGCCATTGCTCGGTGTCGTGGTCGGGATGCTGGTAGGAGACAAGCTCGGCGAGATAAGGGGCGGACGAGATGTCGGCCGACGTGTCCTCCCCCGGCAATTGCGGGATGGCGTCGACATAGGGCAGCTTTGCCTCGATGCCCCACTGGATGGTCGGCGCGATGCCGGCCGGATCGTCGAAGGCGGCAATGGCGAGCGCCATGCCGTCGGGCGCCTCGAAGGTCAGCGGCGTGCCGCACTCGGCGCAGAAGCCACGCCAGGCGGCATTGGATGAGCGGAAGCGCTTGGGTTCGCCGCGCGTCCAGTCAACCTTGGCTCCGCGCACCGATACCAGCGGCAGGTAGAAATTGCCGCTCGCCTTCTGGCACATGCGGCAATGGCAGATCGAGGCATCGCCGAGCGTGCCCTCGACGCGGAAGCGCACGGCGCCGCACTGGCAGCCGCCTGCGTAGACCGGCCGGTTGTCGAGGCTCATCATGGCCCCTCACTCCGGATCATGGCAGACGGCTTCGACATTGTTGCCGTCGGGATCGAAGACGAAGGCGCCATAATAGTTCGGGTGATAGTGCGGGCGCAGGCCCGGCCCGCCATTGTCCCTGCCACCTGCGGCAAGGGCCGCGGCATGGAAGGCATCGACCTCGGCACGGCTGCGCGCGGTGAAGGCGACATGCTGGTGGTCCCTGGGCCTATCCTTGCCGGTGCTCAGCCAGAACACCGGCCGGTCCCGGCCATAGCCGCCGACCTTGGCGCCGCCGGTGTATTCTTCGGGCACCATGTAAAGCAGCGAGGCGCCGAGCGGCGCCATCGCCTTGTCGTAGAACGCTTTCGACGCGTCGAAATCGGAAACGGTGATGCCGAGATGGTCGATCATGGGACGAGTTCCTCCGATGCGGTTTCCGGCACTTCGGCGCCGGCCAGGCCGGCCGCGATGACGATGTGCTGGCAGACATTGTCGATATCGCGGATGACGTCGTCGTTCCAGAAGCGCAGGATGGTCCAGCCGAGCGCTTCAAGCTTGACGGTTCGCGCGGTATCAGACGCCGAGACCTCAGGCGAAGCGTGCTGGGAGCCATCTAGCTCAACGACCAGTTTTTTGTTGGGGCAGGCAAAATCGACGATGTAGCCGGCTATCGGCATTTGACGTCGAAACGCCAGCCCCATGAGGCGGTGTGCGCGCAGCTCATTCCAGAGCTTCAGTTCGGCGTCTGTCATTCGCTTGCGCATCTTGCGCGCATTGCCGCGATTGAGGGGAGATACGGGATAGTGGCTCATCGCGAGGCGCCCCCCTCTGTCCTGCCGGACATCTCCCCCTCAAGGGGGGAGATCGGCAGTTGCGCCGGCAGCGCCCAATCATCAATGTCCGCGATTGGCGAAGGCGACAGTGAAGTCCAATCTCCCCCCTTGAGGGGGAGATGCCCGGCAGGGCAGAGGGGGGTGCTTGGCACCCCCCTCACCGCTTTACCTCCCAGGTCGTCACGCGTTCACCGGTGGCAGGATCCTTGCCGTCCTTCAACTGTACGCCTTGCGCCAGAAGCTCGTCGCGGATGCGATCGGCTTCGGCCCAGTTCTTGGCGGCGATCAGTTCCAGGCGCCTGGCAATGGCTCTGGCGATCGCGGCCTCGTCGACCTTGGCCGCACCGACATCGAAGCCGAGGAAGGCAAGGGCAGCCTTCAGCGAAGCGGCGGCGGCGTTGTCGTCTCCGCCGGCATCGAGTGCCTCGCTGGCAAGCTGCGTCAGCCGCTGGAAGGCGGCATAGGTGGCGAGATCATCCGACAGCGCTTCCACGACTTCGGCCGGCAACTGAGGTGCCACTTCCGGCGCGAGATCCGCCGCGCGCTTCCATTTGCGCAGCGTGTTCTCCGCCTCCTCCAGCTTGCGCACGGAAAAGTCGATCGGCTCGCGGTAATGCGTCATCAGCATTGCCAGCCGCAGCACCTCGCCCGGCCATTTGCGGCCGCCAAAGGTCTCGGTCTCCAGCAGTTCGTGGATCGAGTAAAAATTGCCGAGGCTCTTCGACATCTTCTGCCCCTCGACCTGCAGGAAGCCGTTGTGCATCCAGATGTTGGCCATGACATCGGTGCCGTGGGCGCAGCGCGACTGGGCGATCTCGTTCTCATGGTGCGGGAAGATCAGGTCGAGGCCACCGCCATGGATGTCGAAGACCTCGCCGAGATAAGCGGCGGACATGGCCGAGCATTCGATGTGCCAGCCCGGACGTCCCCTGCCCCACGGACTGTCCCAGCCCGGTTCTTCCGGCGAGGACAGCTTCCACAGCACGAAATCGCCGGAGTTCTTCTTGTGCGCGTCGACGGCGATGCGGACGCCGGCCTGCTGCTCGTCGAGATTGCGCTTCGACAACTGGCCGTAATCGGGCATCGAGGCGGTGTCGAACAGCACTTCGCCCGCCGCGACATAGGCATGGCCACGCTCGATCAGGCGCTCGATGAGCGTGATCATGTCGGCCTTGCCGTCGGCACGCGGCTCGACGAATTCAGTGGCGCGCGGCTCGACCGTCGGCTCCAGGCAGCCGAGCGTCGCCACATCCTTGTGGTACTGGTCGGCGGTCTTTTCAGTGACCCTGCGGATCGCCTCGTTGAGCGAGAGCTTTCCCGAAGCAATCTCGTCGCCGAAATCGCGCAGCGCACGCGCATTTATCTTGTCGTCGACATCCGTGATGTTGCGCACATACGTGACGTGGCTTCCGCCGTAGAGTTGGCGCAGCAAACGGAACAGCACGTCGAAGACGATCACCGGCCGCGCATTGCCGATATGGGCAAAGTCGTAGACCGTCGGGCCGCAGACATACATGCGCACGTTCAGCGGATCGATCGGGACGAAATCGTCCTTGGTCCGCGTCAGCGTGTTGTAGAGGCTGAGGCCCTTCGATGCGTCAGACATGCGTGCCTTCCCGGTCCGTTGGTTTCTGGATGGGCTTGCGCCGACACGCAAACCGGATTCCAGCCTGCTGGCCGGGGCGTTTGTCCAATCTGGGGAAAGATGAGGCGAAAACGTCCGGACCAGCGCGAGGCTAGCCAATAATGCAAATGCCACAAATGGCGAAAAACGTTTTCATGCGCGGCTTTATCGCCTTGCCCGGTGTTGCCGTCAAGTCGCAACATCAGCCAAAAGCGTCGGTGGATCACAGGAAATGAGGCACTGAAACATTTTATTAAACATGTCGGCACAGTCATGAAACATTCGCCGGCTAGGTCACCAGACGTCACGATTTGGTCGGAATCGGCCATCAAACGCAGACACGGAAATGTTACCAGGGAAGAGAGCAATGCCCCGAACCAAGCAGGAATCCAACCGCGCCAAGCAACCGGCGCTCGCCAGCCACTACCGCGCAATCGGCCCGGCCGCTATCGTCGCCGCCCTTCTCCACACCGCGAAGAAGAAGAAGCCGGCGCAGAAGATCATATCGCCGCGGGCTGCCTGAACAGGCATGCAGCCGGCGCCGAGCGCCGGCAATACAGGCGCGCAAATAGCCGCTTCTTTTAGAACAAGGTCATTTGACTGTCGTCCGCGCCGGGCTTCTGGCGCCTGACCTTTTCGGGCTCCGGCCCGACAACGCCCCGCTCCTGAATCTCCGGTCCGGTGTTGGCGACCTTGTTGACGAGGTCGGAAACAGGAATCGCTTCGAAGAAATCGGGCTGTGCGGGCTTCAGCAGGTCGGCCACGTCGCGCGGCTCCTGGGTGCGGCAGTCCAGCCAGCGGTCGAAATCCTCATGCGCGATCACCACCGGCATGCGGTCGTGGATGTGGGCGATGTTGGCATTGGCTTGCACGGTGAGGATGGCGCCGGTGTCCATCTCGGAGCCGCCCGGCTCGGCATAGGTCTCAACCAGCCCGGCGAAGGCGACGAGCCCGCAATGCTTCGGCCGGATCCAGTAGGGCTGGCCTTTCTTGCCGCCAACCCCCTTATCTCCAGCTTGCCGCCACTCGTAAAAGCCCGACGCCGGCACCAGAGCGCGGCGATGGCGCATGGCGGCCTTGAACGAGGCCTTTTCCACCGCCCCTTCCGAGCGAGCGTTGAACAGCAATGGGAACTCCCTGGTGTCCTTGACCCAGGCCGGGATCAGGCCCCAGCGCACCAGAATCGGTTGCCGGTCGGGCAGGTTCGAGCCTGGCATCCGCGGCGGACCGGCGAGCACCATCAGCACGGGCTGCGTCGGAGCGATGTTGTAACGCGCCGGAAAATCCTCCAGTTCAGCCAAGCCGAGAAGAGCGGCGGTCTGATCCGGCGTCGCTGTCAAGGCAAAGCGTCCGCACATTGGCAAGCCCGTTGAATCGATCAGACGCGAAAGTGGCGATGGAACCGGCGTTGCGCAACCGCTAAAGCTGATTGCTTCCTGCTGGTCCACAAGGGCTGCAGATCGAGGATTGATGGACGAGAAGCGAAAGACACTTCCAGCAGTCTCGGTTGCCGTCGTGCGCGGCGACACGGTGTTGCTGGTCAAGCGTGCAAGGCCGCCCTCGCAAGGGGTTTATGCCTTTCCGGGCGGCAAGGTCGAGCCCGGCGAGACGCTTGCGCAAGCGGCGGCCCGCGAATTGCTCGAAGAGACCGGGCTGCTGGCCGAGGACTATCGGCCGCTGCGCGAAATCCACATCGACGGCAGTGGCGAGAACCACCCGGTCGACTATCTGCTGACAGTGTTCGGCGCCATCCATGCCGGCGGCGAAGCGATGGCCAGCGACGATGCCGAGACCGCGGCCTTCTATACGCTCGACGACATGGCCGCGTTGCCGCTCGCAGGCTCGGTGTTTGAGGTGGCGGAACAGTTGCTCGGCGCCAACAAGGGTGCTGGCGCCCGGCCATGAGAATCGTCTTGCGGGCGACAAATTGTTTGGCCACAAAGCCTGATGACCCGTGCCTCGCTGTTTCTCGCCGCATGCCTCGCCGCCACCGCGGCGCGGCCGGCTTTAGCCATAGAGGCGCCGTTCGAGCCCGGGCTGATGCGGCTCGCGGAAGTTCTGGGTTCGCTGCATTTCCTGCGCAATTTGTGCGGCGAGAAGGGCGACCAATGGCGGGTCGAGATGGAAAAGCTGCTTGATTCGGAAAATCCCGATCCCGAGCGGCGCGCTCGCTTCATCGCCAGCTTCAACCGCGGCTACCGCTCCTTCGGCGGCACCTACACGCAATGCACGGCGTCGGCGATAGAAGCCATCAGCCGCTACACCAAGGAAGGCGAGACCCTGACGCGCGACATCGCCTCGCGCTACGGCAATTGACCGGCATCCGGGTCGCTGTCCCGTTCGCTACCAACAGGCTTTTCACCGCCCCTGCTTGTGTCCACCGACGTCTTGGTGCAATCCTGATGTTGCACTTCTGCAACTATATTAACGAAACGTTACCTAGCGAATGCGGAATTAACTCAAACTGAAGGTTTTGATGCCGCTCGCCGGGCTAATCGGCTAAGTTCCCAAACGATCGAAGGCAGGTTTTTGCAACGCGACGGACTTTGTAGAGCACGACCAAAAAAATGTCGTATTTACAAACAGTTACTAAGACCTGCGCATGAAAGGGACAGCCCAAGCCTGATCCGCACCCACGGATCGCCGCTTGAAAAGGGTGGACATTGCAATGGAACATGCCGTCAACGACATCGACGCGTTGGTCAGGGAAGAAAAGCGCCTGACCGCCGTGGAGAGCCACAGCGAGGCCTGGGCGGAAGGGTTGTCGGCCGGAATCGAGCCCGAGATCATTGCGGAGGCGGCGCTGGAAACCGCTTTCGGCGAGATGCTGCGCGCCAATGGCGAGACCTCGGCCCTTGCCCTGCTCGACCGCATGCGTGAAAAGGTGGTCGCTGGCGCTTTCGAGCCGGAACGGCTGCGGCACTAGAACGCCACGCGTCCCTTAGGCGTCGTACGGTTCTTTGACGACGGCGCACCGTTTGGGCATCATGCCCGGAACATCCGGACAGACTCGAGGTGCTTGAACGGCCCGGAAAGCCGGGCGCTAGAGCGGTTCAGCTTTTGATGGAATCGCCGACCCGCTCTAGGTATTTGTTTTTACGCAATTCCAGACGGAAAACCGCTACACACTTTTCCTGGAATTGCTCTAAGGAGAGACAGGCGGTGAATTTTACGATCTCAGGCCAGCCGCGTGGCCTGGTTTACAGCATCTGGCTCGCTGCTTTCTGCGCCGCGGTTCCGCTGGCGCTCTGTCTCACGACCAGCCCGGCTCACGCGCTGAGCGAAATCAAGCGCGAGGAGCTTCCCTCACCCATCACGCCACCTGCCAACGACGACATGGCCCCGCCCGGAAGCGCCGTGCCGGCGCCCGATCCGCTCGGCACGACCCCGCCGGTAGCCAAGGAGCCGACGCCCGCCGACGAGCCCGAAAAGAGCGAGCCTGAGGGACCAGCGAACGATGGCGGCGTGGCCAACCCGCGCACCGACCCGGAGACGCCGCCGCCGGAAGTCGTCTACGACCTCACCAGGCTGCCCGAGCCGGTCAGGCGCATGCACGACCTGATCGTCGAGGCCTGCCGGAGCGGCGACATCGAGACGCTCAGGCCGTTGATCGGCACGGGTGATCAGATGACGCAATTGTCGCTGGGCGACATCGACGGCGACCCGATCGCTTTCCTCAAGGGGTTGTCCGGCGACGGCGAAGGCCAGGAGATCCTGGCCATCATGGAAGAGGTGCTTAGCGCCGGCTACGTCCATGTCGATGCAGGCACGCCGCAGGAGCTCTATGTCTGGCCGTATTTCTTTGCCCTGCCGCTCGACAAGCTCGACGCCAAGCAGCGCGTCGAGCTGTTCAAGATCGTCACCGCCGGCGACTTTGACGGCATGAAACAATTCGGCGCCTACATCTTCTACCGCGTCGGCATCACGCCGACCGGCCAGTGGATGTTCTTTGTCGCCGGGGATTGAGTGGCTCGCCCTGCCCCTTTGGGAAGGTAGCCTAGCCCTGCAGCGCCTCGGAAAATTCCACCGCCCTGCCCTGGCTGGGCGTGACGATCTCGCCTTCCCACATAACGCGGCGGCCGCGCACGACGGTGCCAACCGGCCAGCCGGTCACTTCTCTGCCATCATAAGGCGTCCAGCCGGCCTTGGAGCCGGCCTGCGCATTGGTGATGGTCTCCCGGCGCTTCAGGTCGACGATGGTGAAATCGGCGTCGTAGCCGGCGGCGATGCGGCCTTTCCTGGCCATGCCGAAGATGCGCTGCGGACCGTGGCTGGAGAGATCGACGAAACGCTGCAGGGTCAGGCGGCCGGCATTGACGTGGTCGAGCATGATCGGCACCAGCGTCTGTACGCCGGTCATGCCCGATGGTGAGGCCGGATAGGATTTTGCCTTTTCGGCCAGCGTGTGCGGAGCGTGGTCGGAGCCGAGCACGTCGACGATGCCTTGCTGAATGCCATGCCAGACGCCGTCGCGGTGGCGCGCGGCGCGCACCGGCGGGTTCATCTGGATCAGCGTGCCCAGACGCGCATAGTCGTCGGCAGCGAGCGTCAGGTGATGCGGCGTCGCCTCGCAGGTCGCGACGTCCTTGTGCTGTTCGAGGAACAGGATTTCTTCCGCCGTCGAGATATGCAGCACATGGATGCGGGCGCGTACCTGGCGGGCGATGTGCACCAGGCGCTCGGTGCAGCGCAGCGCCGCGATCTCGTCGCGCCAGATGGGGTGCGAGGACGGGTCGCCTTCGATGCGCTCACCCAACCGCTCGCGCAGGCGGAACTCGTCCTCCGAATGGAAGGCCGCGCGGCGGCGCGTGTTGCTGAGGATCGCGGCGACGCCCTTGTCGTCCTCGACCAGCAGATCGCCGGTCGACGAGCCCATGAACACCTTTATGCCGGCCGCGCCCGGCAGCCGCTCGAGCTCGCCCACGTCGCCGGCATTGTCACGGGTGCCGCCGACCCAGAAGGCAAAGTCGCAATGCATGCGATCGGAAGCGCGGCGCACCTTGTCGGCAAGTGCTGCCTCGTTGGTGGTGAGCGGGTTGGTGTTGGGCATCTCGAAGACGGCAGTGACGCCGCCGAGCACCGCCGCGCGCGAACCCGTCTCCAGATCCTCCTTGTGCTCGAGTCCCGGCTCGCGGAAATGCACCTGGCTGTCGACGACGCCGGGCAGGATGTGCAGTCCGCGACAATCGATCGTCTCGCCGGCGGAGGCCTGGCCGAGATCACCTATTGCGGCTATGCGACCGTCCTTGACGCCGACATCGCGAAGACCCTCGCCGTCATGGTTGACCACCGTGCCGCCTGTCAGGATGAGATCGTAGGTGCTGGCCATGGGCGTCCGGTCTCTTGCGGGGGGAGTGTCGTCGGCTTACGTAAAGGCCGACCGTTTTGCAAGATCAGGCTTTTGTCCACCCATGCCCATTGCCCTGCTGAAAGACCGCGAGCTCATATCCGTGTCGGGCCCCGATGCCGAGCATTTTTTGCAGAACATCCTCACCACCGACCTTGATGTGCTGGCTGCTGGCGAGGCCAAGCCAGGCGCGCTGCTTTCGCCGCAAGGCAAGATCCTGTTCGATTTCCTGATCTCGCGTGCCGGAGAGGATGGCTTTGTCCTCGACTGCCGCACTGACGTTGCCGACGATTTCGTACGCCGGCTGATGCTCTACCGCTTGCGTGCCAAGGTTGGGATTGCCAAGGCCGATCAGACGCTTGTCAGCGTCGCGTGGGGAAGTGATTCAATCGCTTCACATTCTGATTCAACCGAAGTTTCCGACACGCGCTTCCGCGACATTGCCGTCAGGCGCAGATATGGCAGCGCGGCCGAGGGTGGCGATGCCACGGCATGGCAGGCTCTGCGCATCGCCCACGGCATTGCCGAAAGCGGCAGCGACTATGCGCTCGGCGATGTCTTTCCACATGACGTGCTGCTCGACGAGACCGGCGGCATCGGCTTCAAGAAAGGCTGCTATGTCGGCCAAGAGGTGGTCTCGCGCATGCAGCATCGCGGCACCGCCAGGCGCCGCGTGCTGATCGCCTCCGCGCAAGCTCCCCTGCCCGGCCCGGGCACCGAGCTGACGGTGGCGGGACGGCCGGTCGGCGCGCTCGGGTCGACCGAAGGCACGGCAGGCCTCGCCATTGCCCGCATCGACCGCGTCAAGGCAGCACTCGACAGCGGCCAGCCGGTCATGGCTGGCGACGTCGCGGTGACGCTCGCCATACCGGCTTGGGCGAAGTTCGGCTTCCCGCAGGATGCCGTCGGCGCGGAGGAGGCCTGATGGCGGCCGACCGCGCCGGGGCGCCGCCACGCGCCTGGCAACGTATGCTGTCGGGACGGCGGCTCGACCTGCTCGACCCCTCGCCGCTCGACATCGAGATATCCGACATCGCGCACGGGCTTGCCCGCGTCGCCCGCTGGAACGGCCAGACCAGCGGCGAGCATGCTTTTTCGGTCGCCCAGCATTCGCTGCTGGTCGAGGCGCTGTTTTCCGAACTGATGCCGGCAGCTTCGGCCGGCGCCCGGCTGGCGGCGCTTCTGCACGATGCGCCGGAATATGTCATCGGCGACATGATCTCGCCGTTCAAGTCGGTGATGGGCGGCTCCTACAAGGACTGCGAGCTGAGGCTGCAGCGCGCCATCCATCAGCGCTTTTCGCTGCCGGCCGAACTCGGTGCCGGCTTGCGCAAGGAGATCAAGCGCGCCGACCAGATCGCCGCCTATTACGAGGCGACGCTGCTTGCCGGCTTCTCCACCCGCGAGGCGACGGAGTTCTTCGGCCGCCCGCGCGGCTTCAACGCCGACCGCTTCGATTTCACGCCACGCTCGGTGACCTGGGCGCAGGCCGCATTCCTCAAGCGGTTTTCGGCGCTCGAAACGAAGTGTCAGGCAATGGTTACCGTGCATTCGGCTGACTGAACGAACGCTAAATTAACCGGCGCCTACCACAGTACCCTGTCAGATCACTGTCCGCAGGCGCCTACATGCCCGTCGCACATGTCAAGGCTGGTTCGCCCGCGCGCAGGCGGAGCGCCGGAAGCATCGGCCAGCCACGGCGGATTGAAGACGAACTGCGCGACCAGAACGAGCGCTTTTCGGCGGCCGTCGAGAACATGTCGCATGGACTGTGCATGTTCGATGCCGACGAGCGGATGATCATCTGCAACGGCAACTATCTCGGCATCTTCTGCCTCGACGCCGGGATCGTACGGCCCGGCATCCGCTTCTTCGACATCCTGCAGCACAGCGTCGACATCGGCGTTGCCTCGCACAGCGCCGAAGATCTCTATGCGATCCGCAAACCCTATATAGACCAGGCGAGGCCCTCGACCTACGAGGAGGTGCTGTCGGACGAACGCATCATCAACATCTCGCACCGGCCGCTGGCCTCCGGCGGCTGGGTGTCGATCTACGAGGACATCACCGAACAGCGGCGCGCCGAGCAGGAGCTGAAGGAACAGCACCGCCGCTTCGACGCAGCTCTAGCCAACATGTCGCAAGGCCTGTTGATGTATGATGCCGATGGCAGGCTGATCGTGCGCAATGAGCGTTTCCTCGATCTCTATCACGTCACGCCGGCCGACTTCCCGCTCGGCATGAGCCATCGCGAACTGCTCGTGCAGTTGGTGCGTCTCGGCATCTATGCCGAGATCGACATCGACGGGGAGATTTCGAAGACCATGGCCTGCCTGCAGGCCGGCGAGTCGCGTTCAACCCACCGCAGCCTTGCCGACGGCAGGACCCTTCTGGTCGCACGCCGGCCGATGAGTGGCGGCGGTTGGGTGGCGACCTTCGACGACATCACCGAGCGCCGCCGCGCCGAAGAACGCATGACGCATCTTGCGCATCATGACACGCTGACCAACCTGCCCAACCGCTCGATGTTTCGCGAACGCCTCGACCAGGCCCTGAGCGAGCCCATGGTCGCGCCGCTGGCGATCTTCTCGCTCGATCTCGATCGCTTCAAGGCCGTCAACGACACGTTCGGGCACCCGGCCGGCGACTGGCTGCTGAAATGCGTGGCCGAGCGCCTGATGCGCTGCCTGCGCAACGAGACGGATGTGGTCGCTCGCTTCGGCGGTGACGAGTTCGCCATCATCCAGTTCAACGTCAAAAGTGCCGCCGACGCCGAACGCCTGGCCAGGCGCATCGTCGAGGTCATCGGCAAGCCCTATCGCGACAAGAGCCGCGACATGCATGTCGGCATCAGCCTGGGCATCGCGCTCTACCCGGACGACGGCAAGGACGCCGACGCGCTGCTGAAGAATGCCGACATGGCGCTCTATCGGGGCAAGAGCGAAGGCCGCAACGTCTACCGTTTCTTCGAGCCCGGCATGGACGCCATGGTGCGGGAGCGCCAGGTGCTCGAAACCGACCTCCAGGCGGCGCTGCCGCGGCGCGAATTCGAGCTCGATTTCCAGCCGATCATGAACATCGCCTCCGGCGACATCGTCGGCGCGGAAGCGCTGATGCGCTGGCGTTCGCCGGCACGCGGCCTGGTATCGCCTGACGATTTCATCCCGGCCGCCGAAGAGATCGGATTGATCGTGCAACTGGGCGACTGGGCGCTGAGAAAAGCCTGCACGGTGGCCGCTGGCTGGCCGCATGCGATGCGCATTGCGGTCAATGTCTCGGCGGTGCAGCTCAAAAGCGGCACCTTCGCCCGCAGCGTGATTTCGGCGCTGGCGTTTTCCGGCGTGCCGGCCGACCGGCTCGAGCTGGAAATCACCGAAACCGTGCTGATGGACGAGAGCGAAACGGTTCTGAAGACGCTCAGCCAATTGCGCGACCTCGGCATCCGCATCGCGCTCGACGATTTCGGCACCGGCTATTCGTCGCTCGGTTATCTCAGACGCTTTCCCGTCGACAAGATCAAGATCGACCGTTCCTTCATCCGTGACATCGACAATCGCGACACGGCAGCGATCGTGCGCACGGTCATCGGGCTTGGTGCGCAGCTCGGCATCACCGTCACCGCCGAAGGTGTCGAAACCGAAGCGCAGCTCGACATGCTGCGCGAGGCAGGCTGCGTCGAGGCGCAGGGCTATCTGATCAGCGTGCCGTCGAAGGCAGCGGACATCAACCGGCTGCTGAGATCAGGGGCGGCGCTGCGCCAGTCCGGGTGAGGCCGCCGTCAGCGCAGCGTCTCGACGTATTTTTCGTGGAAGCTGACATAGCCGTTCTCGACCTCCTTGAGGTGGCGCTCGATCAGGGCATGAAACTGCGGCAGCTGATGGAAGGGTACCCCCGGATAGGCATGATGCTCGGCGTGGTAGGGCATGTTCCAGGCGAGCTTGCGGACAAACCAGTTGGTGAGCGTCGTCCTCGTGTTCTCCAGCATGTTGGCGACCAGCGGGCAGCGGCCGTGTTCGGCCAGCAGATAGAGGCGCAGGAACGGCTGTCCGAGCAGTGCCGGCACGATCCAGACGTAGAGCAACACCGTCGCCTTGAACCATAAAGCCAGCACGAGCAGGACGGCATAAAAGGCGAGCATGGCGCGGGCCTCGGCGCGCACCTTGGGGTGGCCCTTCGGCGGCACGTAGCTGCCGCTGCATTGGCCGGTGGCGTTGACGTAGAGCGTCTTGACATGCCCCCACCACACCGGAATGCCGGAGATGTGGACTAGGTACTGCCGCCAGGTTTCCGGTTTTGGAAAGGCGAGTTCCGGGTCGTTCTCGGGATCCTGGGTGAAACGATGGTGCGCGAAGTGGAAATAGCGGAACCAGTCGGCCGGCAGCGCGATCGCCAGGCTCGCGGCGCGCGCCGCCAGATCGTTCAGCCGCTGCGTCTCGAAAGCGGTACGATGGATCGTCTCGTGCAGCAGGGTGAACAGGAACACGATCAATATGCCTTGCGGCAGCATCAGCAGCGGCCAGAACGGCACTTTCGCGGCGATCAGCGCGCCGAGGACGACGATCGCGCCCCAATGCGCGCCGAGCTGAACCAGTCCGAGGCGATCCGACTTGGCGGTCAGCCGATCGCGCTGCTGCTGCGTTAGCGATGCGATCACGTCGCGATGGTCCATTGGTGTTCCGTTCCGCTGCTTGCCGTTTGAAAATACCCTAATCGACAAAATAGCTTTCGCAAAACGAGGATTCCTGCCAGATAGATAAGCTTAACTTATCTGTTGGTGACCATGGTCGCACTTCCATCCTTGCGCGGATTGCAGGCTTTCGAGGCGGCGGCGCGCTCCGGCAGCTTTGCCGCGGCGGCCGAGGAGCTTTCGGTTTCCGCGGCCGCGGTCAGCCAGCTCATCCGTACCGTCGAGGAGCAGATGGGCCGCAAGCTGTTTCTGCGCGTGAACCGCCGTGCCGTGCTGACCGATGCCGGGCGCGAAATGCTGCCCAGACTGACGACGGCGTTCGAGGAGATCGGCAGCGTGTCGCGCGAATTGGGCGGTGCTGAGCTACGCTCGCGGCTGGTCGTCTCGGTGCCGCCCTCGATGGCGATGGGCTGGCTGTCGACGCGCCTGGCGAAGTTCGTAGCCGGCCATGGCGCGGTCGACATCGCTCTCAGGGGCGAAGACGATCCGGTGTCGTTCGACCACGACCTGATCGACATCCGCCTGTCCTACGGACGTTCCCACTATCGCGACGAAGTCACCGAGGAGATCGTCAGGGATGCCGTCTATCCCGTCTGCGCGCCTGGCATCGCTAGCGAGCCAGGCATCGCGCGCGAGATCGGCAGCTCAGAAAGCACCCTCGCCGGCCTGCCGCTGATCCACACGGATTGGGGGCCGACCGGCGCGTCCTTTCCGTCCTGGCGAAGCTGGTTCGAGGCGGCCGGCATGGCCCCCAGCCGGGCTGGGCAGCGCGGCCTGTCGGCGAACTCGTCGCGGGCGGCGCTCGACCTCGCCATTTCCGGCCTCGGCGTCGCGCTCGCGCAAGGCGTCTACTGCGCCGAAGCTATAGAAGACGGCCGGCTGGTCAGACCCGTCACACGCGCACTCATGCTCAGCCAGCCCTATTGCCTGACGATCCCGCAGCGAAGCATTCGGCGCGAGGTGGTGGCGGCGTTCAAGACATGGCTGACCGAAGAGTGCCTGCGGTCGGTGGGTTCGCCGGCTCTAATCGGCGAACAATCCTGAGTTCCTGACGGCAGGAGATGGCATTCGGCTGCAGTAAACAAGGAGGTTTCCCGCCCCGGTCAGAGATGCCCGCTCAATGCCTCTGTCATGTCCTTGTTCGTCGCCACCGGAACGATCTCGAACTCCACCAGGTCCGCCCACTCGATGACCCAGCGCTGCAGGAGGGTGACGTCATCGGCCTCCACCAGCAGGAAGCATCGGCTCATATCCGCTGCGATCCAGCTATGGTGCACGAGAAGCTCATCCGGCTTCAGGCGGCCACGGTCGCGGAAGCGACGGTAGATCTCCTTGCGATCGCAGCCGGTAAAATCCTCGATGACGATGAACTGCATCTTTTCCCCTCAGTTGAATTATCGCCCTGGTCGGTCGAGCCGTTCCAGGAACCATTGCGTCAGCCGCACCCAGACCTCGTCCTTCTCGCCGGAATCCTCCCAACCATGGTCGAGATTGGGGTTGTCGTTGACCTCGATGACGAAGACTCCGTCCTTGGTTTCCTTGAGGTCGACGCCATAGAGCCCGTCGCCGATGCAGCGCGCCGCCTTCACCGCCGTCTCGACGACGTGCGACGGCGTCTCCTTCAGCGTGAAGGTCTTGATGCCGCCCTGGTCGGGCTTGCCGTTGGCCTTGTGGTTGACGATCTGCCAGTGCTTCTTGGCCATCAGATAGTGGACGGCAAACAGCGGCTGGCCGCCGAGCACGCCGACGCGCCAGTCATACTCGGTCGGAATGAACTTTTGGGCGATCAGGAGATCGGAATCCTCCAGCCATTCGGTGGCGAGCTGTTTCAACTCTTCCAGGTTCTCGCATTTCTTGACGCCGCGCGAGAAGGAGGAATCCGGAATCTTCAGCACCAGCGGGAAGCCCAGCGTCTGCGCCGCCACTTCGAGGTCCGAGGTGCCGGCGATCATCACCGTCGGCGGCACCGGCACCTTGTTGTAGGTCATCAACTCGTTGAGGTAGACCTTGTTGGTGCAGCGGATCATCGACAGCGGATCGTCGATGACGGGCATGCCCTCCTGCTGCGCGCGCCGGGCGAAGCGGTAGGTGTGGTTGGAGATCGAAGTGGTCTCGCGGAGGAACAGCGCGTCGTAATTGGCGAGCTTGGCCAGATCCTTCTTGGTGATCGGCTCGATTTCAACGCCCATCTTTTCGGCGATCCTGGCCCAATAGCGCAGCGAGGAAATCTCCGACGGCGGCAGTTCCTCGTGCGGGTCGACAAGCGTAGCGAAAGTGTAGCGCGCCGGCGTGCGGCCCTTGGTATCGCGCCATTCGCGATTGGTGTAGGTCTCCAGGCACTGCAGGAAGAAGGTCTCTTCGTCCTCGGTCATCCTGGCCAGCGGAAGAAAGCCGATCTTGCGGATCGAGGCCCATTCGGCGCTGTCCTTGATGTGGACCTCCAGCGCCGGCGCGCGGAACCAGTCGAACAGCAACTTGGCGAAGCGATCCCATACTTTCGACGGGCCGATGCCGAAGAAGATCGCAACCTTGGCCGGAAAGACGCCGCCGAGATCCTTGCGGCATTTGTTGAGCGCCAGTTCCAACTCCGGCAGCGCATGCTCGTAGAGCTTGCGCTCCGACAGGTCGATCATCGTCTCGACCGTCGGGATGACCTTGTGGCCGCGCGAACCGGCGAGCAGCGAGGCATAGTAGCCGCGGCTCTGGTAGCCGTAATTGTTCGACAGGTTGATCACCTTCGGCCGCTGGCCGCGAAACAGCGCCGGATGCGCAAGATAATCACGGTTGGTGATGATCTTGTGCGGCGTCGCCACCTGGTCGAGGTCGTTCTGCCTGCCTGTTAGTATGACCCAGGTCATTGTATGTCGCGCTTCCCCAGAGTGATGGCGGCGCGCAGTCCGTCGCGGCCGAACTGCGCCATGTTCATGAAGATGCCGTAAGGCACGGGAATGTTGGCCGCATCAAGGATGGTCTCCTGCCGTTCGTCCTCGACCCAGGGATCGTGGATCAGGATATGGTCGCCGTCGTCGCCGATGGCCAGCACCCAGTGCGGCACCTTCTTGCCGAACATCAGGAAGCCGCTGATCAGCACCAGCACCAGCTTTCCTTCGGCGATCGCGTTGCGAACATCGTCGAGGGCGAATGGACGGTAATTCACCGGGATACCGTATTGTTCCGCGCGGCGGCGAAAGTCGACCTGGGCAAGCTCCATCACCCGACGCTTGTCCTCGCTGCGCACCGACTGCAGGAACAGCGCGCCGTAGAAGGACACATAGACCTCCGCCGCAAGCCCACTTTCATAGCCGGAGACGGCGAGGCCGAACGGTTCGCAACCGCCTGGGCCCGACATCATGAAGACGGTCGTCGCCTCGCGCCACAGGCGGATTTCCATGACCGGGTCGGGCACGAAGGCCGCATCGAAATTGGCCATCGCCATCATCAGGCAGCACGGGCCGCAGGTGAACTCGCAGGTCTGCTGGTAGAACGGCACTTTGGTGGCGACCGGGATCTCGCCGCGCAAGGTCTTTTCGTAGCGCAGCGCCGTGGCGCCGTCCTCGTAGTAGCCCGGCTCGCGGCCGATCTTGCGGTAGCCGCCCTGCTCGTAGATGCGGATGGCGCGAAGATTGTCCTCGCGCACTTCGAGGCGCAGCAACATGCGGTCGTGCTCGAAGGCGGCCTCCTCCGCCGCCGCCAGCAGCTGGCGGCCAATGCCGAGCCCGCCGAAGAAGGGGCCGATGGCGATGGAATAGAGCCGGGCGACACCGCTTCCCTTGCGAAACAGCACCACCGCATAGCCAGCAATTCGGTTATCGCTTTCTGCGACCAGCATCTCGGCGGTCTCGCGCTCGATCAGCTGTCGGAAGGAACGTCGCGAGATGCGATCGCTCGCGAAAACAGCCTTCTCGATGGCCGCGAGGTCATCGACGTCGGACGCGCGGGCCTTGCGAATCTCGGCAGGCATGCGGGACTCAGAAAACCTTGATTGGGTTGTGGAAACGGCCCTGATCGAAACATCGGTCATACCAGCCGATGCGCCGGTATTGATCAAGCGCTTTCGCACCCCGATTAGGGCCGAATTGTGACAGGTTGCATGGTGGTCCAGCAACACGGAGGCGCTGAAAGAACCGCCGCTTCGAGAGGGCGCCGGCCGCGGAAAGCAGCAGCCGGTTCAGCTCGCCAGACCGGCCAGAAGCTGGCCATAGGCGCTCTTGGCCACCGCGGCCAGCCGCTCACGCGGCAACGAGCCGACGACGGCGCAGCCATAGCCCTTGTCCAGCCAGTAGACGGCCTCTGGGCCGTCCTTCTCAGCCATATAGGTGCCCTTGGCCTTATCGGCCGATTCGGCGGTGACGAACAGCGAGATGCGTTCGCCCTTGGCGTCCTCGTAGAGCAGCATCGCCGCCTTGCCATGGCCGGCGGGCAGCAGCCGGCCGCCGACGAGCTGGAAGCCTTCGGCCGCCAGATCGGGCGCCACCAGTTTCAGGCCGACGCGGTTGGACAGCCAGGTCTGCAGATGATCCTTGTCGCTGGCCGGCACCTCCACCGCATGGCGCTTCTCGGCGGCATAAATGACATGGGCGGCGATCGCCTGCTCGGCGAGCTGATCGTCCGCGCCGTCTCCCCTGCCGATACCGTCAATGCCGGCGACATAACCGGCGAGCCCGCCGGCCACCAGCACCACGGCCGCGGCCGCCGAAAGCCACCAGCGCGAGCGCCAGGCGGCCGCCCTCACCGTCGCTTCGCCGAGCAACGCTTGCCTCAGCCTTGCCGGCACCGGCTCGTCCATCACGCCGGCAAAGGCGGCACGCAGCGCCGCCCGGTCGGCGATATAGCGGACGCTTTTCGCCTTCATTTCGGGATTGGTCTCGAGCCAGCTGTCATAGGCCATGCGCTCCTCGCCCGGCAGCTCGCCGTCGAGGGCCATGTGGATATCGCGTTCGGAGAAATCGCGCCGGGTCATTTCTCGACAACCCTTATCGAGCGGCGGCGCGCGCTGTCGTCGAGCAGCCCGCGCAGCTCCTCGCGGCCGCGCGCGATGCGCGACATCAGCGTGCCGGCCGGCACGCCGAGGATGTTGGCGGCCTCGGCATAGGAAAAGCCTTCGATGGCGACCATCACCAGGGCGGCGCGGCGGTCGGGGCTGATCGCCTGCAATGCGTCGACGATCTCGCGCGAGGCGATGCTTTCGACCTGCTCGGCGGGGGCGGCCTGCGCCTCACCGGCCTCGAGCGGCAGCATCTGCGCTTCGCCGCGGCGGTTCACCTTGCGCATCTGGTCGATGAACAAATGATGCATGATCGTAAACAGCCACCTCCTGGGGCTCTCTCCCGTCCGCCAGTTGTCGAGCCTGACCAACGCGCGCTCCAGGCAGTCCTGGACAAGGTCGTCGGCGGAATCGCGGTCGCGCAGCAGCGAGCGTGCGTAGCGGCGCAGACGCGGTATTTCGCCAAGGATCGCTGCCTTCTTCTCGTTCATGACCGCTGTTTTCGAGGTCGCCTCTGTTTCATCGCAATTGAACGCGCCTTCATGACGCGGCGCAAGCGGCCAGCGCGAAGCGGTCGGCGCTCCAGTCACCCAAGCAAAGGAATAACGTTGGCATCCAGCGATTTATTCCTGGACGGGATTGGAATCTGCCTGTTCCTGCTTGTCTTTATCCGCGTCCTTTGCAGCCCTCGTCAGTAGCCGCTGGTAGAACAGGCCGATGCCGATCAGCACGGCGCCTAGGCCGATGAAGGACAGCGCGCGCAACACGCCTTCCAGCTCCGACATGTCGAAGAGGAAGACTTTCAGCACGGCAATCGCGATCAGCGCCGCAGAAGCGATGCGCAGCACCTGCGACTTCAGCCAAACGCCGGCGGTGAGCAGCGCCACGCCGATCGCCAGCCAAAGTGCCGAATAGGTGTAGGTCTCGAGTTGGCCAAGCCCGCTCCACAGGCCGATGAACTCGCCCTTGAACAGGCGCCTGACCGACAGCGTGGCGTAGGCCAGGGCAAGCACGGCCGCCACCACGGCCAGCATCTGTGCATACCATTTCGGCCGCTTGTCCCTGGCGTAGAGCGCCAGTCCCCCGGCGGCGACCGCCGGCAGGAGATAGGCGAGGAACAACAGGTTGAACACCGGGATCTGGCCCGTCGATTCGTCTGACAACAGCGGATTCAGCACCACGAAATGCCGGATAACGATGAAGGCGACCGAAGCCACACCGGCGGCCATCGAACCGTAGCGCAACACCGAGCTTGGCGAGCGCATGTCGATGGCGACCAGGATGGCGCCGGCGCCAAGCGCGATCAGCGTATAGATCGCCTGTTCGGCGAGCGTCATCGCACCCGTGTCGATGACACCGCCATGCATGGCGTGGCGCACCAGCATGGCGAGCGTAAGCAGCGCAAACAGCGCTGCCGCCGCTTCCATGGCGAGGCGCGGCCGGCCATTGGTGGTGCGGGCAAGCTGCCAGGCGGCAAAGCCGAAGGCGAGCGCCGGCACGCCATATCCAGGCAGCAGCCAGTTGAAGACCGGCGTCGTCGACAGCAAGCCGGCGCCGACGATGGTCGGGTCGTAGGCGACGCGGCCGAGCACGGCGACGGCCGCGGCGACCGAGATCCAGCCGAGCACCGGATAGGAGCGCCAGCGCGTCGCCAGCGCCGGCACGATGGCCGCGGCGCCGATGAGGACGGTGGTCCAGCCGGAGCCGAAAGCCATGTGCAGCATCAGCAAGCCGGCGACAGCCGCGCCGCCAAGCGCGAAGGACACGGAAGCACCGCCCTTGAACGGTGGCTCTTCGGCGCGCGCGATCCACTCGCCGCCGGCAGCGAAGACCACGACCAGAAGAGCAGCAACCGCAGCGTAGAGAAGATCGCGATCGAGATTGCCGAAGGTGAACCAGAGCGCCAGCAGGACGACCAGCGGGGCGATGACGCCCCATGCGGCCCAGGACGCGGCATGGATCGGCGTCGAGGCCGTGAAGCGGCGTGCGGCCCAGAAGCCGGCGGCGATGAACAGCAGGCCAAGCCCGATGCCGATGTTGCGCGTCAAGGCATCGGACACCACCGCCGGCTGGCCATCGACGCCGAGGCTGCCGCCAACGATATCGGAGCCGATGGAGGTCGGCGGGATGATGCCGAGATAGATCATCACCGTGACCAGCCCGGCGGCATGAAGAAGCGGCAGCGCGCTTGGCCGATAGAGCGCGACGGCCAGCATGGCGGCGAGCAGAACGGCGCCCGGCAAGGCATAACCGGCGGCGGCGAAGTCCGGATCGACGGACAGGCCCAGTGCCGAAAAGGCGACAAAGAAAGCCGGCGCGATGGACGGCCAGTCGAACCGGCTTGCAGGTTCTTCCTCGCTGCGGCCGCCGAGCCAGACAAAGGCCAGCACGGCAAGCGTGACGGCATTGATGAACAGGATGGTGGAGAGGTTCACGCCGGGCGCGTTGGTCATGTAGAGGATGGTCCAGATGCCGGTGCCGGCGAAGGCCGCGGCCATCAGCAACTTCCAGTCACGCATGCGGGCGATGACGCCGGTGGCGGCGAGCACGATCGCCAGATAGCCGAACAGCGCCCAGGGGTTGGGCGCCTCAGAGGCGACAAGCGCCGGCGTCAGCATGGCGCCGACCAGGCCGATGCCGGCCAGCGCCTGGCCGTGGACCAGGGCGGCGGCGATCGTCGCCACGCCGATGACGCCGAGCAAGGTGAAAGCCAGCGCCGGGCCGATGAAGCCGTAAATGCCATAAGCGGCATAGACGGTGCCGAACAGGATGAAGGCGCCGGCGGCCGTCAGGATTGCCGGGATATAGGCGCCGGCAGCGCCCTGCACCGGCACCTTGAAGCCGGTGCGGCGGATGAACTCGCCGCCGGCGATCAGTACCAGGCCGAGGAGCGCGGCCATGGTGAGCCGCACGCCGGGGCCGAAAATTCCGGCCTCGATGGTGTAGCGGATCAGGAACAGCCCGCCCAATGCCAGCGCGATACCACCGACCCAGACCGCCCAGCGGGTGCCGAGCGCCGTCTCGACGTCGGACTGGCGCGCGCCCTTTGCCGCCGCCGGCTCGGCGGGCTCTGCCGCCGGCTTCGCCTCGTCCTTGTCCCACGGTCCGGCCACGACCCCGCCGCTTGCAGCCTCGGCTGGGACTGCCGGTGTCTCTGCCGAAACAGCGTCGCTCGCCGGTGAGGCCGCAAGATCGGCAACTGCAGCAGCTGCCGGGGCAGCATCTGCGGGCTTGCCGTCGGTCGCCGCCTGTTCGGCTGGCTTGGTGGCAGACGGCACGGAGCCCGAAAGCACGAGGCTGCGCAGCGCGCCGAGTTCGCGTTCGATCAGGCCGATGCGGCTTTGCTGGCGCGAAATGATGACGAACAGGGCGATGATGGCGGCAAGGCCGATCAGGCTCTCAAACATGGCGGCTCCCCCAAACCAGGCCAGTTGTCACTGACAAATGCGGCGGCCAGACGGCCGGTCCCTAGGCTCAACGCACTGCCAGATGGGCGACAGGAAAGATCGAGCATGTTTCGTTGGCAAATGCCAGCGGCATAGAGCCGTTATCCCTCACCGTCGCGTCGAAAAGGCCAGGAATGGGGCTGACAGCGAGGTTACCTGCCGCCAGTTGGCAAATACTCGTGGTATCCTCGGCTGCTCGCGGCAAATGCGATGGGGATTGTCGATGCCGAATCGAAGTGCAGGCCTGCTGATCCACAGGAGAAACGCCGGCATTCTTGAGTTTCTGCTGGTCCATCCCGGCGGCCCGTTCTGGGCAAGAAAGGATGACGGCGCGTGGTCCATTCCCAAGGGGCTTGTCGGCGAGAACGAAAGTGAACTGGCGGCCGCACAACGCGAGGCCGAAGAGGAACTCGGCGTGGCGATCGATGGACATTTCGAGCCTGTCGGCAGCTATCGTCAGCCGGGCGGAAAGATCGTGATCGCATGGAGTGTCGAAGCGGAGGTCGACACGGGCGCTATCAGAAGCAACATGTTCACCATGGAATGGCCGCCAAGGTCAGGCTCGATGAAGGAATTTCCCGAAGTGGACAGGGCCGGCTGGTTTTCATTACACGACGCCGGCCTCAAAATCCTGAAAGGTCAGCGCGCCATCCTTGACGATTTCATGGAGCGGCGGAAAGCCGGATAGGTGCCTCGCTACTGTCCGGTGGTTTCTGCAGCGGCCACCTTGCCCGGCGCGTGGTGCCTGCGCAGCGCTGCTAGGAAGCCGGCGCGGGCGTCCGGAGGCTCGAGGCCGCGCGGCTCGTAGACATGGCGGGTGAAGAAGAAGCCGGTCAGCCGGAAGGCGTCCTCCAACGCCGCCGGATCTGCGCGCAAGCCGGAGCCGCGCTGCAGGAAGGCCGGCAGCGCCAGCATCTTGTCGTGCCAGGCAGCACCCGCCGCACGCGACACGGCGCGGCCGGATTTCGGCGACACATAGGCGAGGTCCTGCCTTGTTCCGGTCGCCGCGCACTGGTTGAGATCGAGACCGAAGCCGAGCTCGTCGAGGATGAGAAGCTCGAAGCGCGCCACCAGTTCACCGGCGGCGTCGGCATCGTCGAGATGGGCGATCATCACGGCAAGCGTCTCGTAGAGGCCGCCATGGGCGTCGCGTTCGGGCAGCAGGCGCAGATGCGCGGCCATGGTCTGCAGGCCGTAGACGGCCACCGCGCTGTCCATCAGCCGGGCGGCGTTCATCTCGATCGCCTCGGCCTGGAAGGTGCCGAGATGCTCGTCGAGCCGCGCCCGCCACAGAAGGTCGACGCGGTTGCCGGGCTGCAGCACCGGCTGCTGCTTGCGCGAGCGGCCGCCGCGCACCAGGCCGAGATGGCGGCCATGGGCGCGCGTCATCACCTCGAGGATGGCGCTGGTTTCGCCATGCTTGCGGGTGCCGAGAATGATTCCCTCGTCGCGCCATTCCATGGCGGGAGCTTGTCACCGATCGGACGGCGAAATCAAGGCTGAGGCGCGTTCGGGGGATCCAGCCAGGGCGGCCCCGAAATATCGGAAATCGATCAGAAAGAACTCGGGATTTTTGGCCGCGCCGGCGCCAATAAGGACGGATTGACCGGAAGCGGCCAAACGGCCCGTCGAAACACTCGCCGGGCCCGTTCCCAGACGCATGTCGACCGATCGGGCAGCCCGGCGACCTCTCGCGATCAAACCTGCCCGCTGAGAGGACCCGACATGACTTTCTTCCTGGACCTGGTGCGAAGGCACCAGTTGATATCCTTCTTTTCGCTGGCGCTCGGCCTGACCTGGCTGGCCTTCATCCCGTTCTGGCTGTCGAACGGCGACAGCATTCCGTGGTTCACCTTCGGCCCGATCGTTTCGGGATTCATCGTCGCAGCCCTGTCCGGCGGCTGGAGTTCGGTCAAGGCCATCCTCGCCTCGATGGTGAAATGGCGGGTGCAGCCCTTCTGGTATCTGGTGGCGTTCGGCCTGCCGTTCGGGGCGCAGTTGGCCTCGATCCTGATCAACCCGATGTTCGGCGCTGCGGCACCGGCCTGGAGCAATATTCCCGCCTTGGCCGAGATGCTGCCGATCATCGCGCTCTATGCCGTCTTCAGCGGCCCGCTCGGCGAAGAGCCGGGATGGCGCGGCTTTGCCACGCCTCGCCTGCTCGCCAGCCATTCGGCGTTGACCGGCAGCCTCATCCTCGGCGTGATCTGGGCCATCTGGCACTTCCCGCTCGGGCTGGTCGGCGACCTCAGCCTCTACGGCACGATCAACGTGGTGCTGGCGGCGGTGGTGTTCACCTGGCTCTACCAGAACACCGGCAGCGTGCTTCTCGCCTTCATCATGCACGTCACGCACCAGAACAGCGTGCGCTTCCTCGGCAAGGTGTTCGTCGACGGCGACTATGTGCAGCAGCAATGGATCGGTGTTGCGATCTGGGCGGTGATCGCGGCTGCCATCATCGCCTACTATGGCACCGAGAGTTTTATCCGCCGGCCAAAGACGCAGCTTGCCGTCGCTGCGGCCTGAACAAAAACCGCAAAATGAGCGCGGCGCCCTTATCCGGGCGCCGCGTCTTTTTTTGCCGTCAGTGCGGAAACTCCAGCCCCATCTCGCGGTAGCGCTCTGGGTCGTCGCCCCAGTTCTCGCGCACCTTGACGAATAGGAACAGGTGCACCTTCTGTTCGAGGATGCCTGCAATCTCCATGCGCGCCGCCTGGCCAATGGCGCGGATGGTCTCGCCCTTGTGGCCGAGCACGATCTTCTTCTGGCTGTCGCGCTCGACATAGATCGTCTGGTCGATACGCACCGAGCCGTCCTTCTTCTCCTCCCATTTCTCGGTCTCGATATGGGAGGAGTAAGGCAGTTCCTGATGCAGCCGCAGATACAGCTTTTCGCGGGTGATCTCGGCCGCCAGCTGGCGCATCGGCAGGTCGGAGATCTGGTCCTCCGGATAATACCAGGGACCGGCCGGCAGCGTCTCCGCCAGATAGTCGAGCAGGTCCTTGCAGCCGGAGCCGGTCAGCGCCGAGACCATGAAGGTGCGCTTGAACGGCACGCGTTCGTTGGCGGCCGCGGCGAGTGCCAGCAGCGCCTCGTGCTTGACCCGGTCGACCTTGTTGAGGATCAGCACCATCGGCTGGCGCACATCCTTCAGCCGCTCGAGGATGGCGTCGGCATCGCCCCTGATGCCGCGCTCGGCATCGATCAGCAAGAGCACGACATCGGCATCCTTGGCGCCGCCCCAGGCGGTGGTCACCATGGCCGTGTCCAGCCGCCGCTTCGGCTTGAAGATGCCCGGCGTGTCGACGAAGACGATCTGCGCGTTCTCATGCGTGGCGATGCCGCGCACGATGGCGCGGGTGGTCTGCACCTTGTGGGTGACGATCGACACCTTGGCGCCGACCAACTGGTTGACCAGCGTCGACTTGCCGGCATTGGGCGCGCCGATCAGCGCGACGAAGCCGGAGCGCGTGGCGGGACCTTCTGTTGCCGGAGCGAGGTCTTCGGTGGCGGTCATGCCGCACTCCCTTCGTTAGAGCGCCGCGCGTCCTCCTGGACGCGCAAAGGACGCTCTAAGACTTTGAATCTACGCATCGTGCTCTCCAAAAATCGATTCCGATTTTTGGGCCGATGCGACCCAGACGCCTTCACGCATAAGCAGTGCGGCGGCGGCCGCCTGCTCGGCCTCTCGCTTGGAGCGGCCACTGCCGATGGCCGGCGCAAACTGGCCAACCTTGACGCTGACGGTGAACAGCGGATCGTGGTCAGGCCCTTCGCGGCTGTCGATGCGGTAGGCCGGCATGGCGCCCGCCGCCGCCTGATGCGCCCATTCCTGCAATTCGGTCTTGGCATCGCGACGAGCGGCGCCGATTGCCAGCGAGCGTGGCTGCCAGAATTTATGGATGAAGGCGCGAGCCGCCTCCAGGCCACCGTCGAGATAGAGCACGGCGATCAGCGATTCCAGCGCATCGGCGCGCAAATTGACGCGCTTGCGCCCGTCGAGACCGCGCACGTCGGAACCGGCGCGGATCAGCTCCGGCAGCCCGATCTCCTCGGCGATCTCGGACAGCGCCTCGGCATTGACCAGTGCGTTCAGTCGAAGCGACAATTCGCCCTCGGCGGCGTCCGGAAATGCCGCGAGCAGCATGTCGGCGACGACAAGGCCGAGAACGCGGTCGCCGAGGAACTCGAAGCGCTCATAGTCGACGCCGGCATGGGTGGAGCGGGCGCTGGCATGGGTCAGCGCGCGCTGCAGACGCTGGCGGTCGGCAAAGGCGTGGCCGGTGCGCTGCATCAACGCTTCGGCGAGCGCATCGGCGGTCAACCGCTTTGTCGCCACCATGCCTAGTCGACGAAGTTGAACAGGCGCGACACGCGCATCAGCGACGGCCATTTCCAGATCTCGAGCGGGCTGGCGCCGTCGGCGATCGAGAAGAAGATGATGTTGGCGCGGCCGACCAGATTCTCCTCCGGCACAAAGCCGACGGTGAAGCGGCTGTCGGAGGAATTGTCGCGATTGTCGCCCATCATGAAATAATGGCCGGGCGGCACGTCGAATTCGCGCGTGTTGTCGCCGATCGAATTGGGCGTCAGGTCGAGCGTGTCATAGGAGACGCCGTTGGGCAGCGTCTCGCGATAGACGTCGACTGGGCCCTGGGCCTCGGTGATGTCGGGGTTGTCGATCTGTCCCGTCTTTACGCGCGGCACGCCGACGCCATTGATGAAGAGCTGACCGTCCCTAACCTGGATCTTGTCGCCCGGCAGCCCGACGACGCGCTTGATGTAGTCGACGGACGGGTCCGGCGGGAACTTGAACACTGCGACATCGCCGCGCTTCGGCGCCGCGCCCCAGATGCGGCCCGAGAAGATGTCGGGGCCGAACGGCAGCGAATAGTGCGAATAGCCGTAGGACCATTTGGTGACGAACAGATAGTCGCCTTCGAGCAGGGTCGGCCGCATCGACCCGGACGGGATCGAAAACGGCTGGAACAGGAGCGTGCGGATGACCAGCGCAAGCACCAACGCCTGAATGATGACGCTGACGGTTTCGCCAAGCCCGCCGGATTTCTTCTCGGATTTTTCAGCCACGCTCATGTCGTCCTCGATTGTGCGTTGGATGGTATAGAGTCTCGGCGCGCGCTGGGCAACGTCATGCCGGTGGTCAGATGCAATCAATGTGGCGCTTGTTCGACGGGCAACGCCTCAATGATCACAAAGGCTTGAGCAAGCGGAAAATCATCGGTGATGGTGAGGTGGATTGCCGCGCGGTGCCCTTCCGGCAGGATCTTGTCCAGCCTGGCAGCCGCGCCGCCGGTCAGCGCCATGGTCGGCTTGCCGCTGGCAAGGTTGACGACGCCCATGTCGCGCCAGAACACGCCTTGCGCCAGGCCGGTGCCCAGCGCCTTGGCGCAGGCTTCCTTGGCAGCGAAACGCTTGGCATAGGAGGCGGCGCGCCCGTGGCGAGCTTCTGAGCGGGCCTGCTCGACCTCGGTGTAGATGCGCTGGATGAAGCGCTGGCCATGCCGCTCCAGCGACTTCTCGATGCGTCTGATATCGATCAGGTCGCTGCCAATGCCGATGATCATTCCGCGGGAACTTCCCGTCCGCCATGCCTGGCCTTCTGCGCCCGCTCGTCCATGCGCCTCTTCCGCTGCTCGCGAAAGACGGTCATGCCCCAGCGGGTGATGCCATAGAACACAAACCCGAAGACCAGGCCGAGCGGAACGGCACCGATCAGCATCGGCTCCAGCACCGGGCGCCACAACCTCGCAAACGAAAGCGTGTGCATCATTTCACCAAGATGCTCAGGCGGCCCATGCTTTGGCAGGTGCTCGTGCAGGATCAGCTTGCCGGTCTCCCAGGACGCGCCCCACAGCAGTGGGAAGGTCAGCGGATTGCCGAAGAACACCGCGCCGAGCGCGGCAGCCACCAGATTGCCGGCGATCACCCAGCAAAGCACGGCGGCGATGACGAAGTGAAAGCCGAGCGGGAAGAACGAGGCGAAGACACCGGCCGAAACACCGGCAGCGACCGCATGCGGCGTGGCCTTCAGTCGGAGAATCCGCTTGGAGAAATACTGCAGCGAACGCGAGAACGAGCGGCGCGGCCACAGATAGGTACGCACCCGCTCCAAAAGGCCATCAGGCTCGCGGCGTCGAAAAAGCACTCTGTTCCAGTTCCTGATTTATCAACGCCGGCAACTCCGGCCATCCCGGCCGGGCGCCACAGCCATATTTTGCGCTTTGAGGTCCCAAAGGCAACAACGACTTTGATATAGCGACGCGCCGGCCGAAGAACAACTGACGGGCTGGGCCGAAGCGGCTAGTTCAAATACTCGCTGACCTCGACGAGATTGCCGTCCGGATCGCGAAAGTAGACAGACATCATCGGGCCGCGGGCGCCGGTACGCTCGACCGGACCGACTTCGACGGCGACGCCATTGGCTGCCAGGCTGGCGCAGATCTCGGCGAGCGGCCGGGCGGCAACGAGGCAGAAATCGCCGGCGCCAGCTGTCGGCGCCTTGGCCTTCGGCTCGAAGGTGCGGCCCACCTGATGCAGGTTGATCTTCTGCGATCCGAAGAGCAACGCCGTCGGCCGGTTCGGCTCGTCGTGGCGCTTCATGCCAAGCACACGTTGGTAGAAGGCACAGCTGTCGTCGACCGAGCGGACCGTCAGCACGAAATGATCGATGCCGGCGATCATCACGGCGTCGCGGACAGCGCGCGTCGCTCCCGCAGAGATTCAGGCGACGCGCTCAAGTGATTGTTTTCGTACATGGACGACATCAGATGTTGCGGCTGCCGGGCTTGACGGCCGGTATGGCGGCGAGTTCGGGCGGCAGCCGGTCGGCCGGATAGGCAGGAACCTCATATTCGGCCAGCGCGATCAGCGGGACGCCAACATCGGTCTTGCCGGCCGAGCGGTCGATGATGCAGGCGGCCGCCACCACCTCGGCGCCAAGCTCGCGCAGGCAGTCGATGGTCTCGCGAATCGACAGGCCGGTGGTGACGATGTCCTCGACAATGACGACGCGCGATCCCCTGGCGATCTCGAAGCGCCGCAGCCTGAACTCGCCCCCTTCCCGCTCGACCCAGATCGCCGGCGCGCCGAGATGGCGCGAGGTCTCATAGGCCGGGATCAGCCCGCCGATCGCCGGGCCGACGACATAGTCGATCCGGCCGGGCACGGCCTTGCGGATCTTTTCGGCCAGCGCCCTGCACAGGCGCTCGGTCTTGTCGGCATGCATGAAGACGCGGGCCTTCTGCAGGAAGACCGGGCTGCGCAGGCCCGACGTCAGGATGAAATGGCCTTCGAGAACGGCGCCGGCCTCGCGGAAAATGCCTAGCACTTCGTCGGTATTCATCCTGCCTTGTCCTCGGAAATTAGTGGTTAGCCATTCACACGTCGCGCATCGCTGACGCTCGAATTGTCCTTGAGCTGCGACAGCAGCCGGTTGAGGTGCTTCAGGTCCCAGACTTCGAGATCGATCAGCATTTCGGTGAAGTCGGGCGCGGTGCGCACCATCGACAATGTATGGATGTTGGCGTCGTTGGAGGCAACAACCTGGGCGATGTCGGCGAGCGAGCCCGGCGCATTGATGGCGGTGACCGAGACGCGGGCCGGGAAGCGCTCCTTGGTGCGTTCGTCAATGTCCCAGCGCACGTCGATCCAGCGCTCGGGCTGGTCGTCGAAGGCCTGCAGCGCCGGTGACTGGATCGGATAGATGGTGATGCCGGTTCCCGGCTGCACGATGCCGACGATGCGGTCGCCTGGGACCGCGCCTTCCGGCGCGAAGCGCACCGGCAGATCGCCGCGCACGCCGCGGATGGGAACCGCTCCGTCGCGCGGCTGGTCCTTGTCCTTGCGTGCCGCGCGGCCTGGGATCTGGAACAGCATGCCGGCGGCATTGCGGATCTTCGACCAGCCTTCCTCGCGCTGCTTGGGCGCGGCAACGGTGACGCGTTCGTCCTTGTAGTCGGGGAACACCGCCTTCATGACGTCGGACGAGGCCAACTCGCCGCGTCCGACCGAGGCCAGCACGTCCTCGATATCCTTGCGTGCCAGCCGGTGCAGCACCGGCTTCAGGCCTTCCTTGGTGAAGGTCTTGCCGGCGCGCTCGAAGGCGCGTTCGAGGATGCGGGCGCCGAGACCCGAATATTGCTTGCGGATGGCATTCTTGGTGGCACGGCGGATGGCGGATCGCGCCTTGCCGGTGACGACGACCGATTCCCAGGCCGCCGGTGGCACCTGCGCCTTGGAGCGGATGATCTCGACCTCGTCGCCGTTCTTCAGTTCCGTCATCAGCGGCATGATGCGGCCGTTGACCTTGGCGCCGACGCAGGTGTCGCCGACATCGGTGTGCACGGCATAGGCGAAGTCGATGGGCGTGGCGCCGCGCGGCAGCGCGATCAGCATGCCCTTCGGCGTGAAGCAGAACACCTGGTCCTGGAACAGTTCCAGCTTGGTGTTCTCGAGGAAATCCTCGGGATTGTCGCCTTCGGCCAGCTGCTCGATGGTGCGCCGCAGCCAGGCATAGGCGTTGGTCTCCTTCGAGATCGCGTGGGCGGCACCGTTCGTCTTGCCGCCGGTGTCCTTGTAGATCGAATGCGCGGCGACGCCATATTCGGCGATCTTGTTCATCTCGCGGGTGCGGATCTGCAATTCGACGCGCTGGCGCGAGGGGCCCACGATGGTGGTGTGGATCGAACGGTAGTCGTTCTGCTTCGGCGTCGAGATGTAGTCCTTGAAGCGGCCGGGCACCATCGACCAGGCGGTGTGGATGGCGCCGAGCGCGCGGTAGCAGTCCTCGAGGGTGTCGACGACGACGCGAAAGCCGAAGATGTCGGACAGCTGCTCAAAGGACAGCGCCTTGGCTTCCATCTTGCGGAACACCGACCACGGCTTCTTCTGCCGGCTCTTCACGCTGGCCTTGATCGCATGCTTTTCGAACAGCGTGGACAGCGACTTCTCGATCTCGGACAGCACGCCCTTGTTGCGCTCGAATATCTCGGCGAGCCTTGCGGTGACGGCGCGGTAGGCTTCCGGATTGATGTAGCGGAAGGCGATCTCCTCCAGCTCCTCGCGCATGCCTTGCATGCCCATGCGGCCGGCAAGCGGCGCATAGATATCCATCGTCTCCTCGGCGATGCGCAGGCGCTTGGCTTCCGGCACATGGTCGAGGGTGCGCATGTTGTGCAGGCGGTCGGCGAGCTTGACCAGCAGCACGCGCACATCTTCCGAGATCGCCAGCAGCAGCTTGCGCAAATTCTCCGCCTGCTCGGCCTTCTTGGAGACGAGGTCGAGCTTCTTGAGCTTGGTCAGGCCCTCGACCAGCTTGCCCATTTCCGGACCGAACAGCTCGTCAATCTCGGCCCTGGTCGCTGTCGTGTCCTCGATCGTGTCGTGCAGCAAAGCGACGGCGATCGTCGCCTCGTCCATGTGCATTTCGGTGAGGATCGCGGCGACTTCGAGCGGGTGCGAGAAATAGGGATCGCCGGAAGCGCGCTTCTGATGGCCATGCTTCTGCATGGCATAGACGTAAGCCTTGTTGAGCAACGCCTCGTTGACGTCAGGCTTGTAGCGCTGGACGCGCTCGACAAGCTCATACTGACGCATCATGGGCGGGATCTCGCGGTGCTGAAATGAATCATGCGCCGAATATGCATCCGGCGCATGTCATAGATAGCCACGAAACTGCCGACGCGAAAGTGTCGGCAGCGTCGGCGAAGATCAATAGTCGTCGCTTTTTTCCGGCGGGACCAGGCCTTCGATGCCGGCAAGCAGGTCTTCCTCGGTCATGCGGTCGAAAGCGATGTTGTCCTCGGCGTCGTCGGCATCGGTCGCCGCAACGGCGGTGCCGGTCTGGTCGGCAATCACCTCGCCGTCGGCTTCCGGCTCGTCGACCTCGACATGCTTCTGCAGCGAGTGGATCAGGTCTTCCTTGAGGTCGTCGGGCGACAGCGTCTCGTCGGCGATCTCGCGCAGCGCGATGACCGGGTTCTTGTCGTTGTCGCGCGGCACGGTGATCTGCGCGCCCTGGCTGATCTGGCGGGCCCGGTGGCCGGCCAGAAGCACGAGTTCGAAGCGGTTGTCGACCTTGTCGATGCAATCTTCAACGGTAACGCGGGCCATGAATTGCCCCTTTCAGCCTGGATTTGATGGAAAACAGGCGCGGTCCATAACCCGAACGCCGCCGAAATACAAGCTTCTTGGCAATACGGGCGCCTGCCCCGGGCGGAGGGCGGATCGTTACCAAAATCCAGGACACGCCTGGCTGCGACGATTGCGCACCGATCACAATTGCTTGCAATGCGGCAAGGCAGCTTGGATTGCCGTAAAACTGGCGCTATCTCGGATAAGGAAGGCCATAAGGTCTATTTTCAGAGACCGGCCGATAGTCACGCACGCATTTAGACGACCGCCTATTTTCGAAAAGGAAATTTTTCCATGTTCGACCCTCGTGAGAAAATCGCCCTTTTTATCGACGGCGCCAATCTCTACGCCACCTCGCGGGCGCTGGGTTTCGACATCGACTATCGCAAGCTTCTGTCGAGCTTCCAGAAGCGCGGCTATCTGCTGCGCGCCTACTATTACACGGCGCTGGTCGAGGATCAGGAATATTCCTCGATCCGGCCGCTGATCGACTGGCTCGACTATAACGGCTTCAAGGTGGTGACCAAGCCGGCCAAAGAATTCACCGACTCGACCGGCCGCCGCAAGATCAAGGGCAATATGGACATTGAACTGACTGTCGATGCCCTGGAACTCGCCGATGTCGTCGACCACTACGTCATCTTCTCCGGCGACGGCGACTTCCGCACCCTGGTCGAGGCGCTGCAGCGGCGCGGCCGCAAGGTCTCGATCGTCTCCACCATGGCCTCGCAGCCGCCAATGATCTCCGACGATCTGCGCCGCCAGGCCGATCATTTCATGGACCTGATGACACTGAAGAACGAAGTCGGCCGCGATCCGTCCGAGCGGCCGGTGCGCCGGCCCGAGCCGGCCGAAGTCGACGAGGACGATTTTTGACGGCGGCCGCCTTGGTCGCCGCTTCCTCCCCCGAACCCGGCCGCGACTGCCCGCTCTGCCCGCGGCTGCATGATTTCATCGCCGACTGGCGGCAACGCGAACCGTCCTGGTTCAACGCGCCGGTGCCGACCTTCCTGCCGCCCGAAGGCGAGGACGCCGTCAGGCTGCTGATCGTCGGCCTGGCGCCCGGCCTGCGCGGGGCGAACCGGACGGGGCGCCCATTCACCGGCGACTATGCCGGCGACCTGCTCTATTCGACGCTGATCGCGCACGGTTTTGCACGCGGCGAGTTCAAGGCGCGGCCGGATGACGGGCTGCAACTCGTCGGCACCGCGATCACCAATGCCGTGCGCTGCGTGCCGCCGGAAAACAAGCCGGTGGGTGCGGAAATCGCCACCTGTCGGACATTCCTGATGCCGACCATCGCCCGCTTTTCGAACCTGCGCGCCGTGCTGGCGCTGGGCTCGATCGCGCATCAGTCGACGGTACGGGCGCTGGGTGGGCGCGTCGTCGCCTATCCGTTCCGGCATGGCGGGCAGCAGCAGGCCGGCGCCATCACGCTGTTCTCCAGCTATCACTGCTCGCGCTACAACACCAATACCGGCGTTTTGACCGAAGCGATGTTCGTCAATGTGTTCAGGGAGATCGCGGCGTTTCTGCAGAGATAGAGTCGGGCTTGGCAAAGAGTTCCGCCAGCCTCTCCTGCCCGCCCTGCAGGACGTTCAGGTCGACATCGCCGCTGATGCCATCGACGCGACCGCTGTTGTGGTACTGCCAGTAAATCCAGTCGTCATGGCCTGGCCACAGCGCCAGTGAACGGACCCAGCGCTGGCGGCTGGCGATCTGTCCGGAATAGGCATCCGCCGCCTCGTCGATCAGATAGATGATCGCCGGCTTACCGAAGGCTGCCTCCACCGGACCGAGGAAAGCTTGGAGTTCTGCGTTCAACTGTTCGGGCGACGGCCGTTTCGGGCAATTGCCTCCGAATTCGATATCCACAACCGGCGGCAGCAGCGGCCCTTCGCGCGGCACTACCGAAATGAAGTTCTTCGCCTGGTCGGCGCCCGGCCGACAGAAGGTGAAGAAGTGATAGGCGCCGACCGCGAGCCCGGCGGCGCGGGCCTCGCGCAAATTGGCGGCGAAGGCATCGTCGACATGATCACCGCCTTCGGTCGCCTTGATGACGGCAAAGGCGACATCGTCGGCGGCTACGCGCCGCCAATCGATCTGGTGCTGATGATGGGAAACGTCGATGCCCCTGACCGGATATCTGTCGCGGTCCGGCGAGAAGGTGCGGAAGTAGAGAAAACCACCCGCTGCGACGAGACCCGCAAGGACCAAGCCAGCCGCGCCCCAGAGGATGATCCGGTTCTTCAAGACTATCCCCTATTGCGCTTCGCAGGCTCCGCTGTTCGAAAAACTTGAAAGCCAAACGCTTGGCTTTTTTCAGGCTATCGCCTGATGCTTGTCACCCACGTTCCTTCAGCAACCGGCCCTTCTCGCGCGACCAGTCGCGCTGCTTTTCGGTCTCGCGCTTGTCGTGCAGCTTCTTGCCGCGGCCGACGGCGAGCAAGAGCTTGGCGCGGCCCTGGTCGTTGAAATAGATCTTCAGCGGCACCAGCGTCATGCCTTCGCGGTCGACGCTCTGCGACAGTTTCGCCATCTCGCGCTTGTTGAGCAGCAGCTTGCGGCGCCGGCGCGGCTCGTGGTTGAAGCGGTTGGCCTGCAGATATTCCGGCAGATAGGAGTTGATCAGCCAGATCTCGCCGCCCTCGACCGAGGCGTAGCTGTCCTGGATGTTGGCCTGGCCCTGACGCAGCGACTTGACCTCGGTGCCGGTCAGCACCAGACCGGCCTCAATCGTGTCGAGCACCTCATAGGAAAACCGCGCCTTGCGGTTTTCCGCAACGGTCTTGTTGTTGGGATCGGCTTTTCTGACTTGATTCATGATGTGGAGAGGTGGCGCCTCATCCCTAATTTATCAAGCCGGCATGCTTCATCGCCTGATCGATCTTCTCGGCAGTCGATGCCTCGATCGTCACCAGCGGCGAGCGCACGACGTTTTCGACCTTGCCCAGCTTCGACAGCGCATATTTGGCGCCACACAGGCCAGGCTCGGTAAAGATCGCCTTGTGCAGCGGTAACAACCGATCCTGCAGGTCGAGCGCCCTGGCGCTGTCGCCGGAAAGGGTGGCTTCCTGGAATTCGGCGCAGAGTCTCGGCGCGACATTCGACGTCACCGAGATGCAGCCGACGCCGCCATGGGCGTTGAAGCCGAGTGCGGAGGCGTCCTCGCCGGAAAGCTGGATGAAATCCTTGCCGCATGTGGCGCGCTGCTCGGAAACGCGCTCGACCTTGCCGGTGGCATCCTTGACGCCGACGATGTTCTTGAAGTCGTGTGCCAGCTGGCCCATCGTCTCCGGGCTCATGTCGATCACCGAGCGCGGCGGGATGTTGTAGATGATGATCGGCAGGCTGGTCGCCTTGGCGACGGCGGCGAAATGCGCATAGAGACCGCGCTGCGTCGGCTTGTTGTAATAAGGCGTGACGACGAGAGCCGCATCGGCGCCCGCCTTCTCGGCATATTGCACCAGCCCGACGGCCTCTTCGGTGTTGTTGGAGCCGGCACCGGCGACGACCGGAACGCGCCCGTTGGCGACTTCGATGCACACCTTGACGACCTGGCGATGCTCGTCATGCGATAGCGTCGGCGACTCGCCTGTGGTGCCGACGGGCACCAGCCCGGTTGTGCCTTCAGCGAGCTGCCATTCGACGAACGCGCGAAAGGCTTTCTCGTCGAAACGCCCGCTCTTTTCGAACGGTGTCACGAGCGCGGTCAGCGAGCCTCTCAGCATGTCGTCCAACTCCTTGGGACTTATCGAGTTTTGTCGGTCGGTCTATGGTGCGCGCCTTCTAGCCGAAAGCGAAGCCGCGCACCATAGTCTCGACATTGTTGCGCGGCAAGCATTGCCATGGTGCCAGTGTCGGCAATTCGAACGACCTAGATGAGCTTTTGTTCACGGGCTTTTCACCACCGAAGTCTAGGCTGCAACGCTTCCGTGCCTGCTGGTAGTGTGCACGAACAGGAATGACGAAAACCATGCCGACCAGGCGGTCCCATCGTTTTGCGCTTCTGGGCGCCACGCTTGCGCTGATCCCAGTCGCGGCGATCGGCGGTGGCGTCGATGTGCATCTGACGTCGGCGATCCCGATGCCCGACTTGCAGAGCCAGTCAGATCCGGGCCAGCCGGATGCGCGCCCCTCGCCCAGCGTCGCCCCGCTGAAGAGCGGCCTCGACAGGCTGGCGGCCAACGACATTGGCGGCGCGCGCCAGATGCGCGAGGCACTGCCGGCCGATTCGCTCGACCGCCATATCCTTGCCTGGGCGATCGCGCTCTATGGCGGCGACCAGGTGCCGAGCGGCGACATCGCCGACGCCGCCAAGATGCTGCCGAACTGGCCGGGCACGATCGCGCTGCGCAAGAACAGCGAGCGCGCGCTCTATCGCGAGAACCCCTCGCCGCAGACCGTGGTGAAGGCATTCGACGGCAGCCAGCCGCTGACACCGGAAGGCGTGATCATCCTTGCCCGCTCCTATGTCGCGCTGGGCAATGCCAAGGCAGCGCGTTCGGTGCTGTCGCCATTCTGGCGCATGGAAAGGCTCGAGGCCAAGGACGAGACTGCGGTCATCAAGGAGTTCGGCGCGCTGATCCCGGCCGCCGACCATCGCTTCCGCATGGAGCGCATGTTCTATGCCGACAGGGTCAGCTCGGCCTTGCGCGTCGCCGGCCTCGCCGGCGCCCAGCCGCTAGCCGATGCCTGGGCGGCCGTGTCCAAGGGCGACAAGAATGCGGCCAAGCTGCTGAAGGCCGTGCCCGCCGCGCAGCGTTCGGCCGGCTATTTCTTTGCGCAGGCCGAATATCTGCGCAAGCAGCAGAAGTTTTCCGACGCCGCGGCGATCGTGATGAAGGTGCCGAGCGACCGCGAGGCTCTGGTCGATCCCGATGCCTGGTGGGTGGAGCGCCGGGTGCTGGCGCGCGAGCTGGTCGACCAGGGCGACATGAAGACCGCCTACAGAATTGTCGCCGCGCATGCCGCCGAAGGTGCCGCCAACGCCGCCGAGGCCGAATTCCATGCCGGCTGGTACGCGCTGCGCGGCCTCAACGATCCCGCCACCGCCGCCACGCATTTCGCGCGCATTGCCAACCTGGCGCAGGGGCCGATGTCGCTGTCGCGCGCCTATTACTGGCTCGGCCGCGCGGCAGAGGTCGGTGGCCCCGGCAACGCCAAGGACTATTTCTCTCGCGCCGCCGCCTACGGCACCACCTTCTACGGCCAGCTTGCCGGCGAGCGGGTCGGTTTGAGGAGCCTCAACATCATGTATCCGCAGCCGAGTGCGGCTGACCGGAAAAACTTCGTAATCCGAGAAGCTGTCAGCGCCATCGTGCGGCTGCAGGAGGCAGGCTACGACCGCTATGCCGAGACGCTCTACCGCGACCTCGCCGGGCAGCTGACCAGTCCGGGCGAACTGGCGCTGCTCGCCGTGCTGGCGGAAAAGCAGGGCAACCATTTCATGGCCCTGAAAATCGGCAAAATCGCCGGCGCGCGGGGCATCGATGTCGGGGCACTGTCGCATCCGCTGGGTGTCATTCCCGACACCGCCAACATCTCCGGCTCTGGCAAGGCGCTGGCCTATGCGATCGCCCGCCAGGAAAGCGAATTCAATGTCGGCGCCATCTCCAGCGCCGGCGCGCGCGGGCTGCTGCAATTGATGCCGGGCACCGCCAGGCAATTGGCGAAGAAGGCGGGACTGACGTTTTCGCAGACACGGCTGACCAGCGACGCCGGCTACAATGCGACGCTGGGCGCGGCCTTCCTCGGCGAACAGCTCGACCGCTTCGACGGGTCCTATGTGCTGACCTTCGCCGGTTACAATGCCGGCCCCAACCGCGCCGCTCAATGGGTAACGAAATATGGCGACCCGCGCGGCAAGGACGTGGACGCCGTCGTCGACTGGATCGAGCGGATTCCCTACACGGAAACAAGAAGTTACGTGCAGCGCGTGATGGAGAATTACGAGGTCTACAAGATGCGTATTTCGGGAAAGTACGACATCGTGGGAGATCTGGTGAACGGGCGGAGTTGAGGCCCTTCCTTCTCCATTTGACCGCCCCCTGCCCTCGGCTGTAGCAGTCGGAAGCGATCCGACAACGGCGGGGAATCGAGTGCATATGCAAGATGACCAAGGTTTTTCCGATTTCTTCTACACCGCCCCGGACGGGCCCAGGCTGCATGCCCGCGTCTACGGCGAAGCGAATTCGGGCCATTGGCCGGTCGTCTGCCTGCCCGGCCTGACCCGCAATGCGCGCGACTTTCATGAACTGGCGCTGCATCTGTCGAGGCAGGAGAAGAACCCACGAAAGGTCATCGCCTTCGACTATCGCGGGCGCGGGCAGTCCGCCTACGACCCCGATGTGAGTCGCTATAATGTCGGTGTCGAGGCCGGTGACATCCTCGCCGGCCTGGCGGGCCTCGGCATCGAGCAAGCGGCCTTCATCGGTACGTCGCGCGGCGGGCTGATCATCTATGTGCTCGGCGCGATGCGGCCGGCCGTGCTCAAGGCCATCGTGCTGAACGACATCGGCCCAGTGATCGAAGCCGCGGGCCTTGCCCATATCCGCACTTATCTCGATCCTGCGCCAAAGCCGAAGAGCCGAACCGAGGCGCTCGATGCCCAACGCAGCGCTCATGGCGGTGACTTTCCCGCGCTGACCGAGGCGGACTGGGAGCGGATGGTGTTAGCTCTCTATCGCGAGACGGATCAGGGGCTGCTGCCGGATTTCGATCCGCGGCTGGTCGAAACGCTGGCCGGCCTCGACCCCAGCAAGCCGCTACCCGATCTATGGCCGCAGTTCGAAGCGCTGGCCGCCGTGCCGCTGCTCGCCATACGCGGCGGCAACTCGAAACTTCTGTCGGCCGAGACGCTGGAAGAGATGCGAAAACGCCATCCCAGCATGGAGGCGATTACGGTCGATGGCCAGGGCCACGCGCCTTTCCTGGAGACCGGCGGCCTGCCGGACGCCATCGCCGCATTCCTAAATCGGGTCGAACAGCAGGTTCAGGCAAAGTAAAACCCAAGACCAAGTCGGTCTCTGGGTCGTTATTGCAGTATAGGAAAGTTTGGCGGAGCTATTTGGCCTTGGAGCTTTTCCTGGCCGGCTTGGCCGCCTTCGCTGTGCCCGCTTCGCGCTTTTGCCCAGGCCCTGCCGATGTAGGCGTGGTCAGCGGAGACGAGAACGCCGAGTTCTCCGTGCCGCCGGTCGTCCCTTCACTGCGGGGCGTTTCCAGCACGACGACGCAGCCATCGAGGTCGTTGGTGGCAAGATGGGCGTAACGCATGGTCATCGACAACGTCTGGTGGCCGAGCCACATCTGGACGCGCCTGATATCGATGCCGCCCTGGACGAGTCGCGAAGCGCAGGTATGGCGCAATATATGCGGCACCACCTGTTCGTCGGCGCCGAGGCCGACCTCAGCCTTCGCATCGTTCCAGATGGCGCGATATTGCGCCTGGCTGAGCTTGGTGAACGGACCCTTCGGCCGGCGTCCTTCGGTGACCGGAAGCTTGATCGCCTCCTTGACACGAGCAGTCATCGGAATGGTGCGGCTGCGGCCGGACTTGGTGATCCAGAAGGAGACGCGGTGTTCCTGGATGTCGTTCCAGATCAGACCGAGCGCCTCGCCGAGGCGGCATCCGGTGTCGACGAGGAAGACAGAAAGACGGTAAGCATCCTCGCTGCGGCTCCTGATGGCCGCGAACAGCCTGGCCTCTTCGTCCTTTTCCAAGAAACGAATCCGTCCCGCCCGCTCCTTCTGGCGGCGGAACTCGGGCAGGCTGTGGATATCTCCCATCTTATGAGCCTTGCGCAACAGTTTGCTAAGGGCAGCCATCTTCCGGTTGATGGTTGCGTTGCTGTTGCCGCGCTGGCGCAAGGTGCCGATAAGGTTGTCCAGGGTGCTTTGGTCAAAGGCGCTGAAACGCTCCCCAAGGAGGATCTCGTCTATTTCGCCGATGAAGGAGCTGACATTGTATTTATGCCGCCCGTCATCCCAAAGTATGTCTCGATAGGCTGAAAAAAGCTCTCCGACCCTATACGACTTTACTTCTCTTATCTTGTTAAAGCTGTATTTGATCTTTGAGCTTTGAGAAGAAAACATCGAAAAATGATCAGAGGGTGTTTCCTCTTGAATCGCTTCGGTCGTCATCATTCGCTGCAACCCCCGAATGGATAGATCAGCCCTATCCGCTTGGAGGCGCCCTTTCAAGAGTTTTGAATCACGCAGTTGTGATTTCATCCGCCCATCAACGGATCCCACGAAATCATCCCACGGACTCTATTCAGCTACCGATACCCCCATCCTTTCGTTTGCGTTGACCCAGTCACGAAAACAATCCAGCCCGGGCGTTTAAGCGCCCGGGCTGGATTTCACCTGTGTAGAACCAGCCCTTAGAACGAGCGCTGGAAGCGGAGCATACCGCCGATGTTGTTGTCGTCGTCGGCATTGGTCCAGTTGGAGAAATCGGCCTCACCGAAATTGCCGGCGTGGAGGTAGTCAACTTCAGCCGTGACCGTGAAGCCGGGGACGACATCGTAAGCGATGTTGGCTGCGATACCGAGGTTCTCACCTTCGTCATACGAGACCTGGACGTTGAACGAGGTCTTCTCGTTGATGGTGTAGGTACCACCACCCCAGACTGCCCAGTTGCCGTCCCACTGCTTGTAGAAGCCGCGGCCGCCAGCATCCAAGACATAGGTCGGATCCGACAGGTTGTCGTCGGTGCCGTAGCCGCCCATGATGAACAGCGACAGGTTCTGCATCGGGGTGACGTCCAAGCGGACCTTGCCGGCGACTTCTTCGTAGTTGCTGTCATACGCGATGACGCCGGTGATGGCGCCCCAGCCCTGCGTATACTTCAGACCGCCGACGACATGCGGAACGTAGCTGTCGATCGTGCCCTTGCCGTAGAAACCATCGGTACCGCCGCCCGAGCCTTCTTCGAGCGAGAGAACGGCGGAGAAGCCGTTGCCGGCATCGAAGTAGTACTGGACGACGTTGGTGTCGAAATCGCCGTAGGGAACCAGCGTATCCTGGATGACGTTGCCGGCGTAGCCGATGAACGTGTTGAAGGCCGATTCGTCCTTACCGACGCGCAGACCACCGAGCTGAATCCAGGCGAAGTTCAGCGAGAAGCCCGAGTTGCCAGCAATATTGTCAGACAACGCGGTGGCATAGTCGTTGCGATTGTTGAAATTCCAGCGGGTCTCGGTGTAGGTCTTCAAGGTGCCGAGTTCGGTTTCCTGGCCGGTCCAGGTCTTCAGCGTGAAGCGGGCCCGCTTGCGCCAGGTGTCATTCTCGCCACCATCCTGCACGTCGAGGGTCTTCGCACCATCGAACGAGCCGACGTCGCCACCGCTGATGTCGTAACGGACATAGCCGCCGATGCGCAGGCAGGTTTCGGTGCCGGGGATGTAGAAGTAGCCCGAGCCGTAGACGTCGCAGATCTTGACGTATTCAGCCGGTTCCGGCTCGGCGACGACGACGGCGTCGGCGGCGCGCGCACCGGAAACTGCGATCAGGGCC
>NZ_JBWLUZ010000039.1:0-39307 GCF_057784325.1 Mesorhizobium sp. CNPSo 4689
GACCCACGTGCCGATCGGCGATCCGGTATGTTTGCGACACCTATTGCAGTGGCAATGACAGAGCCACAAAGGCTCGGCATTGGTTTTGTAGCGCACGTTGCCACACAAACAGCCTCCAGTGAGCGACATCCCGGTTCCTCCAACCAAGTTCCTGCACGCATGCGCCAGACTCGCACGAGCACTCCCAAAGCGGAATCCCAAATCGGACTCTTATGTTAGGCGGTATCCACTAGGGCGCCATCGTCGACGCTGCCAATCTCCCCCCTCGTGGGGGAGATGGCCGTCAGGCCAGAGGGGGGCGCTGTCCCGCCAGCCTCTCCAAGGTTCTGCACCGCCGCGACGCTTGAAGGACGGCATAGGTCGGCCAGGTCATGACAGCGGTCGAACTTCACAGCCGCGCGGACTGAAAATCGTTTTGTAGCGTTCCTTCGCGCCCCCCTCTGCCCTGCCGGGCGTTCGTCATTCGGAGAGCCAATTGGCTCTCCGTCCGCTTCGCGGACCACTCCTCAACCCCCACGAGGGGGGAGATTGGCAGCTTCGGCGCCGAGCTCCTCTGCGCAAATCATTCTCGTTCTCCGAAAGAAGGACACTCCCCATGACATCCCCCCATGCCGATGCCCTCGGCAAGGCGCGGACGGCTGCCGATTTTGCTTCCGTCATCGCCTTGCTCGACACCGACCTCAACGACGCGCTCGCCCGCAGGCGCGACCTGCAGCAGGCCGAGGACCGCGCCATCTTCGGCGATGGCGTCCTCGGCGAGGCACGCGCCGCGCTCGACGCCTGCAACGCGACAATCGCGCTCATCGAAAAGACCATCGAGGCGGCCGCCAAGCGCCGCGCCGCCGCCGCCGAAAGCGAGGCCCGCGCCGACATCGCGGCGCTCGGCGAGGAGATCGGCGCCAAGGCCGAAGCGCTCGCCGCGCGCTGGCGCAATGTTGCCCGCCTGGTCGAACTGCTGCGCCAGGAACTGTTCGAGGCCGATGCACTCGCCCGCGCCATTGCCACCGCCAACGGCCTGTTCGACGCCGCCGGCGTGCCCGACCTGAAGGTCAACCTGACGACAACCCGCCGCGCCGCCATGGCCGGCGCGCGGGCTGCCGCACCCGCCCGCCTCAGCCGCCCGGCGATCCAGGCCGACAGGATGCTTTTGTCCTTCCTCAGCCCCGGCGGCGCGCTCGACCCGCGCCCGGCGCTTCGCGCGCCCGTCGACGGCGTCAGAAGCAAGTTCATCCCCATTGCCGGCGCGCGAGGCTGACCATGTGCACACTTGCTCTTCTCGGCACCGTTCTTTCCGTCGGCGGCGCATTGGCCGAGGGCCAGCAGCAGAAGCAGATGGCCGACTATCAGGCCAGGGCCTATGCGCAGCAGGCGCAGGCCGACGCGCAAAGTGCTGCCTTCGAGCAAAGCCAGGAACGCCACAGGCAGGACCTGCTGCAGGCGCAGGCGCGCGCCCAGGCCGGCGCCTCCGGCGTTGGCATATCAGGCTCGCCGACCGAGGTGCTGGCCGCCAATGCCAGGCAGGGCCAGCTCGACCTCAAGGCGCTCCAGTACGGCTCGCAGCTGCGCCAGAACAATCTCACCACGCAGGCCGCCATCTCACGCTTTTCCGGCAAGCAGGCGGCGACCGCGAGCATCTTCAAGGTCGGCGGCAATCTCGTGTCGGCTCTCTACGACCCGGCCAAGGCCGTGACCTTCGGCAAAGGCGCCTTCCCGCCGGCACCGGGCGGCTTTTCCACCGGAGGCCTCTACTGATGGCGACCATTCCTCTCCATGTGGCCCAGCGCCGGCTCGATACCGGCAATGTCGTCTCCTATCCCGAGGGGTCGCCGATCGGCAGGGCGATGCAGGGCTTTGGCGACGAGCTTTCCGCTGTCGCCGAGCACTACCGGCAGATGAAAGAGCGGCAGGAGGCGTTCGACGCCGACCTCGCACGCCGCCGGTTCAGTGGCCAGATTGCGCAGGCGGAAGACGAGGTGGTGGCGAACGCGCCGGCCGACGGCGCCGGCCTGCACGACACCATGTACGGCCAGGTCGATCCGCGCACCGGCCGGGTGGTCAAGCCCGGCCTGTTCGACACGCTGTTCGACGATGCCTTGCCGAACATGCCCGAGAGTCAGCGTGCCGGTTTCGCCGGGCAGAAGGAAGCGATGCGGGCGGTCGGCTCGGCCCGTATGGCCGTCAGGCAGCAGGCGCGCCGCGATGACTATGAGCATGCCGAATGGACCAAGATCGATAATATATCGACGAGCGCCATCGCAAAAAGCGACCCCAACAATACCGCAAACTTCGAGGCGATCCGGCAGAGCGGCTTCGACCTGATCGCCAAGATCGGCAATCCGCTCGCCCGGCAGGCGGCGGAAGTGGCCTGGCGCAGCAACACGGCCAAGGCGCTGGTCCAGGCGATGATCGCCCAGGACCCCAAGCGTGCCGCCGAGATGCTTGGTGGTGCGCCCGCTGTTGCCGACGGCATGGGCGAAACCATCCGTGTGGCAATGGGCGTCGCTTCGTCGGCGAAGGAGAGCGGAACGGCCGCGAAGGGCGATCGCGTTGGCAAACTTACGCCGGATGAAAGAGTCGCGCAGGCCTTTCGAGACGACATTCCGTCCGAAGACCGGACGGCCCTGATCCAGCAGGCCCGTGCCGCCGACGCGACTCGGCAAGTCGAAACACGGGCCAGCATCAGCTTGGCCGAGCAGAATGCGCCGGCCGCTATCAGGGATACAGGAACCTATTCCGGCTCGATGCCGACTCCGGAGCAGTTCGTCTCTCTCTACGGCGCTACCGAAGGCGTCAGGCGCTTCCAGGACTTCAATCGAGCGATCGACGTCAGTCGGCAATTCTACTGCATGCGCGGCATGTCGAACGAGGCCGTGCGGGCCAAGATCAGGGATGCTGCCCCCAAGGAGGACAGCGCCAATCTGGAGGCAGACAAAGCACATCATGACGCCATCGCCACCGCCGCGGATCTGACGTTCAGAGCCAGGCAGGGTGATCCCGGCGGCTACGTTCGGAAGACGTTCGCCAATCTTGATTCTGCCTGGAACAATCTGTCGAAGCCAGAGGACTATCAGGCGGCGATCATCGGCTCGATCGCCGCCCAGCAGCAGTTGGGCTTTGAGACCATCCAGCCGCTTCCCAACGCCGTCGCCGAGCAAGTTGTGGGAAAACAAAAAGACGAAACCCAACCACAGCAAGACCAGGACGCAGAGTTGCGCAACCTGTTTGCGGCGCTTCCAAACCAAGCCGCGCGCGAAGCGATCCTTGGCCACCTGATTCAGACCGGTGCGGCTCAGGCGGAGAGAAGCATAAATGACCGATCGCGTCGGGAGGCGATAGCCGACCCAATGATGCTGCTCGACCTAGCCAACACACTCGAGCCAGGCCGATCGGGAGCGAATGCGGAACTCACCAACTACATCCCGACGAATCAGGAGCGGCTCGGGAAATGGATAGCTGGCGACAGTGAACGGGGGAGCTTGTGGCGTCTTCTTCCACAAAAGCTCGTGGGATCCGATGGGCTTGGCGAGGACGGCTTTTCGGTAGCCGATATCACGCCGCTGGGGGCGTCGTTTGCACTTGAAAAGGCTGGCAATGCCGCGCTGGACGGCAATTACGGCGAAGCATTGCTCAACGTCGCAGGACCAATTCCCGCCGAAAGGTTGGCCGGAAAAACCTTGGAACAAGCCGGAAAGATTGCCAAACCCTGGCTCGAGAGCCTTTCCGTATTTTCGAAGCCGTCGGCTGAACTAGTCGAAGGCGGCGCTGCGCTCATCCGTGGCGTCGATGCACAAACCTTTCGGGATCAGCAACTCATTGCTCGTTCTGTTTCGCCGCCTTTTCCGAGGCGAAAGACACCGCAAGGTGAAATATCCGATAGTGCTTTTGATACCGCGTTAAAGGTCTCATTGCTTGCTAGAGACCCCTCTACGATCAAATATGCCGGCGCAAAAGTTGGATTGGACAAAATCAAAGAACTATCGAAAGACTTTTTTTGACGCGAATCCCACGCTCAATATGAGTGATTATGTAGTCCACCATAACGTAGAGCAAGACGTTATTAAGAGATACCCGGGGTTTTTTACCCAGGAAGAGATACATTCATCCGAGAATCTTCGCGGAATCCGAAAAGAATTCGATATAAATCTGCACAAAAAAGTCATTCGATCTGAATGGGACCAATTCTATAAAACGCATACGACCGCCACTCGGCAGCAAGTGCTTGACTTCGCAACTGAACTGAACAAGAAGTATGGGCATCTGTTTGACCCGCCGATAGGTGACCGATGAGATATTTTGAAATTAAGCCCGATGTCGCTGGCGGTCTTGGCGAAGATACGGTCATGGATACTAGCGTCCATCCGCCGGTTGTGAGCAAGCTTGTTTATCGGGTAGAGGGATGGTTTGGTGACGTACTTGTGACCACCTTCCCCTGTTTCCTCGTCACCGAAGAGGCCAGGCGCGGGTTGCTCGCTATCGGCATCTCTGGCGCCACATTCGCCGAGGCGGAAATAACCACATCCGAGGATTTTCAAGAGTTGCAGCCCGATGTCGAACTTCCCGTATTCGTTTGGCTCAAGGTAGATGGCAGGGCAGGTCGCGACGACTTCGGTATCAACCAGAATTTGAACCTCGTCGTATCGGAGCGCGCCTTCGATGTGCTTGATGAACTGGGCCTGCCTTCCGCATCCATCAAACCGTTCGACGGCGACAACAAGTAGTGCTGAGGTCGGAGGCAGCGTGGAGGTTTGTGAATGCGTCTGGTTCTACCGCCTGCCTTTGCGTCTTAGACGCACCTATTCCCAGCCGGTTTGAAAGGGGTCGTCCTCGTGCGCCTGGCCCTATCCGGTTACCTTTCCCTCAGCCTTGTTTATGCCGCGCAGGTCGAGACGGCTTAGCGCCCTCCGCCACCCGTCAGATCGTTTGACGGCCAACGGGAGCGGGCTGGATCAAGAGTGCCCCGACGGACCGCGACAAGTAGAACCACGCCGAGCGCAACGACTGCGCCGATCCAAGTGAAATAGCCGCAACAGCGGCCCAATTCCTCGAATGTCCAAGCCTCGCTTTCGCGGGGCTTTTTTCATGGAGCAAGCCTTATGGCCCGACCTGCAACTGCCGCCGTCCGTCTTCTCACGGGCGAACGCGAACCTGTACGCCTCGCCACCACGGGGAATATCGATGTCGATACCGGCGGCCTGCTGACGATCGACGGCGTCGTGACGGAAGTCGGCGACCGTGTGCTGGTCAAGGACCAGACCGACGGTTCGGAAAATGGCATTCGCACGGCCTCGGCGGGCCGCTGGTATCGCGCCGCCGACGCGCGCACCGCGCGCACTGTGCAAAAGGGCACGACCGTTCGCGTTCAGGAGGGCGCGACGTGGGCAGACCGCGTCTTCGTTTTCGAGACTCTTGATCCGGTAATAGGCGATGATGCGTTGGTCATCGCTGCGGATCCTATTCCCCTCACGACCGCGGACATCCTCGACGAAGATGACATGGCATCAAACAGCGCGACGAAGGTGCCTTCGCAACAGAGCGTCAAGGCCTATGTCGATACCGCGACCATAGTGACTCAAGTGCTCACAGGTGCCGTTGCTCGCCCGGCCATCGCAAAGCTCAAGGATGGTCCTGTAAGCCTCGAAGATTTTGGTTTCGTCTCTGGCAACGCATTGGCCGCGTTTAACCTAGCACTATCTAGCGGCGCGCCGATCAAGCTGCGCAAGGGCAAATATCAGATCGATGGTTTGCTGAATACCGTCACCAACACGCCGGTTTCGCTTGAGGGTCATGGACCCGGTATGTCCATTCTTGAGTTTATTGGCGCGACGTCCGGCATCACGATCAGCCAGAACGACTACACCAACCCGACGTTCATCCGAAACCTTCTGCTCCAGACAACACAGCAGGAGGCCGGGGACGCGCTCACCGTGACGTATAGCAAGACAGATAGCATCACGAACCGCGCCGTTGAGCGTTGCGTGATTGAAGACGTATGGTGCTGGGGTGGTAACGTGCTGGCCTCAGGCTGGCGGAAGGGTATCAAGTGCCAGGACATTTTTGCATTGTCCATCGTGCGCCCTGTCGTCGTCGGCCGCAAGAACAATGCGCTTTCCGGCGTGGCGGTCTTCAAGAACATGACGGCTGGTATCGAGATCATCGGTTCCGACACGCCCACGTTATCGGCGGTTCCCGGCAACATCAACGTCGACAATCCGCATGTGTCGCATAGCAACGTCGGTTTTAAATCGAGCGGCGAAGTCGAGGGTTTGTTTATCACGAAGCCGGTTTTCGTTGCGGTAGATATCGGGATCGACATCAACTACACGACCAAGCGCCCTCTGGTTGACATTCGGGGCGGACATGCCGACGTATTTACCAAAGGGATCGGTATGGTGAACGCTCCGCAGTCGTTCATCACTGGTCTGTGCATCTATAAGAGCCCGCTCACCCACACCGATACCTATGCCATTCACCTGACCGGATGTGATGATACCTCCGTAAATGATATCTCGGCGATCAACCAAAGCCAGGCGAACGACGCTGCGGTGGATGGTGAATTCATCGGCGTCGTCTTCAACAGTTGCGATCGCTTCACTTGCGGCAACATTCGGCACCAGCGCCCGTCCAAGACGGTCATCGTTGGCGGCACGACAACGGGCGGCAAGACGAGCGGCCTTCAGCCTTCCGGGACCTATCCTAACGCCACGGTGGCCACTTATGACGACGTGTCCAGCGGCACGAATGAGTACTCCGGAGACAACAAGCCAGTGTCGGCGATGCAGAACGCAGGCACGGTAGCAGTCGTAGGCACCCTTACCGCCGTCACGTCGATGTCATCGCGTGCGGCCTACAAGGGCGAGCGATACCTAGTGCAGGGGATGATACAGGCAACCAAAGGAGGGACCGCCGGAGAGCTGATCACGCAGCTCACCAAAAGCGGAACCTGTACAGGTGTGTTTGGTGCCGGTCGAGCCTCACTTCTCTGCCGCGGAGCCCAGGCGATTTCAGCCAATGTCGCCCACAGTGTCTCCGGTATATTCACGGTCACCGTCTCCGGAACGCTGGCCTTTTCCCTCAGCGCCACATCGACCGGCTCTGATAGCAATGTCGTAGCTGGGGACGGACAGTTGAGCGTGACACTGCTGTAGCGGCGGAGCCGCTTTTCGTAACTTCGCCTATGCACCCAGGCGTCGCTTGGTCCGAAGCGCCATGTCGCGAGCGCGCTCTTTCCACGGGCGCGAGATCCGCTGCGGCAAGATCTGCGTCTCGGTCGGGTTGCACAGATTGCCGGATCGGACGAACTCAAACAGTTGTTCATCGAGGGCATTGTGTCGGCGAAGGAAGGACTCCATTTCCGGCTCACGAAACAGCTGCGGGTCAAAATGCTTGGAGCTTTTGTTTTCCCGCCTCGTCAAGGATACTTTCTTGCCGGTCATTGTGTATAGGAGTTCCGTGAGCCGGTCAGGCGTGGCAACAAATTTGAACGAGCCGAACGCGCCCGCTACGGGCTCCCTGTCCTTAGCTAGGTAAATAGCTTGAATGTCGAGGAAATGCCATCTGTATTCGAGCAAATTGGCCTGAATAGCTGGTATGCTGTAGCCGGAATTCCGGATTTGCTCCGACATACCTTTCACCACTTCGAGGTTGCTGTCGTAGCCGCTGCGATGGAATATCTCTATTACCCAGTTATAATGCGACCGCACCCGATCGGTAGGATCTCGAACACAGGCAAAATACTCAACACGGCGGTTGGTGAACTGTGGGATGCGAGTGCTGGCCGCAGAGTAGGGAATGTGACCTGAGACCCACGACAAAGCGTCCAGCCGATGCATATTGGCATCATCGTAGAACCACCCTTCAGAATGGATTGATCCGCCTGGAAGCAGTTCGATCAGATGCGAGTTGACCGTCGATCCGGCGGTCTTTGGAACATGCACGAAAAAGATGAGTGGCGCGCGCTGATGCCGCTTCTCTCGATAGCCATGCTGCTGGAAATGTTGGCGGCCGCTAGCGAAAACACCCTTTTCCATTGCCGCTCTGACATCCGGATTGGCGATCAGATAGTCGTCTTCGCAAAAATTCTGATCTGTAACGGCTTCCAGTCTCATAGTCCTCCGCTCAATGCTCGAGAACAGAGCGCTGCTCCTTCGAAAAAAAGTACTGATCGTCATAACCTCAACAGATTCTCACGCGCTTGCGCATGAGGGCCGCCCCAGCAATCATCCTCCCAATCCCCGGGGAGATCCATTCGCCCTCGGCAATCATCATAACTGACGAGGGCGCTCCGCGCTCCCGTTCGTTTGCTCGTGCAAACGATGTTGGTCACCAACTGGCGGGAAGTCAGTCGATGCTGTCTTGGATTTTCTTCCGGAAAGCTTCGCAGTTTTGCGCCGGGGATTTTTGGTCTCGACCGTCGCTGAGAACGGTCCGCTTTCCAATTCCTTATAGACATCGAAAAGGGTGACGTGTTCGCCGAGGCGGTAGATAATTTGCTTGGGCTCGAAGAGATATGCGCTCGACTCCTGATCGAGGCGTTGTGCCGCTGGTCCCCAGAATCGCGGGAACCGAATGGACATGTTCCGGATCAGGTTGGCCTTCAACATCCAGAGCTTTTCTTTAGGGGCAAGCATACTCCACATCTCGCGGCCCTTCTCGGTCCGGAGCCATCGGAAAGCGGATGTGTGGGACTTTAGGTACTGCCATATCTGTACACGGCGAAAATGTTTGAAGTCCGGCTGGCGTGCATCGTCACCGATGACACGAGCAAGATAAGCCATCGTCACGATATATTCTGAATGATAGCGTGAACCTGGCAGAAGATGCTTATTTACCTCGCGATAGATGTCGTCATTCGCAACATCATGGTTGAGCACCTTGAAGCCGTCATCGATCTTGGCGTTTATTAGGGTAAAGCCAAAAGACACCTTGGATACGCCCTGAAAAGCGAGCGGCCTCGGTTCGCCGACCACTTTGTTAGCCAGATGCAGGGCCAAATTAGCGAAATAGTAATCGGGGAATGGAGAGAGCATCACTCGACCATCAATCCGCATTCGTTCCAGCAAGTCGCGGCTGCAACAGAAGGCGGGCATGTTGAACATGAACGATCGCCGCATCCGAAGCGAGTTGTCGATGGAGCGTCGAACCTCCTTAGAGTCAAGAACAAAGGGGTAGTCGCGATCCTCAAAGAAGTCGGCCATTTGCAAGCCGGCGACATAGCCTTGTCGCCTGCCAGGAACGACACCCGGATGCATGAACTGGTAGAGATTTGAGAAGATCACATCGGGGTTGTCGAAGCGGTCGGCCAGAAAGTTGATCCGCTGAAAGAAGCCGGGCGCGATACCGTCGTCATCGCCGATCATGGTGACGAACTCACCCTTCGTCATATCGATCGCGCCGTTCCAGCTTTCTGTTACGGGAAGGAATTTTTCAGACCGCTTGACCTGAATGCGTGGATCGCCAAGTGCGGCGATTGCGGGGGAAATGGGATTCTTCGAGGCGTTGTCGAAGACGCAGATTTCCCAATTGTCATATTTCTGATTCGTGACGGTCTTGATTGCGTCAAGGACGAGATCAAGACGATTGTGCGTAGGAATTGCTATCGAGATGAGGCGTTCTCGGCTCGATTTCTTGGCCACCATGAAGTGTTTGACCCTCTCTGAAAGAGGGGCTTTCTGCTCGAAGGAAACACCGAGCAATTTGGTATCAAGCCGAGGGTCGCGACTATAGCCGCCCCATGTCATGGTCTGATGGGTGCGCTTATCCCGATCGATCAGCGATTCGTACGCGCGGGTCTGATTGTCAGACGCCAACAGATTTGACTGGTCACCTGAACGGAACCCCCCGCAAGTTGGCCATTGATCCATGCGGTAGCCGATGCCATCTGCGCCGACCACCAACAGGTCGAGGCCCTTGCTGAGCATCGAGATTGAAAGGCTGTCAGGTCCACTTTCGAAACGGCAGCAAGCGTGTTTGCTGGTACCCTCCATGGGTACGGAAAGCATATCGAGCCGCCGTACCATGAAGACGTTGCTGCGGATGTGGGGATTCGGAAATTGCGGGACATCCCGAAATTCACGTAGACCACCGTTGTACCCGAGCACACCGGCCCAAGTCTCCGGCATTTGTCTTTGCAGGCGGTCCAGGCTGGAACGATTGCGCAGGATGTCGCCCAATAATCGGCGGACACGGAAGCGCTTCGATTTTGCCGCTCGCATGGTGTGTGGTGCAATGTGGTTCAGCAGCCATGCAAACTGTTGGGTTGATGCCCGGTCGAATCTGGTCGTCGGCTGAGACGCCGCCCATGCGAGAAAATTGATTACCTTGTAGCTGGTGAAGAGGCTTTCAAACGAACCTGTTGCGCCGACCATGCCGATGCCTGGCTTCGATAGGTTCGTCCAAAGCTTGGCAAGCCAATTGTCCGTGCGAAGAAGGGTGAACGTGTTGAGGCAGCAAACATACTCGTTGCCTATCCGCTGCGCGGCTTCTCGATAGGCATTGATATCAAGCCCGATGTCGTCCGGCATGGATATGATCTTGTGGCGGATACCGGTGAAAATTGCGCCGATGGCGGCAAACTCGCCCGGCTTCTCAAACCCCTTGCAGATGATAAAGAGGTCATGCTCCTGGCCGGCGGCATGCTTACGGTACGTCTCGGCAAAAGCTTCGAAGGACTGAAATCCCTCGTGAAGTCTGGCCAGATAAATGACTGCAATTTTCGCCGGCACGGCGGACCTCCGAGTTCGATTTGCAGGAGCCTTTATCACTACAGGCCTTCGTGCGGCAAATTGATTGTGGTGCAGTTGCCACAACGTTTGGACTTATTATCGTCCGCTTAAGTTGCCCCTCCGAATACTATCCTCACGCAACGGCAATCCACCGCGGCTGATCTGAGGAAGACGCGTCCAACTTGCCAAACCCCCCACAATCGTAACGGGTTACATAGACAGCCGACGGATTGCCGTCAGCGCCCGTCGGATTGGCGCGGTTACCTTCCAGGAGGTACTGTTTCTTAACGCGGCGATCTCGCCCTGTGCTTTCTGCAGCGCCTCGCTGGCAGATTTCAGCTCGGCATTGGATGACTTCAATGCCTCACTGGCGGATTTTAGCTCGGCTTCGGATGACTTCAGTGATGCATGAAGCTTTTCTGTCTCCAGCTGGCCATCAGAAACCTCGGATCGCAACCGCTCGATCTCGCGGACGTTATCCAGCGCCGAGGCTGTGACGTTCACGAATTGCTCCTGTTTTTCCGTTGCGGCTTTCAACCTGTCACCGATACGCATGGACGCAACCAATTCAGGGCTTCCTGAGGGCAATTCGGCAGCGCCGTCGTTCACTTTGAAGATATGGCCTGCGATGTGGCGTCTGTTCTCTTCACGCCCGACGCCCTTGCGGATAATGCATATCGAATTGGCGAAGGCGACCTCATCGATGTCAAGGTCGATATCGCTCAAGGCCACATTGTAGCGCTCGGCATAGTTCTTCAGCAGGTTGAAATCGGTGCGACCGTTTCGCCAAAACTCCTTGTTCACCACATCGGCAAGCAGCTTGAAGAACCCCATGGAACTGAGTTCGAGATCAGATCTGCCGCCAAAGCCTTCCCAATAAGAAGTATGAAGGTCTTCCACCACATAAGCGCCGCCGGGCTTGATGCTGGGAAAATACAACGCGAATGATTCGATGACATCGCTCACGATATGCGAGCCATCGTCCACTATGATATCGAAGGTCGCCGTATCGGCAAGGATCGCCTTCCTAGTCTCGGCAGAGTTCGCGTCCCCGATAAAGACAGCTATCCGGTTATCCTGAAATGCGAGTTCGCGGCATTTCTCGGCAATATCACAGCCTAGAATACGCGTGGCGCTCCTAAAATACTTTCCCCAGATTTCCAGGGAGCCGCCGTTCTGTACGCCTATCTCCAACAGGGTGATCGGCTGCTGCCGATAGCGAGCAAAATGACTGTCGTAGGCGGCAAAATATGTGGTCCACTTGTCGGAGCCCAGGCCATCATGAGCGTCGAAAATTTCCCGAAGCGTCGGCAGCTCCATATTCTCTTCCGTCTGAGTAAGGGCGACGCTGGGGCGCAAGCCGTGGTCCCCGCTTACAACCAAAAACCAGGCGCTAAAGCAACCCCCGATCAACTGGACCAAAGCAAGTTGGCCGCCCAAGGAGCCGAACTCTCCTCGCTGAAATGTGCTTGATGCCGGAAAGATGAACGGGTAACTCCGACGGCCATGGAGCCCCGGCAGACATTCCCGATGATAGACATGCCGCGAGGCTTCGCCGCGGTCTGTAGTGCCATCGCGCAGCGTGTGGACTTGCCGACCGCTGGACAGCTGTCTGGCGTCCGGCGTGGCGATTTCGGCCGCGGAATCTGAGATGCCTGCCGACGCCACAGAGCCGCTGATCCTTTTCTACACGACGCTTTTCGGCAAGCCCGTCGACATCGCCTCCATACAATGCGACCTTCCCGGGCGCTGGACATTGGACAAGCGTCGCATTGCCGAGGCGGCGGCGGTCGTTTTCCACATTCCGGACTATCGCGAGATCGGCGATGCCTGGAAATATCCCGGCCAGTACTGGATCGGCTGGACGATGGAGAGCCGGCAGAACTACAAGCGCTTCGCCGATCCGAACTACATGCGCCATTTCGACTTCACCATGACGCATGAGCGCCGATCGGATGTCTGGACGCCCTATCTTCCTCGCGCGTGCTGGTGGGAGGAGGTTCGGGCAAGGCCGGTCGCGGCCAAGACCGAAGCGGCTCCGCTCGTGCTCTTCCAATCGGCGCCGCTGAACCATAGCGGCCGCGTCGACCTGGTGAGCGAGCTTTCCCGCCACATCGGCGTCGATTCCTACGGACGGCATTTCCGCAACCGGACGATCGAAGGCCCCGATCTCGGCCCGGCGACGAAGATCGAGACCGTTTCCCGCTACAGGTTCTGCCTGGCGCTGGAGAACTCGAGCGAGGCGGATTACGTCACCGAAAAGATTTTCGATGCCTTCAACGCCGGCACTGTGCCGGTCTATCTGGGTGCGCCGAATGTCGACGAATACGTGCCGCCGAATTCCTACATCAACGCGGCTGATTTCAGCGATGCGGCCGATCTGGCGGCATATCTGCGCCATCTGGTCCAAACGCCTGACGCCTACGAGGCCTACTTCGCCTGGCGCTCGAAGCCGCTGCCCGAGCGCCTTGTCGCGCGCCTGGAAGAGGTGGAAGCATCCGGGTTCTGCCGGCTGATGAAGCTTGTGCATCGACAGATGCAGCGCCGTCCCGCCCCACAAGCGGGGCGGCCCCGGCTTCCCTTCGGCTTGCGGTCCTATGTCAGGACGCGGCTGCGCAAATGGAAGAAGAAGGTTTAAGCCTGAAGGCGGCGAAAGTATCGGCGCAAGGGTTCCGCTTTGCCGGCGACTTGTCCGCTAGCGCGCGTCGCGGCTGAAGCGATTGAGGCGACGCGCTTCAAGCGGCTGCCTGCGGGCCGTCCCACCGGTGCCCGTGCATTCCGAGCAGTGGACAGTCGTACCAGGGCATATGTGGCGATGCGTTCCTGCGGGACAGCAATGGCCGTTCGAGGCGCGCCATCGCGGACACTCGAAAATCCTGCCGGTGCCGCCGCAGCCCTGGCACTCGCCCGCTTCGGAAGATAACAAACTCATTTCGCCCAAACCCGGCGCTGTCTCCCAAGCGCCAATCCCCAAGCCGATAGTGCGACGAGCCCCACTCGCCGTTCGTCAAGCTTAGGGAAGGGTAATTAAGGTTTCTCTAAAACACCAATTCTTTTCCGAGGCCCCGGCCGGAAATCCACCGCTTGGCGTGGCGCGGCCTATCGAACAGCGCGTTTGCCGACAATTTTCGGCCACCACTGCGCGACCATTTCTTCCCCCACAACCTCAAGAGGTTTTCCATGGATCGCAACTTTGCGCGGGCGCTTGCGCTCGTCTTCAAATCCGAAGGCGGCTGGTCGGACAATCCGGCCGATCCGGGTGGTGCCACCATGAAGGGCGTCACGCTTGCCAATTTCCGCCGCTATGTGAAAGCGGATGCCACCAAGGCCGACCTCAGGAAGATCAGCGACGAACAGGTCGGCACCGTCTATCGGCGTTTCTACTGGGATGCCGTTGCCGGTGCCGAGCTTCCGGGTGGCGTCGACTACGCGGTGTTCGATTTTGCCGTGAACAGCGGGCCGGGCAGGGCGGCGAAATACCTCCAGGCGATCGTCGGTGCCAACCAGGACGGCAGGATCGGTCCGGCGACGCTGAGCGCCGTGCAGGCGAGACCCGCCGGCGCTGTCATCGACGCGCTCTGCGATGCCCGGCTGGCCTTCCTGATGCGGCTGCCAACCTGGCCGACCTTCGGCAGGGGCTGGAGCGAGCGGGTCGGCTCGGTTCGCGCGCAGGCGCTGTTGCTTTCGGCGTCGCCTGCGGCGCCCACCCCAGACCCTTCCTTGGCGCCGCCGCGGGCAGGGCCATCCGCCGCGTTGCCAGCACCCACCGGTGCTCCGGCCGTCCCGGACGCCCCTGGCGGGCGCAATGCGTTCTGGCGCCTGGTTTCGGCGATTTTCAAAATCATCCTTGGAGGCAAGCCAGCATGATTGCCGTCATCATCCGCATTGCGCTGCGCTACGGCGCCGGCGTCCTCGTTGCACGCGGCCTGCTTGGCGCCGGCGATGCCGCCGCCCTGTCCGGTGATCCCGACATCCAGATGGCGCTCGAGACCGGCGTCGGCCTGGCGCTCAGCGCCGCGACCGAAGCCTGGTACGTGCTGGCGCGAAAATTCCACTGGTCGAAGTGAGGAGACGCGAAAATGGTCGAGATCTTTACCGAGCTCATCCGCCAGGCGCTGCCCTGGGCTATCGGCGTGCTGCTCGTCGCCGGCGCGATCGTCGTGTGGTGGCTGTCATGACGGCATTGCTCTCCTTCTTCCTCGGCAACCCGACGATATCTGCTCTGCTGGCGTCGGTGGTTGCCGCACTTGGCTGGGGTTTCCACCAGCGGCTGGCCGGCGCCAGTGCCGAGCGCGCCCGGCAGGCGGTCAAGGAGGCTGCGGCGCGCGACATCGCCGACCAGGTCGACAACGATATCGGCGCGCTAAGCGCCGACACAGTCCGAAAGGAGCTGAAATCATGGGCAAGAGACTGATCCTCGCACTGCCGGTGCTAGTCGCGTTTGTCGTCGCCGGCTGCACGACCGCCTCGGGCGGCTTCTGCGCAGTCTCCTCGCCGCTGCGCCTGTCGGCCAAGGCCGTCGACGCGCTGTCGGACGAAGAGGCGAGGGCGCTGCTTTCGCACAATCGCAAGGGCCAAAAGCTCTGCGGCTGGAGGCCGTGATGCACGAACTGTTCGATCTCCTCGGCATCAAGGGACCGGTGGTGGCCGCCGGCCTTGCCGGCGGCGTGCTCAGGGCGCTGTCGCGCCATCGCTACAAGCTGCGCGAGATGGTCGCCTCGCCGATCTGTGGCGCGCTGGCGGCAGCCTATCTCACGCTGCCGGTCGTATCGTATTTCAAGGCAACCGGCCTGCCGATCCCCGATCCGGCCGACGACACCACCACGCTCGCCGCCGCCTTCCTCATCGGCGTCTCGGCGATGTGGATCTCCGACATCCTCTTCGAGGTCATCGTGCGAAGGTTCAAGGCGGCGGCCAGGGAGGAGTGACACGCGCGGCGATGACACCCGGACATTCCCGACTGGACGAAAGCCGCGACAATGCCCACCTTAGGGGAAATCCTAAGGAGACATGCTATGGCGACTTCCACCGAACGCGCAATCCTTGCCGGCGGCTGCTTCTGGGGCATGCAGGACCTGATACGGCGCTATCCCGGCGTTATCTCGACCCGCGTCGGCTACAGCGGCGGCGACGTGCCCAACGCCACCTACCGCAACCACGGCACCCATGCCGAGGCGATCGAGATCATTTTCGATCCCGCCCGGATCGACTTCCGGACCCTGCTCGAATTCTTCTTCCAGATCCATGATCCGACAACCAGGAACCGCCAAGGCAATGATGTTGGCATGAGCTACCGTTCGGCGATCTTCTACACCAGTGACGAACAGCGGCGCATTGCCGAAGACACCATCGCCGACGTCGATGCCTCGGGGCTGTGGCCGGGCAAGGTCGCCACCGAAGTCGCACCTGTGGGTGCCTTCTGGGAGGCCGAGCCAGAGCATCAGGACTATCTGGAGAAATATCCCAACGGCTATACCTGCCATTTCGTCAGACCGGGGTGGAAGCTTCCGGTTCGCGAAAAGGCCGCTTCATAGACCCGATCGGCGCACGGCGATTTTCCCCGCCAGCGCCGGAACATTAGGCAGTGCTAAGAGTTCTTTTTCCGGCAGCGCGCAACGGTATGCTGCCTCATCGGGACCGGCATCCCGGTCGGCCCGCGTCTTCTGCGAGAGGCGCGGGCTTGCTTGTGTCGACGATCAGATTCCGACCACCGATACCACCAGGATCCCGCCCGTCGTGCTGAGAGGCACGGCGGGCTTTTTTGCGTTTCAGGGTTCGGCAACGCTCCGCGTCCGCACCGGACTGCTCGCCCGGATACGCCGTCGGCCTCAGCCTTTGGCTCGGCGGCTTTCGGTCTCGTGGCTGCCGATCCAGTGCGCGCGGATGCGGTCGCTGGTTTCAAGGTAAGCCATGTCGATCAGATAGGTCAGCAGCTTCTCGCCATCGGCCTCGGCCTTCTGGCGCAATTCCCGCAATATTCCCTGCGCGAACTGCAGGTTTTCCATTTTGCTAGGCTGGTCCATCGGTGCCCCCAAAGTCTGCAAATGAATTCTGGCTGACTGTGCTTGCATGAAGATTGTAGTGGAACTCACGGCGAAGCTGTACTCGGTTGCAACAGCGGCTGATCAGCGAAGCTGTTGGACATTTTCGGAAATGTCGATATTTTGCGCGACCAATCGGACCGCGACCATGCACGAAGACGAGGGCAGCACTCCCGACAAGTTGCAGGCCATGCTGGATGTGATCGCCAGAAGCGGTAACTCGACTCAGAGTGCGCAGGCCGATGTCGGCAAGCTGAAGGCGGATGCCGCTGCGGCAGCCACGGTGTTGGTCGAATTTTACGGCGACACGGCCCTGGAACGTGCCAGGCTGCTGGAGAGCCGCTCGCCCCAGTCCCATTTCGCTCGCATGGTGACCGCCGAAGTCAGCAGGCACGGCAAGGTCCCGCCCAGAAGCTAGCAAGGTTTGCGCTAGGACGATTTGCGCCTCCTTGATCCGCCGCCGCCAAGGCGTTGCTGCACTTCGTCCTGGGCATTGTCCAGAAGATAGCCGAGCAGATCCTGCCCGATCGATTGCGAAATGTCCTTGGCCTGCTCGATAAGGCTGTGGATCTCGCGCAGCGAGGCCTCCTCGCTATCGGCTTCCCGCGTGAGGTCGACGAACCAGCCGGGATAGAGAGCCGCTTCCCCGAGATTGTCGACATAGGACAGGATCTTGCGAAGCCCCATCTTTTCCGAGCGCACCATGTAGACCTCGCGGAAGCTCGATCTCCGCTTCACCGCCCTGCGGATCGCCGTATGGACCCTCAGGCGATCCTCGGCCTCGATGCTTTGCATGCATCTTTCGAGCGATGCGCCATGGGAAAATTCTTCAAGCGTCAGCCCGAAATAGTCGGAAAGATTGGTATCACCGTAGACCCGGTCACGCTTGATGTCCCAGGTCCAGAACCCGTCGATCGGTGGATATCGCCGATGAACTCCGCGACCACGTTCAGGTGCCGACTCCATGAAAACCGCCCCGTTCGGTTTCAAGATTCGCAACACTATGTAGCAAAAGCCGAAAGAAACAAAGGTGGCCTTTTGTACAAGCCCAGCAAGACTCTCCACGCCAACTCGACCACGTACTTGAGTAGGATAGTTGACATATCCAGAGATATGAACTCGGGAGAATTTTCTTTCACTAAAAGAATATATGATCTGGTAGCGCAACCACAACTTGGTACTTCACAAGATAACCAAAACGCTTGAGTGGCAAAATAATACTAAAAGTTGTATGAATCGCCGGTCAAGAATAGGTTCAGGCATTTTTAGGTTTGCGAGGCCGACGCGGCAATGCTGGAAGTGTTGCCTGAGCCGCGCCGGCCAAAGCGGGTTCCAAAGGTCCACCGCAAGATGATTCTTAGCTGACCATCGCCACCTCGGCAAAGCGACCGCCGGTTGCAAAATGCGGCATCGGCCTGCCGTGCTCGGTTAGAGGGGCCGCTGCTGCACGCTAGGCCGACTTGAGCAACTGGCGGATGCCGCCTGACAGCGGCTCGCCGGCGTCCGGTCTGCCCGTCGCGCCGTCAACGCCGCTCTCGTCGTCGAAGCGGTCATGCTCGAACTGCGGGGCGTCGGGCAGGGGCTGCAACCAGTGCTCGCGCCGGCTGATCCAGAGTTCGTAGTCCGGCTGCAGTTCGGTCGGCGCCACGTCGAGGCTGCCGATCATCACTTCGGCCTCGTCCTCGCCGACCGAGGTGACGCGCCCGCCGCAAGTCGGACAAAAGCTCCTGCCGCCGTAGGTGCTGACGATCCCGGCCGTCTCGAACGCTTCGAGCGGCCACACTGCGAAAGCCGAATAGGCCGATCCGCTGGTCTTGCGGCAATCCTTGCAATGGCAAAGCCCGACCCGAAGCGGTTCGCCGATCACCGAGAACTGGACACCGCCGCACAGGCAGCTGCCGCTTCGCCTGATATCGCTGGACATGGCTGTTCCTCCTGCCGGCGCCCTCCTCAAGCCTGCTGCGACATCGCGCCGGAATGTCTGCCCGAATCAATTCGCACGAGGCGTAACGGTTCCACGCCTACATGCGGGGAGGGCGCGAGCTCGCATCAATTCGGGAAATCGAAAACCGGCTCCTGGCAGCGATAGAGGCGGCACTGGCCGTCGCGTGTCGGCACGGCGGCCGCGGTCGGCACCTCCGGCCAGTCGCATTCGTTGCCTAACTGGCGCACATACCGGTCATAAGTGTTCTGCCCGGTGGTCAGCACTGCCGAGCGATGACTTTTGACAAAGGCTTGCGTCTGTCCGCAGGTCATCGTGCGGGTATCCGGCCGCGAATGCGCCGGTGTCGCGGCAACGATCATCGCACCGGCAATGCATGCGATCCCGTGAGCTCTCATCTTGGGATCCCTCGGCGAGTAAAAGTGTCTAAAAAACCGCAAGATACTTCAGCAGCGAGATGATGCCGATGATGATGACGACGATCTGCGCGATCTGCCGGGTGCGGCCATCGAGAGGCAGCCGCTGGACGAGATAAAGCACCAGGATGATCACCAGGAAGGTGATCAGAATGCCGATAAGGACTGATGACGCCACGTCTTCTCTCCCAAGTCTCTAAAGTAAGTCAAAATCAAATACGTGGTGGAAAACGCCGCGGCTGCCCGGTTGGTTCCTCTCGGACAATTCCGCTCGAGCCTGCGATGTGGTCATCAGGAGCCGTGCAGTCGCTGGAAATGGGAGCTGGTCTTGAACGGCGGAGGCCGCGAAGCGATGCTTTGCGGCCTCTGATCAGCCAGGGCCGGTCACTTGCCGCAGTGGTTGTCGTTCACCGTTGGCGAGCTGGTCCCCGGCGACTTTCCACTGGCGTCCGGTTGTGCGCCTTGCGGGCTCGCCGAGCAGTTCTGATCGGGGGTAGAACTCGTCCCGTACGGATTGGACATGCCATCTATGCTGTAGGTGGCATTCGGGTCGACGGCATTGGGGTCGTTGGGGTCGACGACGACCGACTTGCCGCTGCCGTCGTTTACGCCTGATCCAGCCATGCCGTCGCCAGCATTCTGGGCCATCGCCGTCCGGCACCGGCGCGTGAAAGTTTCAAGGGCGCAAAGCGCGTCCGGCGCTTTCGCTTTGCCGGATGCTTGCTAAAGGTGGAGCGAAAAGTCTGCCGGGCCGAGTCTGTCGGAGCAGGGACTGACGAGATTTGGACGAGGCTTCTGCAATGACATTGACGGGCGCGGCGGCACTTTTGATCCTGGTCCTGACCTATGCCGGCGTCGCCGTCGGCCGCATCCCCGGACTGCGCCTCGACCGAGCAGGCATCGCGCTGCTTGGCGGCGCAGCGATGATCGCCGTCGGCGCACTCAGCATGGAGGACGCCTATCGCGCCATCAACTTCGACACCATCACGCTGCTGCTCGGCATGATGATCGTGGTGGCGCATCTGAAGGTCTCGGGTGCCTTTCGCGCTCTCGGCGGCTTCGCCATCGAGCACGCGCACGCGCCGTTCATGCTCCTGGTGATTTTGACGCTTCTGACCGGTGTGCTCTCGGCGTTCCTGGTCAATGACGCGATCTGCCTGGTGATGGCGCCGATCGTCGTCCACGTCACCCGCGTCATCAACCGCAATCCGATCCCTTATTTGATCGCCACCGCCACTGCCTCCAACTGCGGCAGCGTCGCCACCATCACCGGCAATCCGCAGAACATGGTCATTGGTGCGCTGTCGGGCATTTCCTACCCGGCCTTTTCGGCCGCACTGGCGCCGGTTGCGCTGTTCGGCCTTGTCGTCGTCATCGTCATCGTGCGCATGATCTACCGGGCCGAATTCGCGCGCACGGCCGAGCTAACACCCGAAGTCTATCGTGGCCGCATGCTGCCGGGGCAGGTGCTGAAGGCGGTGGTCGTCTGCATCGCCCTGGCGATCGCCTTCTTCTCCGGCGTGCCCGTAGCCAAAGCGGCGCTGATCGGCGGCGCCATCCTGTTGCTCACCCGTGCCATCAAGCCTGCCCGCATCTACCGCGAGATCGACGGGCCGCTGCTGTTCATGTTCGCCGGCCTGTTCATCGTCGTTGCCGGTGCCGAAAAGACGCTGCTGACATCAGACATGATCGCCTCGGCAAAGGACCTCGGCCTGGACGACGTCTGGCGGCTCTCCGGTTTCACTGCGGTGCTGTCCAACATCATGAGCAATGTGCCGGCCGTGCTGGCGCTGCGGCCGTTCATCCCAGGCCTGGAAAATCCGGAGCGCGCCTGGCTGGTCGTGGCCATGAGCTCGACGCTGGCCGGCAATTTCACGCTGCTTGGCTCGGTCGCCAATCTGATCGTCGCAGAGCAGGGGCGGCGCGCCGGTACGCCTCTGTCCTTCGGGGCGTTCTTCAAGGTCGGCCTGCCGCTGACGTTGATCACCCTAGTTGCCGGCACCGCCTGGCTGGCGCTTTAGGCAAGGGGCGTCAAGCCCCGAGCCTGCGATCAGTCCTTGTGCCGGGATCGTGCCCGGACGAGCGTCGCTGCGGCATGTCCGGCTGCCTCGACATAGTCGGGGTTGCGGTGGATCAGCATGATCGAGAAGGCGCCGTCCATGAGCAGGACGATTTCTCGCGCCAGCACTTGCGGCTCGCCGACGCCATGGCTCGAGAGTTCGCCGGCCAGCCAGGTTTCGAAATTCTTCTTGTGCCGCGATCCAGTCTTGACTGCCGGATGCCCGGGCATCGCGGCCAGTTCCGCCGCCGTTCGCAGGAAACCGCAGCCTTTCCATTTCGGGTGCCGGGCCACGCGCGCCAGATTGGTGAAGATCGCTTCGACCTTGCGCTCAATGCTACCTTCCGCCGCCTCGAACCAGCCGGCCATCTGCTTGATGTTCGGCTGGTCGCGGCCATCGAGATAGGCGGCGATCAGATCGTCCTTGCTCTTGAAGTGATAGTAGAGCGTGCGTTTGGTTAGGCCCGCTTTTTCAGCCACGGCGTCGACGCTGACGCGGCCGATTCCTTCGGCATAGAAGAGCTTCGTCGCAGCATCGACGATGCGTTTGCGGGTAGGGCTGGCGAGGTCGATCATGCGCTATGTATACCGACTAGTGAATATACAGGCAATCCGAAAGCTGATCCCCTGCGCCCTTCCATGCAGGAGGTGAAAGACATGACCAGGCTAGTGCTTTGCGAGATCCGCGACCGCGTCGCGGTGCTGACCCTCAATCGTCCCGAAAAACTCAACGCCTTGAACTACGCCCTGATCGACCGCCTGCTGGCGGTGCTCGATGCGGTCGAGACCGACGATGCCATCGGCGCCGTCATTCTCACAGGAGCAGGAGAGCGCGCCTTCTCCGCCGGCGGGACATCCACGAATTCTCGGCCAGCGTGGCGCTTGGCGCCGATGTCGCCTTGCGCGATTTCGTCATGCGTGGGCAGCGGCTGACGGCGCGGCTGGAGGCCTTCCGCAAGCCCATCATCGCCGCCGTCAACGGCCTCGCCTTCGGTGGTGGCTGCGAAATCACCGAAGCCGTGCCACTTGCCATTGCCAGCGAGCGAGCCCTGTTCGCCAAACCCGAGATCAGGCTTGCCATGCCACCGACCTTCGGCGGCACGCAGCGCCTGCCGAGGCTCGCCGGTCGCAAGCGAGCACTCGAACTGCTGTTGACCGGCGAGACGTTTTCGCCGCAGCGCGCGCTCGAACTCGGCCTCGTCAACCAGGTGGTGCCGCACGCGGAACTGATGTCGGCCGCACTTGATCTTGCCCATCGCATTGTCAGGCACTCGCCGGCGGCGGTGGCGAGCATACTCACCGCGGTGGCTCGCGGCCTCAACCAGAGCATTGCCGAAGGACTGCTGGTCGAGGCCGAGCAGTTCGCCCGCATGGCCCCGACTGCCGACCTGCGCCAAGGGCTGGATGCCTGGATCGGGCGGCGCAAGCCGGGCTTTGGCGGCTCGTGGACGCACATCACGCGGCCGGACGAGGCGAGGCGAGCCTCATTGCAAATGGATCAGGCCGAGGATCACGGCGCCACGTCGACACGACCCTTCATGTTGGGGTGGAAGCGGCAGAAATAGTCGACCGCTCCCGCCTTCTCGAGCGTCATCCGCCCTTTCGACTTAGGCGGGATCATCACCTCCCAGCCGCCTTTCACCGTGGCCGTGTGGGCAAACGCATCCTTGTTCACCCATTCGATCGTGTCGCCGACCTTCGCCTCAATGCTTGCCGGCGTGAAGACGAGCTTGTCGATCGTCACCTCGATCGTGGCGGACAGCGCCGGGCTGGCGACGAGCGCCAGCGCCAGAGCGCCCGCGAGCGATCGTATCGGCATGCCGGCTTTCATTTCAGCATGCCGGCGACATGCTCGGCATGCTGCTGATGACCCTGGAAAATCTTCAGGCCGGTCTCCAGCAGGCTCCTGAGTTCGGCATTCTCCGCCGAGGGGATCAGCAGCGTTTCGAGCGCGCCGTTGACCTGCTTGTGATAGGCAACTTCGTTGGCGACATAGGCCTTGTCGAAGGCCGCTCCCTCGAGCTTGGCGAGCTTGGCACGTTCCTCTTCCGCTGCCTTGCTCAGCGCCTGGCTGGTGGCGTTGTCTTCGGGCGTGACCTTCAGCTTCTTGACCAGGTCGAGCGCCTGCACGTTCACCGCTTCATGGTCGCGCACCATGTCGTTGGCGAAATCGACGACCTCCTTGGTCTTCGATTTCTCGATTGCCAGCTTGGCCGCCTCGACGTCGATCACCCCTGCCGTGTAGGCGATGTGGGCGATCTGCGGGTCGGTCGGCTTGTCGGCGGCCTGTGCGAACGGGGCGGCGCCAATGAGGAGCAGGGCGGCGAGGGTGGCGGTAAGGCGGGCAAACATGGCATCTCCTTTGCCCAACCGCGAAGGCAGTGGGCTTCATCTGGGTTGACGGCCATTGGATGCGGATAGGGGAGAAACGTTCCCGAGAAAACGGCGAAGCTCAGCCTTCCAGGCCGAGCCTTCTCATCACCGCCTCGGTCAGCCGCTCGCAGCGTCGGCCGGCGAAGGGGAAGGCGTCTAGCAGCACCGGGCCGATCTCGTCGTCCAGCGCCTTGCGCACCAAAGCACGCGCCCGGTGCAGCCTAGTCTTGACGGTCTCGGGCCGCACGCCGAGTAGGTCGGCGGTCTCCTCGATGCTCAGTCCCTCGATGACGCGGCCGACGAACACGGTGCGATAGACATCGGGCAGGCTGTCGGTCGCCCGTTCGACCAGACCGAGGATCTGCCGCTGCGCCATCGTCCGCTCCGGATCGTCGCTTGGGTTGAGGGGAAACCGGATGATCTGCGCTTCCGGGTTTTCAGGCATCGCCACGGTACGCCGCCGTTTGCGCAGGCGCCCAAGCGCCTCGTTGATGACGATGCGCGACAGCCAGGTGGCCAAGGAGGATTCGCCGCGAAACGCACCAAGATTGGCGAAGGCGCTGACATAGGCCTCCTGGACAATGTCCTCCGCCTCGGAATCGTTGCGCACCACGCCGCGTGCGATGCGGTAGAGCTTCTGGTTATGCGTCTTGATGATGGCGCGGAACGCATCCGGTTCTCGGGCCAGCGCGCGGAGCACCAGCTGCATGTCGCTGCATAGGACGTCAGGTGCGGAAGCTGCGACCGCTGGCACTGCAAGTTTCCTCATCTCGCCCCAATCTCCAATGCTTGACCAGGACATTGGATGCGCCTGCCGGCAAAAGGTTCCCGGCCTTTTCCACTCGCGGAAGGCTATCCTACAGCCACGGCCAGCGCCTTGTCTGTGGTCTGCACCCGCGCGGCCGCCGCCAGCAGGTCGGTCTGGGTGATCAGGCCGAGAATATGCCGCTCGCCGTCGACGATGACCGCGGCATGGCTGCGCCCGTCGGTCAGCACGGGAAGCAGGCTCATCGCCGGCGTGTCGGGCGAAGCGGTACCGGCCTTCGACATCACGTCCTTCACCGTATCGGTGGCCTTTGTCAGTTCGCGCAGGCCGACAGCGCCGACCAGCCTTGCCTCGGCGTTGACAACCGGCAAGGTGCGGATGTTGTGGTCGAGGAGCTGCTGGCGCGCCTGATCGGCGGTGTCATCCTCATGCACCGAGACGACGTCGCGCGACATGATGTCCTCGCAGAGCAAGGTCCGGTGCGTTCGAACCATCGCCTGCAATTCGACCTGCCGCAGCAGCCGTTCGAGGTCGTTGCGGTCGATGTCGAAGGTCTCGTGCAGCGCCCCCAGCGCGGCATCGATGTCTTCGGGCCGAAAGCCGACACGCTCCTGGGGCGGCGGATCGATTGTCCCATGCGCGCTTTTCGGGGCAGGGGCCGGGACATGCGGATAGCTGCGCCGCGACAGCCTGTGGAAGCCGTAGCCGAGCGCCACCAGCACGATCGAGTTCAGCGCCACCGGAACGAAGGGAAACAGGAAACCGGCGGCGGTGACCGCCGGTCCGCCGAACACGGCGGTCAGGGCGGCGGCCCCGCCCGGCGGGTGCAGGCAGCGTGCGAACGACATGGCGGCGATGGCCAGCGCCACCGCAATGCCGGTGGCAAGCGCCGGTTCATGGATGAAATGCGCCACGATCACACCGACCAGCGCCGAAATGGTGTTGCCGCCAATGATCGACCAGGGCTGCGCCAGCGGGCTTGCCGGCACGGCGAACAACAGCACGGCGGAAGCGCCCATCGGCGCCACCAGCAGCGGCACATGGGGGCCGTTGCCGAGCACCAGGCCGCCGATCGCGCCCGTCAGCGCAATGCCGATCGTCGCGCCGATACAGGCGATGAGACGTTCGCGCAGCGTCGCGCCGGCGAGAATGGGAACAAAGAGGCGAAAGGCCATGGCAAGCTCTGGAAAGGGTGCGGCACTGCTCGAAGTGCCCGCAATGGTGCCTGGCAGGCCAAGTTGGAAGCCAAATCAATCCGAAAAATCGCAGATTACGGAAATAACATTGCGCAAGGTCCGCCAACCCCGGCTTTGCGACATGGGCCGTCTTACGACAGCCCTCCAACCATTGCTTCAGGATGTTGCGCCGGTTTTCCGATTCATCGTGGCAAGTGTCGGGATCAGATGGCGGCCGCCGCCTCCAGCCCGCGCAGAATATCGGCCTTGAGGTCCTCGACATCCTCGAGCCCGATCTGCAGCCGGATCAGCGGCCCGTCATAAGGACCTTTGGCGATCATGCGGTCGCCGAGGAAGACCGGCACCGCAAGGCTCTCATAGCCGCCCCAGGAATAGCCGAGGCCGAAGATTTTGAGCGCGTCGAGGAAGGCGTGCTGCTGCCTCTGTCCGCCGCCTTTGAGCACGACGGAGAAGATGCCGCTCGAGCCGCAAAAGTCGCGCTTCCACAGAGCGTAGTCGGGATGGCTGGGAAGCGCCGGATGCAGCACGCGCGCTACGCCTGGTTGGCCCTCCAGCCAGGCGGCGATGGCAAGCGCGCTTTTCTGGTGATGCTCCAGCCTGACCCCCATGGTGCGCAGGCCGCGCAGCACCTGATAGACGTCGTCCGGTCCGGAACAGCAGCCCAGCGTGCAGAAACCTTCATAGAGCTGTTTCCAACACGCCTCGTTGGCCGAGACGGTACCGAGCAGCACGTCGGAATGACCGGCCGGGTATTTGGTCGCCGCATGGATCGAGATGTCGACGCCATGGTCGAGCGGCTTGAAATACAGAGGCGTCGCCCAGGTATTGTCCATCATGACGATGGCGCCGGCCGCGCGCGCCGCCTTGGCGATCGCCGGTATGTCCTGCACCTCGAACGTGTTGGAGGCGGGCGATTCCGTGAACACCACTTTTGTGTTTGGCTTGATCAGCGCCGCGATGCCGGCGCCGACATGCGGATCGTAATACTCGACCTCGACGCCCAGCCGCTTCAGCATCGTGTCGGCGAAATTGCGCGTCGGATGATAGACGGAATCGACGATCAAGAGGTGATCGCCCGCCGAGACAAAGGTGAGCAGCGGTATCGTCACGGCCGCCAATCCTGACGGCACGACGATCGTGCCGGCCGAGCCTTCCAGCGCGTCGACGGCCAGAGCCAGCGCGTCGGTGGTCGGCGTGCCGCGCGTGCCATAGGTGTATTTCTGGCTGCGCGCCGCCATCGAGGCCGCATCGGGATAAAGCACCGTCGAGGCATGCACGACAGGCGGATTGACGAAGCCGAAATAGTCGCGCGGATTGTTGCCCGAATGGGCAAGCCGCGTGTTGATGCCCATTTCGCTGCCGTCTTTCGCCATTGTTCTTGCCGTCCTTGGTCACGTGGGGAGGGCGCTAGCCATAGTGCGGCGGCACCGGCGGCGCAACCGGCCGAGACCCGCCAGCCGGCAGTCTTCGGATATGCCAATTCACTGCGGCAAAAGCGGTGAGGTCTCCCGCGGGATTCCGGCAGCGTGTTGGTCAGTGCCTCGCCGGCTGCTATCCGGTCTCCGCCGATCGGCCTATTGTCGGTGGCCGCGAAGGGCATAAACTTGAATTCTAATATTTATCGCCGGATTGCCCGATCAGAGCGGCCGGACGGACTAGCCGGTTACATTCCTGGTCCCCAATCCGGATATCGCGCTCACAGAGCATGAGCGCAACAACAGGGGAGGAATGTCATGGCTGACGTCAAATGGATGATCAAGGCGCGCGAATTCGTCAACTGCAACTGCGCCTATGGCTGCCCCTGCCAGTTCAACGCCCTGCCGACGCACGGGTTCTGCCGGGCTGTGGTCGGCGTGGAAATCGAAAGCGGCTATCACGGCGACACCAAGCTGATGGCTTGCGCTTTGCCGGGATATTCCGCTGGCCCGGCGCGATCCACCACGGCAAGGGCGAGGCGGCGGTGGTCATCGACGAGCGGGCGACCGAGGCGCAGCGCGGAGCGCTGCTTCGCATTCTCAGCGGTGAGGACACCGAACCCGGCGCGACCATATTCCAGGTCTTTTCGACCACGCTGGAGACAGTCCACGATCCGATCTTCGCGGCAATAGACTTCGAGGTCGACATCGATGCCCGAACGGCTCGTCTGGACGTGCCCGGCGTGACCAAGGGCCATGGCGAACCGATCAAGAATCCCGTCACCGGCAACGAGCATCGGGCGCGCATCGATCTCACGCACGGTTTCGAATATGCGCTCGCCGAGGTCGGGCGCGGCTGGACCAAGACTTCCGGCCCGATCAAATTCGAATTGGCTGATTCCCACAGCCATTTCGCCAATTTGCATCTCTCGCAAAGCGGCATCGTGCATTGATCTGACCCGATGAGCGACACAGCCCTGGAGGCGGTGCTGCGGCGCGACCGTGCGGTCGTGGCGGTCGCGCTCGTCCTGATCGCCGGGCTCGCCTGGGCCTATGTCTTGTGGCTTGCTGCCGACATGGCCATGCCTGCCGCGACTGCGCCGGCCGCGGGCGGCGACATGGCCGGCATGGACATGCCGGGCATGGATATGTCGGGTATGGATATGGGCACAACGGCAGCACCGGGTTTCCGCGCCTGGGCGCCGGCCGACTTCGCCTTCATCTTCACCATGTGGGCCGTGATGATGGTCGGCATGATGACGCCGTCGGTTGCGCCGATGCTGCTGCTTTACGCCGGCGTCGGCCGCAAGGCCAAAGCCGGCGGCCGCCCGATCGCCTCGACGGCATGGTTCTTTACCGGCTACCTCCTCGTCTGGATTGCCTTCAGCGTTGCCGCGACCGGCGCGCAGTGGCTGCTTGCTCGCCTCGCATTGCTCAGCCCGATGATGGCCGCCAACAGTGCGGTTTTCGGCGGCGTGATTCTCATCGCTGCCGGCATCTATCAATGGACGCCGATCAAGGGCGTCTGCCTGCGGCAATGCCAGGCGCCGATCGCGTTCCTGAGCAGCCATGGCGGTTTTCGCTCCTGTCCGCTTGGCGCGCTTCGGCTCGGCGTCGAGCACGGCGCCTATTGCCTCGGCTGCTGCTGGGCGCTGATGGCGCTCCTCTTCGTCGGCGGTGTCATGAACGTCCTGTGGATTGCCGGCATCGCAATCCTCGTTCTTCTCGAAAAGACCATGCCCACCGGGCAATTGATTCCGCGCATCTCCGGCGCGCTGATGGCGGCAACCGGTGCGTGGCTGCTCGTTCGAGCGCTTTGAGCAGCCGTTTCCCGCCCTCCAGTTCGACGCGTGATCAAGCCAGCGACGCAAAGCAAATCCAGACCTCGGATTTCGCTGCTGCGGCGCGGACTTGCGTGGATCGGACTTTGCCGGCTTTGTATGCGGTGCTGACCAATTTGCGGGCGGCCTTGTCTGCAATTCAGGCATTTCCGGCAATTGGTTTTCAAACGCATTCGAATTCGGTCATTTCCCTTGACCTCACAGGAATAATCGCCTTCGATGCACTTCGTGAATGGGAGGCAGCGCGTCGGTTGCGATGCGGGGTTCCGGTAGTGGGCCGGAATGGGAGCTGCGTTCACACGGGAAAAAGATCAGGGTTTGCCTGAAAAACAGAGAAAAGGGTCTGTGGGTTATGAAACACATTGCAATCGGCCTTCTCGGCGCCGCCGCGCTTGGATTGACGGCATCGGCCGCTTCGGCCGGCACGCTCGACACCGTCAAGCAAAAGGGCTTCATCCAGTGCGGCGTGTCGACCGGCCTTGCCGGCTTCTCGGCACCCGACGACAAGGGTGACTGGCAAGGCATCGACGCGGACTTCTGCCGCGCCGTCGCCGGGGCTGTCTTCGGTGATGGCACCAAGGTCAAGTTCACGCCGCTCAGCGCCAAGGAACGCTTCACCGCGCTGCAGTCGGGCGAAGTCGACATCCTGTCGCGCAACACCACCTGGACCATCAATCGCGACACCGCACTCGGCCTGAACTTCATCGGCGTCACCTATTATGACGGCCAGGGTTTCATGATCAACGCCAAGAAGCTGCCGGGCGTGAATTCGGCGCTGCAGCTTTCGGGTGCCGCCGTCTGCGTGCAGAGCGGCACCACCACCGAGCTCAACCTTGCCGACTATTTCAAGTCGAACAAGATGGAGTACAACCCGGTCGTCTTCGAGAAGCTGGAAGAGGTCAACGCCGCCTATGACGCCGGCCGTTGCGACGTCTACACCACCGACCAGTCGGGCCTCTATGGCATCCGCCTGACGCTCGGCGCACCCGCCGACCATGTCGTGCTGCCCGAGATCATCTCCAAGGAGCCGCTCGGACCGGCCGTGCGCCAGGGCGACGATCAGTGGTACCACATCGTCAAGTGGACCTATTTCGCGCTCCTGCAGGCAGAGGAACTCGGCATCACCAAGGCCAATGTCGAGGAGATGAAGGCCTCCGACAATCCCGAGATCAAGCGCGTGCTCGGCCAGGAGGCCGACACCAAGATCGGCACCGATCTCGGCGTCTCCAACGACTGGGTCGTGAATATAGTCAAGGCAGTGGGCAATTACGGCGAAATGTTCGAGCGCAATGTCGGCTCGGGCAGCCCGCTCAAGATCGCGCGCGGCATCAACGCGCTGTGGACCAAGGGCGGCCTGCAATACGCTCCGCCGATCCGCTGATCGAAATGTGATCCGGGAGGCAGATCCTCTGCCTTCCGGTTTCTCTTTCCAGGGGACGGTCGCATGGCATCGCAGGAAATTCTTCGCGAGGAGCCAAGTCGGGCTTCCTTCGTAAATGATCCAAAGGTCCGCAGCATATTCTTCCAGGTCTTGGTTGTCGTCTTGCTGGGGGCGGGCGTCTGGTGGATTGTCCAAAACACCGTCGACAATCTGGCGCGGCTTCACATTGCATCGGGGTTCGGCTTCCTCAGGGGGCGCGCCGGCTTCGACATTTCTGACACCGCGATCGCTTATTCGTCGGATTCGACCTATGGCCGCGCCATCGTCGTCGGCTTCATCAATACCCTTATTGTTGCCGGCGCCGGTATCGTCACCGCGACCCTCATCGGCTTCATCCTCGGCATCGGCCGGCTGTCGCGCAACTGGCTGATCCGCAAGATCTGCATGGTCTATGTCGAAATCTTCCGCAACATACCGCCGCTGCTGGTCATCTTCTTCTGGTATTCCGGCGTGCTTGCCGTGCTTCCCATACCGCGCGAGAGCATCAACCTGCCTTTCGGCTCCTTCCTCAACCAGCGCGGTTTCTATTTTCCGCGCGCCGTCTGGGGCGACGGCTCCTGGTTGATCTTCGTCGCTTTGCTTGTCGGCATTGCCATGGCGTGGTTCGTCGCCCGCAAGGCGCGTCAGCGGCAAATGGCCACCGGCCAGCAATTCCCGGTGTTCTGGACATCGCTGGCGCTGATCGTCGGCCTGCCGCTGCTCGCCTACGCGCTGAGCGGCTTCCCGCTGACGTTTGATTTTCCGAAGCAATCGACCTTCAACCTGACCGGTGGCTTCCAGGTCAAGCCGGAGTTCCTGTCGCTCTATCTGGCGCTGTCCTGCTATACGGCGGCCTTTATTGCCGAGATCGTGCGCGCCGGCATTGTGGGCGTCAGCAAGGGCCAGACCGAGGCAGCCGGAGCGCTCGGCTTGCGGCCGGGATCGATCCTGCGGCTGGTCGTCGTTCCACAGGCGATGCGCATCATCATCCCGCCGCTGACCAGCCAGTATCTCAACCTGACCAAGAACTCCTCGCTGGCCATCGCCATCGGCTATCCCGATTTGACGGCGACAGCCGGCACCGTGCTGAACCAGACCGGCCAGGCGATCGAATGCGTGCTGATCATGATGGTTGTCTATCTCGTGCTCAGCCTGCTGACCTCGGCGGTCATGAACGTGGTCAACGCCAGAATGGCGCTGGTGGAGAGGTAGGGCCATGCAGGAACACGACACCTCCTGGGTTCGCACCGAAATGGCATTGGCGCAGCAGGCGCCAGCCGGCGTGCGCGGTCCTGGCGCCTGGGTGCGCAAGAACCTGATCGGTTCGGTTGGCGATGCCATCCTGACCATCATCGGCATCGCGCTGGTGGTGATGATCCTACCGCAAGTCATCAACTGGGCCTTCCTCAACGCACAGTGGACCGGCGCTGACCGCACATTCTGTGCCACGGTGGCGCAGGGCGGCATCCAGCCGGACGGCTGGTCCGGTGCCTGCTGGGCCTTCGTCAATGCCAAGTTCGGCCAGTTCATGTTCGGCCGCTATCCGATCGAGGAGCGCTGGCGGCCGATCCTGGTCGCCATCCTGTTCGTGGTGTTGCTGGTGCCGCTGCTCATCCCGAAGGTACCGCGCAAGGGGTTGAACGCCATTCTGTTCTTCCTGGCGATGCCGATCCTTGCCTTCATCCTGCTGGTCGGCGGCATGTTCGGCCTGCCGCATGTCGAAACTCCGCTGTGGGGCGGCCTGCTGGTGACGCTCAGCCTGTCCTTCGTCGGCATTGCCGCGTCGCTGCCGATCGGCATCGTGCTGGCGCTCGGCAGGCGCTCGAAGATGCCGATCGTCAAGGCGCTGTGCGTGGTCTTCATCGAGACCGTGCGCGGCATCCCGCTGATCACCGTTCTGTTCATGGCCAGCGTCATGCTGCCGCTGTTCCTGCCGGCCGGCGTCACCTTCGACAAGCTCCTGCGCGCGCTGATCGGTGTGTCGCTGTTCGCCGCTGCCTACATGGCCGAAGTGGTGCGCGGCGGCCTGCAAGCCATCCCCAAGGGCCAGTATGAGGGTGCCGATTCGCTCGGCCTCGGTTACTGGCAGAAGATGGGCCTGATCGTGTTGCCGCAGGCGCTGAAGCTGGTCATTCCCGGTATCGTCAACACCTTCATCGGCATGTTCAAGGACACCAGCCTTGTCTACATTATCGGCATGTTCGACCTGCTCGGCGTCGTCAAGCTGAACTTCTCCGATGCCAACTGGGCAACGCCGCAGACGGCCAGGTCCGGCCTGATCTTCGCTGCCTTCGTCTTCTGGCTGTTCTGCTTCGGCATGTCGCGCTATTCAATGTTCACGGAACGCCGGCTCGACACCGGCCACAAACGCTAAGAACAAAAAAGGGGAATTGCCATGGCCACTGAAAACGCCGTCAGCGCGGAAGAAATCAAGGTCAACGCCGCCAAGATGCATATCTCGACCACCGATGTCGCCATCGACATCATCGGCATGCACAAATGGTACGGCGAATTCCATGTGCTGAAGGACATCAACCTCAAGGTGATGCGCGGCGAGCGCATCGTCATCTGCGGTCCGTCCGGCTCCGGCAAGTCGACCATGATCCGCTGCATCAACCGGCTGGAGGAGCACCAGAAGGGCAAGATCATCGTCGACGGCAAGGAACTCACCAACGATCTCAAGAAGATCGACGAGGTGCGCCGCGAGGTCGGTATGGTGTTCCAGCATTTCAACCTGTTCCCGCACCTGACCATCCTGGAAAACTGCACGCTGGCGCCGATCTGGGTGCGCAAGACGCCGAAGAAGCAGGCCGAGGAAATCGCCATGCACTTCCTCAAGCGCGTCAAGATCCCGGAACAGGCCCACAAATATCCGGGCCAGCTTTCCGGCGGCCAGCAGCAGCGCGTGGCGATCGCGCGCTCGCTGTGCATGAACCCGCGCATCATGCTGTTCGACGAGCCGACCTCGGCGCTCGATCCGGAGATGATCAAGGAAGTGCTGGAGACGATGGTGGGCTTGGCCGAAGAAGGCATGACCATGCTGTGCGTCACCCACGAGATGGGCTTTGCCCGCAAGGTCGCCAACCGGGTGATCTTCATGGACCAGGGCCAGATCGTCGAGCAGAACACGCCGGCCGAGTTCTTCGACCATCCGCGCCATGAGCGCACGAAACTGTTCCTGTCGCAGATCCTGCACTGACCGATCCGACACAGATCGAGAGGGCCCGGCCGCATCGCGGCCGGGCTTTTTGCGTTTTGGCGGTCAGGTAATGATCGCCTGCGTTGAAACGCGACGGGACTGCAGAGCCTGATGAGAAAACTCCTGCGCTTTCTGGCCATGTTGGTTGCCGCGGTTGTGCTTTCCGCCGCGCTTGGCACGCTGGTGCCGCGGCCGCTGTGGAGAGCGGCCGCCGCCGCGCCCGCCGGCACGCGCCACATATTGGTGCTGAACAACCCGATCCACACCGATATCGCCATTCCGGTCGACGACGATGTGCGCCAGCGCTTCCGTTTCCTGGCCGATGCCGGCATTCCGGCCGACGCTCCGGAGGTGCGCTACATCGTCTTCGGTTGGGGCGGCCGCGCCTTCTATCTGGAGACGCCGACCTGGTCCCAGCTGAAGGCGGTGCCGGTGCTCAAGGCGCTGACGCTGGACGCCGCGGTGATGCATGTCGATGTCGCTGGCGCCATCGTCGAGCCGCATCCTGACGTCGCCGGCTTCGACATCGGCGAGGAGCGTTTTTCCGCGCTGCTCGATTTCATCGCGGCGAGCTTCCAGCAGGGGCCGAACGGCCCGGTCGTCGTCGAGAATGCCGCCTATTCCCGCTTCGATCGATTCTACGAGGCCAACGGCCATTTCAACGCGCTGGTCGGCTGCAACACCTGGACGGCGGCAGCCTTGCGCACCGCCGGCCTGCGCACCGGCTGGTGGAACCCGCTGCCAGCCTCGCTGGGGCTATCGATGCGGTTTTACAATTGATGATGGCTCGGCGGATTAGCCGGTCTTGCGGTCCTGTTTCGTTACATAGTCGCGTAGCGCCTTGTTGATCGCACTTTGATAGCCGCGACCATCCGGTGCGCGCCTTTTGAACCAGGCAACGAGATCGGAATCGAGACGAAGCGTCAGTTGTTGCTTGATCGGCTTGAAATACGGATTTCGGACGGCGTTCTGCCAGAACTCTTCAGTCAACTCGGGAATGTCGCTTGTATCAACATCGTCCTCCGGCCGCGCCTTCAAAGCCGCGATCTCCGCTTTCTGAGCCTCAGTTAGAGGAGGCGGATTTGCCGGGTCCAGTTCATGTCGCACGATTTTGCCCATAGTGTCTTTTCTCCGAAGGTGTCGCTTGTCGGGCCGAAATGATGCGGATCACCTCGATCCCATCTTCCTCCCGGTCTGCATGTGCGACCAACAGCACAAATGTCCCATCGACAACGCCGATGGTCTGCCACCGGTATTCGGCTCCCTCCACCCGGTCCTGAACTGTCAACGCCAGAGGGTCGAGAAAAACACGAGTGGCCAATTCGAAGCTTACGCCATGCTTGCGCAAGTTGGATTTTGCCTTTTCGAGGTCCCACTCAAATCGCAATCCCTACCTCGCATCCTACAAAAATGTAGTTACAAAATCCCACTACGTCAAGAATGAACCCTCACACACTAGCTTCCGGCGCTTCCCACCCATAGAGCCAGTCCAAATCAGCGGCGAGTTTCTCCGGCGCCCGCATCTTCAGGAACAGGTTGCGCGCCAACGCCACCGGGCCAGCAGCGTGCCAGGCAAGGCGGTTGACGGCGCCGCGACGTGCGGCCTTGGCGACGCGCGACCGTCGCAGGCCTTCCCAGATTTGAAGACTTCCGGCCAGGTCGGCAGGGGAGGCGGCCATGAGGTCGGCCAGTGTCGCGGCGTCCTCGATCGCCATCGCCGCGCCCTGCGCCGCGAAGGGTGTCATCGCATGCGCGGCGTCGCCGATCAGCGCGATGCCGTCCGGCGCCGTCCAAGGCTGCTTCGGGTCGACCGTATGGATCGGCCAGGCCATCCACGGGCCGGCTTCCTCGGCCAGGCGGGCAAGTGCGGGCGCGGTGCCGTGCATGGCCTCGGTGAGGATGCGGGGATCGGCATGGCCCGACCACGCCTCGGCGATGCGCTCGCCTTTGGTGAAGGCGGCGAGGTTGAAGGCAGTACCGCGGCTGACCGGATAGGCGACCAGGTGGAAACCGGGATGCAGGAAGGTGGTGACTGAGTTCGTTGCGCCCACTGCGGCAAAGGCCTTTCCGGCGACACTGTCGGCCGGCACCGTGGCGCGCCAGGCCAGTTCGCCCGAAAACCGGCTTTTACGGGAAATCGCCTTGTGGTCCGGGAACCGCTCCCGAACCTGCGACCAGACGCCGTCGGCGCCGACCAGCAGCGATCCTTCGGCGTCGACTGTCTTGCCGTCGGCCTGGGCCGTCACGGCGATGCCGTGCGGTCCGGTGGCGACGTCGCTGACGCGGGCGCCGGTGACGAGCACGATCCCCGGCCGTTCCGCCACCTGCGCCGTCAGCGCGGCTTGCAGGTCGGCGCGATGGGCGACGAGGTAGGGGGCACCCCAGCGGCTTTCGGCTGCCTGCCCGAGCGGTATGCGGGCCAGTTCGCGTAGCGTCGCGGCATCCTTCAGCACGACCGCTTCCGGCCGCACCGCGTGCGGCGAGAGCCGGTCAAGCACGCCGAGTTGGCGCAGGATGCGTGTTGCGTTGGGGGAAAGCTGGATGCCGGCGCCGGTCGCTTCGAGCTGCTGGGCTTGTTCGAACAGTTTTACCGGATAGCCGCGTTCAGCAAAGGCAAAGGCTGCGGTCAGCCCGGCGATGCCAGCCCCGGCGATGACAATTTGCCGGGACCGCGCGTCGCTCATGGTGGCGAGAGGATCAGGCGGCCTGGTCGATATAGAGGCAGCCGGCGGGCTGCGTTTCCGTTGCCTTCAGCTTTGGCGAATAGCGATAGAGCGTCGAGCAATAGGGGCAGACCTTTTCATTGTCGTCGCCCATGTCGAGGAACACATGCGGATGGTCGAAGGGCGGGTTGGCGCCGGTGCACATGAATTCCCGGACCCCGATGTCGATCGCCGGATGACCCGCATCGTTCTGGAAATGGGGAATGGAACCGCCTGCCATCGTCGTCTCCTTAACTCGGTCTCGTCTGCATCTGGATCATAACCCGTCTGTTTGCAAGATCGATGAAATGAAACTGTCGCAAAAGCCTGTCAGAGGATAAGTTAAGCCGGTTAACCGGCTTGAGCATTTTGCGGCCAGGCGGAACCTGGCACGGGAAGAGCAGGAACAATGAACGAACTGAAGCCGGTACAGAGCGAATTCACCACCGTGGAAAAGGCCAGCCCCCAGAGCGGCAACCCGGATCGTTTCGTCAACCGCGAGTTCTCCTGGCTGCAGTTCAACCGGCGCGTCCTCGAGGAATCGCTGAACGCGCATCATCCGCTGCTCGAGCGGGTCCGCTTCCTGTCGATCTCGGCCGCCAATCTCGACGAGTTCTTCATGGTCCGCGTCGCCGGCCTTGCCGGTCAGGTGCGCGAGGGCATCGCGCTGAAGAGCCCTGACGGCCGCACGCCTGAGCAGCAGCTGGAACAACTGCTGCGCGAGGTCGAGCGCCTGCAGGAGGACCAGCAGAATAGCCTTTCGGCGCTTATGCTCTTGCTCAACAAGGAAGGCATCGAGAGCATCACCCGCGATGGGCTGACCAAGGACGAGAGGACCTGGCTGGAAGAGCATTTCCAGGACCAGGTGTTTCCGGTGCTCACCCCGCTATCGATCGACCCGGCGCACCCGTTCCCGTTCATACCCAATCTCGGCTTCTCGATGGCGCTGCAATTGCGCCACCGCAAGAATGGCGAGGAGATGAGCGCGCTGCTGCGCCTGCCGGTGGCGCTGAAGCGCTTCATCCGCCTGCCGGACCGCAAGAACCATGTCCGTTTCATCCCGCTGGAAGAGGCGGTCGGTCTCTATATTGGCAAGCTGTTCCCCGGCTATGAGGTCAAGGGCTCCGGCACGTTCCGCATCATCCGAGACAGCGATATCGAGGTCGAGGAGGAGTCCGAGGATCTGGTGCGCCTGTTCGAGACGGCGCTGAAGCGCCGCCGCCGCGGCTCGGTCATCCGCATCGAGTTCGACATGCTGATGCCGCCGGAGTTGCGCGACTTCGTCGCCGGCGAACTTGGCGTCTCGTCGAGCCGCATCAGCGTCTTGACCGGTCCGCTGGCGCTCAGCCAGATCTCGGAGATTGTCGCCGTCGCCCGCGATGACCTCAAATTCATGCCCTACAATCCGCGCTTTCCCGAGCGCATCCGCGAACATGGCGGCGACTGTTTCGCCGCCATCCGTGAGAAGGATATCGTCGTCCACCACCCTTACGAATCCTTCGACGTGGTGGTGCAGTTCCTGCGCCAGGCGATGGCCGATCCGGAAGTGGTGGCGATCAAGCAGACGCTCTACCGCACCTCCAACGACAGCCCGATCGTGCGCGCGCTGGTCGATGCCGCCGAGGCCGGCAAGTCGGTGACCGCACTTGTCGAGCTGAAGGCGCGCTTCGACGAGGAAGCCAATATCCGCTGGGCCCGCGATCTCGAGCGCGCCGGCGTCCAGGTGGTGTTCGGCTTCCTCGAGCTGAAGACCCACGCGAAAATGTCGCTGGTGGTGCGGCGCGAGGACGGCAAGCTGCGCAACTACGTGCATCTCGGCACCGGCAACTACCACCCGGTCACCGCGCGCATCTACACCGACCTGTCCTTCTTCACCACCGACCCGACGATCGCCCGCGACGTCGCCCAGCTGTTCAATTTCATCACCGGCTATGCCGAACCCGCCGAGGAGATGCGGCTGGCGATCTCGCCCTTCACGCTGCGCAAGCGCATCCTGAAGCACATCTCGGACGAGGTTCAGCATGCGCTGGAGGGCCGTCCGGCCCGCATCTGGATGAAGATGAATTCGCTCGTCGACCCGATCATCATCGACGCGCTCTACGACGCCAGCCGTGCCGGCGTGGAGATCGATCTGGTCGTGCGCGGCATCTGCTGCCTGCGGCCGCAGGTGCCCGGCCTGTCCGAGAACATCAGGGTAAAATCGATCGTCGGCCGCTTCCTCGAACACAGCCGCATCTACTGCTTTGGCAACGGCCATGGCCTGCCCTCGGACGGGGCGATCCTCTACATCTCCTCGGCCGACCTGATGCCGCGCAATCTCGACCGCCGCGTCGAGACCATGGTGCCGATCACCAATCCAACTGTGCATGAACAGGTGCTTGGCCAGATCATGCTGGGCAACATCATGGACAACCAGCAAAGTTTCGACGTATTGGCTGACGGAACCTCCCGGCGCGTCGTGCTAGAGGAGGGCGAGGAACCGTTCAACGCGCAGGAATATTTCATGACCAATCCGAGCCTTTCCGGACGGGGTGACGCGCTGAAGTCGCACGCGCCCAAGCGCATCGCACAGTTCAAGCGCCGCAAGAAGAACGCAGCGACCGGCGGATGATTTCAACATCCCAGGGCCGGCTCCAGGATCGCCGACCGCTGTCCATCATCGACATCGGATCGAACTCGATCCGTCTTGTCGTCTATGAGGGGCTGGCGCGCTCGCCGACCTTGCTGTTCAACGAAAAGATGCTGGCCGGCCTCGGCCGCGGCATCGTTTCGACCGGCAAGCTCGACCCCGAGGCGGTCACCCGCTCGATGGAGGAGTTCCGCCGCTTTCGCGCGCTGTCGAACCAGGCCGGCGCCGAGCACATGTATGTGCTGGCGACCGCCGCCGCCCGCGAGGCGGTGAACGGCCCCGACTTCATCCACCGCGCCGAGGACGTGCTGAAAACCGAGATCCGGGTGCTCTCCGGCCGCCAGGAGGCGCATTATTCCGCACTTGGCGTCATCTGCGGCTTCCATCCGGCCAATGGCGTTGCCGGCGACCTTGGCGGCGGCAGCCTGGAGCTGATCGACATCAATGGCGAGGCGATCGGCGACGGCATCACGCTGCCGCTCGGCGGCCTGCGCCTGCAGGACATGGCGAAGAACTCGCTAGCCCAGGCAGCAAAGATCGCGCGCGAGCACCTGGCACGGGCAAAGCTGCTCAAGGGTGGGCAGGGC
>NZ_JBWLUZ010000040.1:0-39086 GCF_057784325.1 Mesorhizobium sp. CNPSo 4689
GAGTAGGGCAGTAGGGCAGTAGGGCAGTAGGGCAGTAGGGCAGTAGGCAGTAGGCAGTAGGGATTGGTCGCGGCAGCCCGCTCAGCGGCTCATATCCAAACCTTCGCTATCCCCTACTGCCCTATTCCCTTTCCTTCGCCTCATGCATCAGCAGCGCCGCCTCCGTTCGGTTGCGCACGTTGAGCTTGGCCAGCACCCTGGTCATGTGGTGCTTGACGGTCTTTTCCTGCAGCGACAGCCGGGACGCGACCTCCTTGTTGCTCAAGCCTTCCGCCACCAGCCGCAGGATCTCGGCCTCGCGGCTGGTGAGCTGGCTGAGCGGGTCGGGCTTGCGGTTCGCCGGCTGCAACAGGTTCGACAGAAGCTTGGCCGACAGCGTCGGCGATACATAGCTCTGGCCGGCCGCGACATCGCCGAGGATCTCGGCCAGAGTCTTCGAACCGACACCCTTCAGCACGTAGCCGCGCACGCCGGCATTGAGCGCCTGGGCAACGTCGGCATTGGTTTCCGACACGGTCAGCATGACGATTTTCTGGCCGGGGTGCCCGGACAGGATGCTGGCCGCAGCGTTGAGCCCGCCGCCGGGCATGCTGATGTCGAGCAGCAATATGTCGGGCGCGATCGTGTGAGCAAGCCTTTCGGCGTCCTCGGCGCTGGCGCCTTCCCCGACCAGCTCGAAGCCGCCGATCTCGCCGAGGCTGCGCGCCACGCCCTCGCGAAACAGCGGATGGTCGTCGACAATGGCGATGCGGATGATGCCGGTCACGGCTGCTCCTCGACTGAGAGTGAAATCACCAATCGTGTACCTTGCGGGCCGGACAGGGTTTCGAACTGCCCGCCGATGCTCTCGATGCGCTCCCTGAGGCCGGCAAGCCCGAGGCCTTCGCTCCTGCCGGGCTCGAAGCCGGGGCCGCCGTCCATCACTTCAACAATCAGCCTGCCACTTTTCACCCCGGCTTTCACCGCCTGGTTCCTGCCTTTTCCATGCCGCCAGGCATTGTTCAGCCCTTCCTGGACGAAACGGTAGATGCTGATCTTCTCGGAAGTGCCGAGTTCCGGCAAGCGGGCCGGAAGCGTCAGCGCCACCGAGCTCGAGGTCCGTCGTTCGTGCTCGCTCACCGCAAGCCGCAGGATGTCGATCACGGCCTGCGTCTCGATCTGCGGCAGCACCAGGCCGTTGCAGATGCCGCGTATCTCGCGCATCGCCTCGCCAAGCGTCTTGTGGATGCCGGCGATCTCGGCTTCGCGCTGCTCGCTGGACGAGCCGGAGTCGAGCAGAATGGGGCTGTCCATCCGCAGCGCCGCCAGCGCGACGAGCTGCGCCGGCCCGTCATGCAGGTCGGCGCCGATGCGTCTGAGATAGCGTTCGTTGATTGCGGTGGCGCGGCGCGAGGCGCGCTGCACGCGCTGGCGCAGCGTCGAGTTCTGCGACAAAGCCGCCTGCAATTCCGAGACCTTTGCCTCGAGCGCTGCGCGCTGGGTCTGGATGGTGTGACTGCCGCGAAAGACGATGCCGGACAACAGCGCCAGTGCCGTCGCCGTGGCGCCGGCCACCACCAGCCAGCTCGACCACAGGGCGGCGTTCAGCGTCGTCTGGAAGTCGTCGGCGATCTCGTAGAACTCCGAAACCGCGACCACTTCGCCCGACCAGGGTTCGCGCACCGGATTGTAGATTTCGAACAGCGGTGCGTTCACTCTCTTTTCCTCGTGGCTTTCGGGGTCGTCGTCGAGGTCATTGTACTCGGCAACGACATTGCCGCCAAAGGCGGCGACCAGATTGGCGTTCGGTTCGAACCGCTTGCCGATCAACGAAGTGTCCTTGGCATAGAGGATCATGCCGTCGCGCCGCCACAGCTTGAACGAGACCAGCCTCTTGCCGAGTGCGCCCTGGCCGAGCGTCTCGTCCAGCGCCCGCTTGACCGTGTCGCTGAGCTCGCGGCTGGTGCGCATGTCGGGCAACAGGGGCGCAATCACGCTGTCGACATAGAGTGCCGTGGTTGCGGCGGAATTTCGCATCACGCCTTCCCGGATCTGCGAGGTCACCCACAGGCCAACCACCAGCATCACCAGCAGAAGCCCGATGCCGCCCGCGATGAAGAACTGCAAGGCCAGCGACAACTTGCGCCAGTACTGTAAATAATCCCCCAAGAAGGTCCCAGGCAATCGCGCAATCTCCCCCTGTCGGCGAAGATTATAGAGTGAGCGCGGCATTTGCGACATCGACCTTCGTGCTGTGTATGCAGGATTCTTCCGTCGGGCGGATTTTCTGCGGGTTTCGGAGCCTTGAAGCACGGCAACGCCGCCGCCGCGGGAGCGGATCCTTGGCGCGGGGGTTGTGCCGGCCACGTTTCGAGGTCACTATCGGTTGTGCCTTCAAGGCGACGGGCGGCCGCTTCGACACCAAATTGACGAAGCGCCGCTCCGTCGGTCCAGCCGCGGCATCATCCGCGACTGGGAACTCCAGCACCTTGCCGCCGCCGGTTCGATCCCGGCACCGCGTGGATACACGAAGGCAAAAAGCGGCCGCTCAGCTGATGTCGCAACGGAAGACCCAACTCGTCTTCCCGGGGAAGGCGCGCTTTTTCTCTGAAGGAAGCGCAGGCTTTTCCTGGGTGACCCGCGGGACTTAGGGGGCGGGTTCCGCTGAAACCAAAGCAAGATGCGAGGTCAAACGCGATGCATCCCGTTCCGAGCCGGATTCCGGTTTCCATCATCATTCCGAACTACAATTACGCGCGCTTCCTGAAACGCGCCGTCGACAGCGCGCTCGGCCAGGACCACGCGGACGTCGAGGTCATCGTCGTCGACGATCGGTCGAGCGACGGCTCGGCGGCGATCATAAAGTCTTATGGCGACAGGATCCGCGCTTGTCTCAGGCCGAAGAACGGTGGGCATGCCGCCGCCTTCAACACCGGCTTTGCGGCAAGCTCGGGCAAGATCGTGCTGTTTCTCGACGCCGACGACTATCTCTATCCGGACGCCATCTCCAGGATCGTCGACACTTGGGATTCGGCAACCGCCCAGGTCCAATCGAGGCTCCACATCGTCGACGAACGGCAGCGCATCAAGGATGTCTTCCCGCCGCCGGCACTGCCGTTCGATGACGGCGATGTCATGCCGAAGCTCCTGCACAAGGGGCGCTACCAGACGACGGTGACAAGCGGGCTGGCCTTCGACCGCACGACGCTGGAAACCATCATGCCGATCCCCGAAGCGGATTTCCGCCAGGGCGCCGATGGCTATCTTGCGACGCTGGCGCCGCTTTATGGTCATGTTCAGTCGATCGACGAGTGCATCGGCGCCTACCGCATCCACGGCGCCAACCATTCCGTCTTCGGCGAAAAGCTCGCCGAGCGGGCGCGCTGGCGGGTGACGCACGATTTCCACCGCCTGGAGGCGCTTTCCGACCAGGTCTCCAGTGTCGGCCTGACCGTGGAGCCGTCGAAAACCTTCCTGCACGATCCCGTTCACCTCGAAGAACGGCTGGCCTCACTCTGCGCCGACAGGCGTCGGCACCCGGTGGTCAATGATTCCAGGCTGGTCCTGGGTGCGGCCGGCGCCGTCGCCAGCCTCCAATTGACGGCGTCGCTCAGGCGGCGAGCCGTCCTTGCCGCCTGGTTTCTGTCCGTCGGCATGCTACCGCGCAAAATGGCGACGGCGGTGCTGTCATGGAAGCTCGACGCCTCATCGAGGCCGGCCTTCCTGGCCCGATTTTCCAAATCCATCCGCCAGGCGATGGGGTGAGGCGTGGTCCGCGAAGCGGACGCAAAGCCAATTGCTTGGCTTTGCGAACAACGAACGCCCGGAGCGACAGCGAAGGGCCGGTCCGGCAGACGCGATCCTTCGCGCCCCCTCTGTCCTACCGGACATCTCCCCCTCGAGGGGGGGGAGATTGGCAGTCTCGGGCCGCATGGATCTTTCGCCATCAACCTCTATTGATTGATCTCGGGTTCGACGAGCCTTGCCAGGTTTCGCAGCGACTCCTGCCAGCCGAGATAACAGGCCTCGGCCGGAATCGCGTCCGGTATGCCTGCCTGCGTGATATCCAACTCCGTGCCGACCGAGACTTTCTTCAATGTCACCGTCACCTGTATCTCGCCGGGCAGGTTGGGATCATCGAACGTGTCCGTGTAGCGGAGGCGTTCACCCGAAACGAGCTCGACATAATCGCCGCCAAATGAGTGGCTGTTGCCCGTCGTGAAGTTTCGGAAGGACATTTTGAACGTACCGCCGACCTTTGCTTCCAGATGATGGACCGTGCAGGTGAAACCGTTGGGCGGGAGCCATTTCGCCAGCGCGTCCGCCTCGATGAAAGCGCGATAAACCTTCTCCGGGCTGGTTGTCAGAACGCGGTGCAAGCGTACGGTGCTGGGCATATCGTTTCTCCTGATGATTGCCGGTCTATGTTCCAAGGACGAACGGGTCTTGACTGGTCCGACACCCGTGCCGAACATTTTTAAACCGCGACCGCCGCTTCACAGTTCCTTCTCGGCCAGCTCGCGGAACTCGTCCGGCACCAAACGCGCCGCCTCCAGCGCCACGGCGCCATAGCCGACCGCCTGCTTGCCGAAGCGCTGCCGGATCTTGTCGACGGCGCGGTCGGCGCCAAAGCGCGCTTGGCCCCTTTTGCTGCCCGGCCGGCGCTTCTCGTCGGCAAGTCCGAGCGGTAGCTCCAGCTGCAGTTCCGCACTTTCCTCGAGATGCGAGACCGAGATCGCCAGCAGCGAAATCACCTTCTCGCAGGGATGGGCGGCGAGCACGCCACGCACCAGTTCCTCGGCGGTCTCGGCCAGCATCGCCGTCGCTGATATAGCTTGGTCAAGCGTGATCGAGCAGCTCACCGCGCGCAGGTCGGCGAAGCGCACGCGCACCGTCACCGTGCGGCCGGGGCGGTCCTTGGCCCTCAGTCGGCTCGCCACCCGGTCGGCCAGATGCAGCAAGGTTGGCACGAACACATCTGCCACGGCAGGCTTGCGGCCCAGTGCCGACTGCGCGCCCGCCGAATGCGCGCGCCGATGCGTCTCGAGCCGGCGCGGGTCGCGATTCCAGGCCAGCGCGGCAAGCTTCTGCCCGGCGGCCGGCCCGATCAGCCGTTCCAGCGCCCCACTGTGGGTCTTGGCCAGCTGGCCGATGGTCTCGACGCCGATTTCCGCCAGCCGCGCCTTGGTCGCCGGGCCGACGCCCCACATCAGCGAGACCGGCAAATCGTGCAGGAAGGCGAGCTCGCCTGCGGGATCGACGACCACCAGCCCGTCGGGCTTGGCCACCTGCGAAGCGATCTTGGCCAGGTGCTTGGTGCGCGCCACGCCGATCGAGATCGGCAGGCCGAGCTCGGCCCGCACGCGGCGCCGTACAATGGCGGCGATCACGGCCGGCGGCCCGAACAGATGCGTGCAGCCGGCAACGTCGGCGAAGGCCTCGTCGATGGAGATGCGCTCGACCAACGGCGTGAAATCGTCGAGCACTTTTATGGCGGCGTCGCCGAGTCGCTGGTAGTCCCCGAAATGGCCGCCGACGAAGATCAGCTGCGGACAGAGTTCGCGGGCCTTGCGTCCGGGCATGCCGCCGCGCACGCCGAACGCTCGAGCCTCATAGGATGCGGCCAGCACCACGCCGCCTCCGACGGCGATGGGTTTGCCGCGCAGCGATGGATCGAGCAACTGCTCGACCGAGGCATAGAAGGCGTCGAGGTCGGCATGCAGGATGGTGGCGCTGGTTTCCATCCCGTTCCACCCTACGGCATTGCAGCATTAGCCATGCCTGTTTTAAGGAATTTTTTGCCGAACAAAAAGAGAACAAATAGGGTCTCTTGTCAAGCTGCCTCTAAGCCGTCGGCGAGGGCAGGGGAAATGTCTTGCGATGAAGGGCGGATTCAAGTCGGAATCTCGTTTTTTTTGCCCACCGTCAGTGGGCAGCGCACCATCGACGAAGGTCCATGATCCGCCCCGGAACATTGTCGCGCGCCACGGCGTTGATTGGCTCGAAGGGACTGTTTTGCGGAGACCTGAGATGGACCGCTTCGAAATCATCGATCTCGTTTGTGTCGTCGATGCCTGCACCACCGACCGTGCCGCCGGGCGGCTCGTATCGATGGCGAGGGCCGTGGAAGAATTGCGCGTGCTGACCGGGGATTTCGTCTCGGCGGATGAGACCGTCGCCAATGCGCTGTCGGCGGTGGCGCTTGGGCGCGGTTGCGCGGTGCTGTTCGACGAGCAGCCGGGCGCCGACATTTTGCGGGCGCCATAGTGCATCGCCAGGAGGTGGCACCGCTCATTTGGCTGCCGTTCAGGCGGTCGGAGCGCCCTCGCTTGTCATCGACTTCCGCTGCTTGAGCGCCTTCTCAATCGACGACGCGGCGACCGTTTTCGTACCGCTGGACGCCCGTTTGGGACCATGGTCTGACCCGTATGGGCCTTCTGCGGTCCAAATGGCGCAAGCCGGTTGTCAGTTTTCATATAGTTTAAGAATTTCAAATGGTTATGGCAGTTTCTCGATTCGGATTGTTCGCTGGCGGGCTGCTTCGCTCTCGCATTGAAACCACATTTATCTAAAGTTTACCGACGGCATTAGGGATTTCTCATATTGCGCTCATTAGCGGTTGGGTGAGGTGGCGATTCTCGGAGGAAAATACTCATGACATCCCGAAAGACTCTCTTTGCCGCGCTTGCGGCATTCGCGCTTCTGGCGTCTCCCGCACTGGCCGCTGCCGGCGGCAATGGTGGTGGGAATGGCGGTGGCCACGGCAATGGCGGCGGCAACGGGAATGGCGGCGGCAACTCCGGCAAAAGCGGTTCGCAGGGCAATTCCGGCAAGAGCACGCACGGCAAGTCAGGCAAGAGCACGCACGGCAAGTCAGGCAAGAGCACGAACGGCAAGTCAGCATCGGCTAAGTCGACAAAGTCGGGCAAGAAGGCCACGACGGAAGTCTCCGTGGATGAGGTGGACGTCGCCGCCGCTCCCAAGGAGAAGAACATCCACGCCAAGCTCGGCCGGCTGAACTCGCTGCAGCGCAACATCAACGCCTACATGAACTCCAAGAGCAAGAAATTCGCCGCTGTTCAGGCTTTTGTGATGGCATCCGCGAACGCCAAGCTCGCCGAGGCCACGGCTGAAGAGGCGGCCGCCGCGGCAGCCGAAGCTCAGGCGAAGCTGGACGACCTGAACGCGCAGCTCGTTGAGGCGAATGCACAGACGCCCGCAACGCCCGAGGAGCAGGCGGCCCTGGACGCACAGATCGCGGATCTGGAAGCGCAGATCGCGGATCAGGAGACCGCGGTCACGGATGCCGAGGCGGCGGCTGCCGCGGCCCAGGCGGAGGCTGACGAAGCCGCTGTCGGCACCGACGACGCATCGCTCGACGCGGCACTCGCCGATATGGCCAACAAGCCGGTCGACGCCGAGGTCACCGAATGGGCCAAGGGCGTGCTCGCGGACAAGGTCGACCAGGTAGCCGCCAAGCTAGAAGCGGAGAACGCGGACGACGCGGCTGCCGATTCGACCGTCGACGAGCCGACCGAGACCGAGACGGCGGAATAGTTTGGCTGAACGGCAATGCCGCCGGGGTTCGCCCCGGCGGCATTTTTTCGCCTGCCGCTGCCCAAGTTTGGAATCGGTTCTGCAGCGATCCATCGCCTCCCCTGTCCGCCGGCGTCAGGAAGCCACCACAACGCTGCGCAAAACCCGTTGCTAACCCCAAGTACGGCATGGAAAATCTCGGTTCCCAGGTGTAACCTTCGCAATGTCGGGGTTTAAAAGGGATTGGGGAGAAAACAACATGCCTAGGGTTTCGGAACTTTTCTTCAAAACGGCCATCGTTTTTCTCATCGTGGGCATCGCCATCGGCCTGCATATGGCGATCTCGCAAGATCACGCCGCCTTTCCGGCGCATGCCCATATCAACCTTCTGGGCTGGGTAACCTCCGCGATATTCGGCGGCTACTATGCGCTCAATCCGGCCAAGGCCGCGCGCCGCATCGCGATGATCCACTTCGGCCTCTATACGCTCGGCCTGGTGGTGATGCTGCCGGCGCTTTACCTGATGCTGGCGAAGGGCAACACGGCGATCGAGCCGGTCGTTGCCACCGGCTCCATGATCGTTGCCGCTGCCGTTCTCGTCTTCGGCTTCGTCGTCTTCTCGTCCGAACCGGTGCCCACCGCCTCCGGCCTGAAGTCGGCGCCTCGCTGACCGGAGTCATGCAGCGCTGCCGGGTGGGCTGCTATGCCACGGCGTAGCGGGTCCCCTGGCGCACCTGCCCGGCTGAAAGTTTTGCGCCGGCGTCTGGGCCGGACGCCGGCTCGCGCTGGTGCGACAAGTCTTGGATAAGGGCGCCGCGCCGCCTGTTAAAAAAGCCGCGACAGCAAGGTGTGGATGATGCCGTCGCGTTCGAACGGCCCGGGCACTTTGGCCGGGAGCGATTTGTCGGCCTTGGCCGCCGATGAGGTGCGGCCATAGATGAGCAAAAGCACAGCGATGAAGTAGCCCGCCTGCAGCACCAGGGCGGCGACAAATGTCCAGCCCAGCGATTGCCAAAACGACCCGGTAGCCGCGTAAATCCAGCCAAGGATTACGAGAAGCGTTGCTGACATTCCCACAAGAAATTGCGGAAAATACATTTGCCCAATCGAACGTCCCGGACCGATTGAAACCCGGGAAGCCCGCCCATGTCTCTACCCAATTCGAGCGTTGCACCTTTCATGTGCGGTCGCAAGTTGGCACTGTGCCGCGCTCTCGGAGGGCTTTCGGCCCACGGCATGCGACCTACGTCTTAGGACTTAGGGCCATACGCCTTTCGCTGCAAGTGCGGCGTTGGAGCATCGCGCGCGCTTTGCTGGAATCGGTTTTGCCGCGGGCGAAATCAGCGCAAGGTCGCCGGCTCTGGCTCCGCTGTTGGCTCGGATGCGCGAAAGTTCGCGAGCCCCAGGCGTTTCGGCGGCGGTAGCACTTCTCATCATCTGATCGCGATCAAGGCGGCACTCGATGACGAGCGCCGGCCGAGGCAGCTATAGGAACTCCGCCGGCGCTCGGCGCAAGGGTTGGGTGCTTTGCCTGCGCGAATCATATTAGCGTTTGCGAATATTTTGACCTATCCATCCAAAGGAGGATGTGTGGTTCCCCAAAGAAGCTGAATTGTCCGCGCCCGCCCGACTTGCTGCGGTAGAGCGCGGTATCGGCTTTCTGCAGCAGTTCGTCGCTGCCCAGCGCATCGCCAGGCGCCAGCGCGATGCCGATGCTGACGCCGACGACGACCGGGCTGTCGGCGACCGCGAAGGGCGACTGGAAACGCTCGACGATGCGCCGGGCAAGCGCCGACACATCCGTCTGTCCGGTAATCCCGGTCTGGATGATGGCGACTTCGTCGCCGCCGAGCCGCGCGACCGTATCGTTGTCGCGCACCGCGGCGCGCAGCCGGCCGGCCACGTCGATCAGCAATCTGTCGCCGGCCTTGTGGCCGAAATTGTCGTTGACCGGTTTGAAATTGTCGAGGTCGAGGTAGTGCACGGCCATCAGGGCGCCGCGCCTGGCAAGGGCAAGCGCGCCGTGCAACCGGTCGGAAAACAGCATGCGGTTGGGCAGGTCGGTCAGCGCGTCATGATGCGCCATATGCGCGATCGTGGCCTGGTTGCGGCGCTGTTCGGTGACGTCGAAATAGGTGGTGACGAAGCCGCCGCCCTCGATCGGCATGCCGCGCACCTCGACGATGGTTCCGTTCGGCCGGGTGCGTTCGTAGACATGCGCCTCGCGCTGCCTGACGAGGGCGAGGCGGCGCGCGACATGCATCTCGATATCGCCCGGTCCGTACTCGCCACGCTCGGCATTGAAGCGAAACAGCGTCTCCATCGAGGGGTAGCCATTGGCAAAAAGCTCATCGGGATAGTCGAGCAAGGCGCGTTGCCGCTGATTGCAGACGACCATGTTGAGATCCTGGTCGAACAGCGAAACGCCGCCGGGGAAATTGTCGATCACGGCCTCCAGCAGCCGGATACGCTCGCGCGAATGCTCGATCAGCTGGCCATCCGCCCGATCGCTTCGGCCAGGCCCGGCAGGCCGGCCCCTGACGGCTCGGCCACCTCGAACGCATTCGCCAGGATACGTGACACCTTCGGCATCGGCCGCTGACCCCCTCAGCAATTTTCCGGAATATGCGGCGACGCTAATATGGAACGATTGCCATCGGATTAACGGCCTGGCCCGCGCCTGGTTTTGCGGAGGCAGGTTGGTCGCCTCATCGGGCGCGGCCATGGCCTTTGGGTCTTTTGGTCGATGCCATTGGGGACCTTTGGCCAAGGACTTCTGAATTCAGGAACCAAGCACAGGCGGGACCGTTCCCCACCCACATCGATCAGGAGGAGCTTATGGAACGCAGCGTCCACGAGGCGCGCTTGCGCCTGTCTTCGCGCTCGGCGTCGTCTTTGTCACTGCCGGAATCCTGTTCAGCTAGGGCAAGGTGATGCTCAAACAAAAAAGATAGTGGCCGGGAACAATCGCCAGCGACCCGCCGAGAACGCCCCTTCATCGGCGGAAGGCCGACCCCGCCGCCTTTTTCCGTAAGGGCGGCGGGGTTTCGGTTTGGGAGGTCCATAACCTTCGAAGGACCGGCGTCAGACGCACGAAAAGGCCCGCCGTGCCGAATGCGCGGCGGGCCTGTTCGTGGTGTTCGCCGGATCAGGTCAGGATCAGCACGATCTTGTAGCTGTCCGGATCGACGATGACGATGCGGCCGTCGGCAAGCACGAAATACATGTAGGTTTCGTAAGCGGGGACGATCTTGACGATGCGCGCCGGCAAGCGGTGCAGCCGCACCTTCTGCCGTGGCACCTCGATGCCTACCGAAATGTCGAAGTCGACACGCGCCACCGGTGCGACGTTCGTCTCGCGAATGATCTGCGTGACCTCGGTCTTCTGCTCGACGGTCACATTGCTGATAGACGCGGTCGAGCCCTGGTCGGTCTGGGTCGAAGCCTTGCCCTGCACCTGTTCGTCGGTCTGGACCTTGGCCTTGCCCTCAGCCTGCTGGTCGGTTGTGGCGCCAGCCTTGCCCTCGGCCTGCTCTTCAGTTGTGGCGCCGGCCTTGCCTTGAGCCTGCTCATCGGTCTTCAGCTTGGGCTTGCCCTGAGCCTGCTCTTCAGTCGTGGCGCCGGCCTTGCCTTGTGCCTCGTCGGTCTTCAGCTTGGCCTTGCCTTGAGCCTGCTCTTCTGTGCTGGCGCCGGCCTTGCCCTGCGCCTGCTCATCGGTCTTCATCTTGGCCTTGCCCTGGGCTTGCTCGCCGGCCTTGCCGCCCTGCTGGCAGTCCGCTGCGCCGGCTTCGCAATTGGCGCCACCGCTTGGCTGGACCTCGGCGGGCGTCTGCGTCTGGGCTATGGCGGCGCCACATCCGACGCCGAGTGCGAGCATGCTTGTGATCAGAAGATGTTTCATCAAAAGTCTCCTCGAAAGTGTCGTCCCTTCGTTGGGTTAACTTCGACTCGTGGCCTTTGTTCCGGGCTGATCTGCCCCTGCCGGCAAAGCGGAACTGTCGCGTCGAGGAGCCGAAAAATGGGAGGAACAAGCCCCATGCGATGGCGTTTACGACTGAGGCGACCCGGTCGCGAATGGCTTCAGGCCGCGTGGCGCAAGTGGCCGCTGCAACGAAAGGAGACGATCATGAGACTGCATCTTGCAACCGCCGCCGCCGGCCTTCTGTTGTTCGCTGGAGTGGGCGCCGCTGCTGCCCAGGACGTCATCATTCAGCCTGAGCAGGAAACCGTGATTCGGGAATATGTGCAGAAGAAACCACTGGCATCCATCAAGATTCCCGGCGTGGAGCTCAATGTCGGTACCGCACTTCCCGACACGGTCGAACTCCATGAAGTCCCCAATGTCAAATACCGCTATGTCGTCGTCGACAATCAGACCGTGCTTGTCGATCCCGGCACACGCAAGATCGTGAAGATCATTCAGTAACCCGCATCGCACGGCTCACCGCTTGCCGGAGCGGTGGGCCGGTCCGCCCCGTATTATCTCGTGACTAGTATGAGCAGGTACAAGCAGGAACCTTCCTCGGAATCACGCGTTGCCGCGTCTGACTTCGTGCTGCCTTATTGATAGGCAGCATGGGCCAGCGAAGCGGCGAGGCGGCGAAATGGGCTGGGGAGGAGGCAAGGTATTATGTCGAAGCGTGAAATCGGAACGTCCCCCGCATTGGGGATGCGGGTCGCTGACCTCAGGGCCAGGATGCGCAGCGCAAGCATCACCGAGCATGAGATGAGAACCTTCCAGAAGGTCGCGGCCATCATGGGTGATGGCGAAGGCTCCTTACGCATCGATGCCGACGACCTGATTGCGGCGTCCTTCGTTGCCCAAGGGGCGGGCGATCACTCCCTGAATTGACAATCCGCCGGCCGGAACCGGTCGAATCAAAAAAATCGCGCATACGGTCTGTCGAGTATCAGCGCAGGTAAGGGCGCTGATACTCGACGTCCGCACGCGTGCCGTCAGCTGTGGCCAACAAAGGCCGGGACGCGCTCGACGTCGTCCTTCACCAGACCAGCCGCCAGGCTGATCTGGCCGACGAACACCAGTGCGTTGAAGACAAGCCCGACGATCACGGCCAAGGGTATCTGCCACGCCGGCATGCCGGTGCGCGGGGCCTGGAGCGCGATTCGCAGGCTGGCGCGCCAGGATGCCGAAGCCCAGCGGCGCATGGCCTTGAAAACGCGCCGTGGCCGCGAGGCGGATTTCAGCGCGGCATATTTGCGGTCCGCGTCGCGGCCGGTGACCAGCGCGCGCCACAACAGGAAGCGCCAGCCGCGCGGCGGATAGTGGCTGGCCAGCGCCTCGGCCTTGACCAGGTCGTGGCCTTCCGCTCGCAGTTGCCGGTCGAGCAGCGTGCACGACACCTTGAAGCCGTTGTTGTTCGGAAATGGATGGCTGGCGAGCCAGCTTCGCTGGATGGCGCAATTGTTGGCGTTCATGGCGCGCTTGGCGGCAAAGCGCCGATCATGGTCGCGAAGCGGAAAGATCCATAGCAGCGCGAATGTCCGCGAGGCAAAGTCGTCATGCTCGAGATAGGTGTGGCCGTTCACGGCGACGGTCCGCGGGTCCTGGAACGGCTTCAGCAGGGCCGGCAGCCAGCCTGACTGGGCGACGGTGTCGGAATCGCAGAGCACGACGATGTCGCCCGTCGCCTGGGCGATCCCCTCGTTCTTCAGCTCGTAATAGCGCCCGCCGGGCAAGGCGCAGAAGCCGAGCGTCACGTCCCGCGCAAGCTCCGGCGCCGCGTCTTCGATCTGGCGGCGCAACAGCGGTGTGTCGCCGGCCTCTCCGGCATGAACGAAAATCACCTGTCTGGCGACGTATCCCAGGCGTGCCGCGGCCCTGACCTCGCGCGAAAGCGCGGCGAGGCCGGCGCCGACCTCGTCCCAGTCGATCGTGCCAGCATTTTCCATTTCGACAATGATCGAATAGCTTTCGCGTTGCATGAACTGGCCCGCTTGCATTTCCCTCGGCGCGTGCACCCATAGCTGACTGCGCCGGATTTTGCAGCCCCTTGCCGAGCCGTCGCAATGTTCGCTTTGCCGCGGTTGGAACCAATCGCCGCCGACATCCTTTCCCGAAGGACAAGCCTTGCAGGAAAGGAGTTGGAACCATGAAACCACTCTTGCCATGCGCTTTGTTGCTGGCGCTCGCCGGACCGGCGGCCGCGCAGACCGACGACCAGATGAACGCCCCGACGCCGGGCGGACCGTGCCAGGCCGAGCCGCAAGGTCAGAACGACGGCCAGAAGCCGTCGACGACCAGTGGCGGCAATGGCGGCCTGACCGGCAAGCTCGAACCTTGCGGCGGCGTGCTGCAGCCGCCGCCCACCGGCGACCAGGGCATGGCCCACCCGGCGCCGAATGAGGGCAGGACGCCTGTGATCAGGCCCGACGAGGTGCCGGCGCAGCCGCCGAAGCAATAGCAACGGGCCCCAAGTCACGGCACGGGGCGATTCCGCTCAGCTCGGCTGCGCACGCTTCTCGTCTTGGCTTGCCGCAGCGCGGTGACGGGATCGACGCCTGTCCACACTATGCCTGCTGCTTCGGCAAAGCCCATGAAGGCCCGCCGCGCCTGGTCGGCCGTGAGATGTCCGGCGCGCGCCGCCACGCAGGCCCTGATGGCGGTGGCGTAGACCGGACCGCGCCGCGCCGCCGGCCATTCCTTCAGAAAATTCTGCATCTCGGCCAGCGAAGCGATTTCGCGCTTGAAGCCGGCACCGACGGCAATTGTCAGCGGAGCACGGAAAGGCATGTCGTTCATGTGGAGAACCTCCTGATGGACCGGCCCTTCAATGCAAATTGGGCCGGTCCGGTTCCCAGCGGGATCCGGCGAGGCGCAAGGTGGCTTTGCCAATGGCCGGGACCGACAAACGATCGCCTGGGATGCGGCCATCGCGTCGTCTCTCGCACGCAAAGGCGAGGGCAGAGAGCCGCAAAACCATAGATCAATTAGTCCCGACTTACGGAACAACAGCGTTGTGGCGGCGTTTGCCTTCAGAGCTCGCCACTTATCGACCTGTGGATGTTTCCGTTAAGGCGGAGGCGAGGGCGAAGCTCGCCAACACGAAACAGGAGAGAACGATGAGAACCCTGATTCCTTCCGCCGCCGCGCTGCTTCTTTTTGCAGGCGTCGGTGTCGCTGCCGCTGAGGATGTGATTGTTACAACCCAGCCGCAGGCCGTCGTGGTCACGCCCGAACAAAGGACGGTCATCCGCGAATATGTGCACAAGCACCCACTGGCTTCGATCAGCCTTCTCGGCGTCGAGCTTAACGTCGGCTCTATCCTGCCCGACACTGTAGAGCTTCGGGAAGTTCCCGACACTCAATACAGATACACGGTCGTGGGCGATCACACCGTGCTGGTCGACCCCGGCACGCGCAGGGTCGTCGAAGTCATTGAGTGATGCATGATACCTGTCCCGCCGTCTTCGGGAGGAGACGGCGGGCAACGGGTTTGTTCAAAGGAGCATTCCCATGTTGCCGCATGTCGAGACCCCCAATTCCACCAATGTCGCGGCCTGTTGCGACAAGCTGCTGGCCGAGCGAAGCACCAGCTTGCTGTCGATGAAGGAGGCGATCGATGAGCTGCGCCGGCGCACCGGCACAGAGCGCTCCGACGCCGATCTCGCCGGGCTGATTACCAAGAAGGCGGCATTGCTGGGTGTCGCGGTCCTGTCCAACGACCACTAAAGGAAATCGCGGCGTCGAGCGTGTCTACGCCCCAAGACGCCGGTCGAAATATCCGCTAATGTTTTGCCGGGATTTGGACCCATCCGATTTGGACCCAACCACGGAGGCGACAGTGACGGACGACAGGCAGGAACGCATTCGCCAGCGGGCGCACGAAATCTGGGAACAGGCCGGGCGGCCCGAGGGCTCGGACATGCAACATTGGGACCAGGCGACAGCCGAGATCGACGGAGCGGCGAAGCCGAAAACCAAGGCTGCGCCGAAGAAGGCTGCGGCCGCCAAGTCAGCCAAACCGGCAGCCGCCAAGGCCAAGGCACCCGCCAAGGCCGCCAAGCCAAAAGCCAAGGGCTGAGCGCCGGCCACGAAATCTCTCTTCAATGACCCATGGGAAATGGATGCGGCGCGGCAGCGCCGTCTCCGGTAGAGATTGGCTGCGTTCATGGAACCTGCATTGTCGCCCCGTCACGCCGAGATTGCAGCTTAAGGAAATTAGAATAGTCTAATTAGTTTCGTGACAGCCAGCGCGCGTTAGTTAAATACACCCAGTAAAAGTCAGGTTGCTACTCCGATCGCGCCGTAGAGCAGGGCCATGCGCCGCCGCCATTCCCCGCGCGGCGACGGCCCGACCGGCGGGAACCTTTAGGCGTCGCTAATGTTGTGCTTCCAGCACCAATTTTGGGCGAAGGAGCACGTCATGAATAATATCATTTGGCTGGTCGGGGCCGTTGTAATCGTCATCGCGATCCTGAGTTTTCTCGGTCTGAGATAGGCTTGGCTCCCAACGGGCTCCGGCCCGGCCGCGCCGGCCGATTGCGGCTGATCACTCCCGCTTCAGCGGCAAACGAACCCACTGGCCCCGCGGCCAGTGGGTTTGCATTCCCGGCCAGACCGACAGCTTTCCGCCGCTCGGCCCTCACGCATCCCAGGCATCGCTGGAGAGCGCAAAGCGGATGCCGGCCGCCGTCATGGCGAGTTCGCATTCGGTGATTGCCCGCAGGTTGCGCAGATAGCGCGCCACGGTCTGCGGCAGCCAGCCGGCACAGGCATCGACATAGGCGCGGCTGTGGACCAGCGTGCCGGTCGACAGCCGCTCCTCTTTTTCGGCGATGACTTTCAGATACTGGCGGATGAAGCGGATGTCCTCCGCGATATCCTGGCTGGCCATGCGCCAGGCGCCGGCGAGGCGCTGCCTCTGGTCGGTCGTTGCGGGAGAAAAGAGCGGGCGGGAGAGATCGGCGAAGGCGGCGTGATTTGCGGTGTTCAAGGATATCCCCTCAAAGAGAAGATATCGTACTTTACGTACGAATACTGGTCAAGTGCAATTCGTACAATATGAACGAAAGAGATGGATAGAAACCATCGGAATGCCGGCGCCTCAGGCGAGCCGCATTGGAAATCCTTCGAGCTGCGCGCCAATATCGGCAAGCGCCCTCCCGAGGATCTGGCCGACCATATCATGCCTGTCCGGATCGAGCAGGTGCAGGCCTTTCCGGAGCGCGTCGCGCCAGCTGTCGCCCCTGTTCCATGCTTCCGCGAACACGAAGGCGAGGTCATCCTGCCGGCGTGTGGCGTCAAGCGCCTTGACCAGCTGGCTCGCCTGATGGAGGTCCTTTTCCCGCTTCGCTGCGGCGCTTTGCCGGCGTGAAGCGACGATCAGCTTGTGGACGGCGTAGCGCTCGGGCGAGGGCACCAGCACGGGCACGCCCGAGCGGTGCAGGAGCACCGTTCTGACGGGGTCGCGGATGAGAAAATCCAGGAACCGCAAAGGCTGCGCGGAGACGCCTCCCAGCGACGGCATCGGGCTTGCGTGATCCGCATGGTCGTCGCTGCCCCGGTTCGGAGTGAGGAATTCGACCTTGTAGCGGGAAGCGTTCTCGAACTGTGTGGTCCGTCCGGCGTCTGTTCGGTGTGGAACCTGACGAAATGTCGGATCGATTGCCTTGAGCACCTCAATGACCGGCGGCAGACTGTCGTCCACTTCGGCCGAGACGGAATGAAATTGAGCGAAGTCTACGTCGCCTGTCTGCAGCGAGGCACCAGGCAGCCGCACGCCAAGATGCCCGGCATAGGTCTGGAAGGCGACCGTTCCGACCAAAACGGCGCGCAGGCGAAAGAGTCCGGCCTTCTCCAGGGCTTCGACCACTTCGCCGGTGAATGTGTCAGGCGCGGTCAAGCCGGCGTCGCGCACGAGGCTGGAAACCAGCTTGCGGCGGCTCTTGAGGTCGCTCTTGATCTCCTTGAAGGCGGCGACCCGTTTTGCGATCTCGGGGTCTTCGGCCGGGCCGACGTATCGCCTTGTCTTCGTCGGGCGGGTTTCCTCGAAGTACCAGTAGTCGCGGCCCTTTACCGGAACGCGGACGAAGTTGCCCGCCGTCGAGAAATAGGTCTCGAACGAGGCATCCAGGCTACGCTGCACGAGTTCGGCGTACATCGTGCGATAGGCGAGATCGATCGTTTTCATGGCTAGCACTCCGATCATGCGCCTTCCGTTATAAGAATTTGTCAGTTTTCTTATAACTGCGCGCTATCCAGCTGAATTTCAAGGATGTTATAAGAAAATGGTGAAAATCTTATAACGCGGAGCGTTGAAACCGATCTCCCCCAAGCGGGAGACTGTCAAAACCTGGCCCAACACACATTCGCGTCACGCCTCGACAAACCCTCTTCCCCAATTCGCCGAACAGTGCTTTAACCCCGGCATCCACAGGGGTGCTCCGTACGGTCGGGGCTGAGACGGGGGCGGCAAGCCCACAGACCCTAAAAGCTGATCTGGGTAATACCAGCGGAGCGAGGCGGGCTATGTTTTCTGGCGCACAGATTTCCCTCTATCCCATGGCCGATGATTTCGTCGGCGTCATCCTTGGCGCGCTTGGCGCGCTCGATCCGTATCGCGATCGGCTGAGGATCGAGACCGACGACATCTCGACCTTGCTGGTCGGGCCGCCCGAAGTGCTGTTCCCGGCGATGCGCGACTTGTTCGTCGCGGCTTCCGCCAGCGGCAAGCACTGCGTGCTGTCAGCGGCGATCTCGCGCGGCTGCCCGGGCGAGCCCGACGATCCGATCTGCCGCTCCGACGAGGTCGGCGGCCCCGTCATTCCGCTCGACGAGCGCAAGGTTGCCGCCATCCGCGCCGTGCAGGCCACCGCCGTGACCGGTCAGGCGACGGCGGCGCAATTCTCGCTCTATGTGATGGGCACTGGCGACCACATGGACGAGATCTATGGCTGCATCGACTTCCTCAAACAGTCCGGCGTCTACGAGCGCTCCAAGCATTTCTGCACCAAATTGCGCGGCGATGCCGGTGCCATCTTCGCCACGCTGAACGAAGCCTTCTGCCGCTTCGGGCCGGGCGCCGGCCACGTAACCCTCGACGTCACCGTGTCGGCCAACAGCCCGTCCGCTGTCTGAGCCATAGCGCTCGCCGCCGTCGAGGATATTTCCGTGGCTGTTCCGTCCGTCCCGTTGTCTGGAGGAGATACCTCTGGCCCTTCCCCACGAGGGGGGAGATCAGCTGTCTCGTCGGCCATCGCCAGGGCTGCACCGGCTGCCGTCTCGGTCGGGCTGCTGTTCGCTGCGTGGGAGCTCTATGCCCGCTATGGCGGCGTTAGGCCGACGGTGTTGCCGGCGCCCTCGCGCGTCTTAGGACAGGCGTGGGAGAATCGCGAGGCGCTGATGGACAATGCCATCCCGACCATCCGCGCCACTCTTGCCGGCTTTGCCTGCTCGCTCTCCGCCGCCTTCCTTTTCTCGGCGCTGGTCGACTTCTGGCCGTCATTGCGCCGCGCGCTGTTTCCGCTGCTGATCGCCAGCCAGACCTTGCCGCTGGTGGCGATCGCGCCGCTGGTCGTGCTGTGGTTCGGCTTCGGCCTGCTGCCGAAAATCCTGCTCGTGGCACTCGTCACCTTCTTTCCGATGATGGTGGCGTTGGTCGAGGGTTTTGAGGCGACCGAGAAGGAGATCGGCCAGATGCTCCGCGCCATGGGGGCAGGGCGCTGGCGTGTCTTCTGGCTGGCGCGGCTGCCCTCGGCGCTGCCCTATTTCTTCGCCGGCTTGAGGATATCGATCACCTATGCCGTGGTCGGCGCGATCTTCGCCGAATATGCGGGCGCGGCGAAGGGGCTGGGCATCTACATGCTCAACGCCAAGAACAATTTCCGCCCCGACCTGGTGCTCGCGGCGGTCGGCGTCAGTGCGGCGCTGACGCTGGTGCTGTTCGGCCTGACGGTGCTCGTCCAGCGCCTTGTCATGCCCTGGGAGCGAGCGGCAGGAGAACGCGGCGGCGAGGGGCGGCAATGACCCGGCTGGAGCTGCGCCAGGTGCGAAAATGCTTTGGTCCGCTCGAGGTACTGGCCGGCATTTCGCTCAATGTCGCGGCAGGCGAATTCGTCTCCATCCTCGGTCCGTCCGGCGCCGGCAAGTCGACGCTGTTCCAGCTGCTGACCGGCGCGGAGAAAGGCGAGGGCGAGATGCTGTTCGACGGCGCGCCGCTCGACGACCATGGCAGCCGCTTCGCCTTCATGCCGCAGCGCGACGCGCTGATGCCATGGCGCCGCATCCTCGACAATGCGACGCTGGGGCTGGAGGTGCAGGGAGTGCCGCGCCGGGCGGCGCGCGAGCGAGTCACGCCGCTCTTTGCCGAGTTCGGCCTTGCCGGCTTCGAGCGCGCCTGGCCGGCCGAGCTTTCCGGCGGCATGCGCCAGCGCGCGGCCTTGCTGCGCACCGTGGTGCAGCAGCGCGACATGCTGTTGCTCGACGAACCGTTCGGCGCGCTCGATGCGCTGACCCGCGCGGCCATGCAGCGCTGGCTGGAAGCCATGTGGCGGCGCCACCACTGGACGGCGCTGCTGATCACCCACGACGTGCGCGAAGCCGTGCTTTTGTCCGACCGCATCTACGTGTTTTCCGCGCGCCCGGCCCGCATCGTCAGCGAGATCGCAGTGCCGTTGCCGCGCCCGCGCACCGCCGACGCCAGCGCAGCGCGCGAGGCGGCCGTGCTCGAGGCCGGCATTCTCGACACGCTGCTCGGCGCCACCGATCCGCAACCCTCAGCCCAATGACCGTCCCAAGGAGATGACCATGACTGAACTCACCCGCCGCCAGGCACTGCTGCTGACGCTCGCTGCCGGTCTGCCATTCCCCGCCCGGACTTTCGCCGCTGGACAGAAGGTCACCGTCGCGCTCGACTGGACCGTCAACACCAACCACATCGGTTTGTTTATCGCCCGCGACAAAGGCTTTTACGCGGAAGCCGGCCTCGAAGTCGAAATCCTGCCCTACAGCGACACCGGCGCGGGCACGCTGGTCGCCAACCGCGTCGCCGATTTCGGTATCAACGGAACCATCAGCCTGTTCACCCAGAAGACCGCCGGCGCCGACCTCAGGGCCGTCTATGCCGTGGTGCAAACCGAGACCGGCCGCGTCGTGTTCAACGCCGACCGTAGCGCGATCAAGAGCCCGAAGGATCTCGACGGCCTGACCTATGGCGGCTTCGGCAGTGCCTGGGAGAACGCACTGATCTCGACCATCATCCGCCATGATGGCGGCAAGGGCAATTTTGAGACGGTGACATTAGGCACCTCGGCCTATGAGGCGCTGGCCAACGGCGCCGTCGATTTCACGCTCGAGGTCTCGACCTGGGAAGGCGTCGAGGCCGAACTGAAAGGCATCAGGCAGCGCAGCTTCCGCTACGCCGATTATGGCGTGCCCGACGAGCACACCACCTTCATCGCCTCCAGCGACGCCTTTCTTCAGGCCAATCCGAAAGCGGCCGTCGCCTTCGTTCAGGCGACTCGGCGCGGCTACGAGTTCGCCGTCGACCACGCGCAAGAGGCGGGCGACCTGCTGATCGCGGCCAACAAGGACGCGCTCACCAATCCGGCCCTGATCCACGCCTCGCTGAAGGCGCTGAACGACGGACATTTCCTGAGGAGCGAAGCCGGCGCCATCGGCACCATCGACAAGGCCAAGGTGGACGCGATGGGGGAGTATCTCTTCACCGCCGGCATATTGCGCGACAGTGATGGCAAGGCGCTGGAGAAGCGCCCGGATTTCGCCGGGTATTTCAGCAATGAATATTTGGGGTAGGACGAGTTTCTGATCTTCCCACTCGAGGGGAGGGGGACATGTCGCCAGGCGACAGAGGGGGGCGGCACCTCCTGACGCGACTTCCTATCGCGGACAGAATGCCGGCGTTCCATTAGCGGCGCCCCCTCTGGCCGGTCCCCTCGAGGGGAGACCACCCCTCACATATCGATCATCGACCGCTTCACGCGCCCGATGATGGTGATCGCGCCTTCCAGTTCCGGCGGCGGGATTTCCATGTAGGAGGCCGGCTGGAACGGCGGCTTGTCGTTCGGGCGGTAGCGCTTGTAGGTGGCGCGGCCGCTTTCGTCGGAGATCACATAGCAGCCATTGGTCACCAGCCGCTTGTCGCGCAGATTGACGAAGATGATGGAATCCGGCGGCGAGATCTTGTTCATCGACGGGCCGTCGACGCGCAGCGCAATCCATTCGCCCTGCTCGAGATCGGCGGCGGGTATGGTCGGATAGTCCGACAGGTTGACGACGCTGTCCTGGCTGCCGAGTTCGCCGGCGCTGATCCACGAGACGATCGGCACGTCGACGGTAAGTGGCGAGGGCATCAGCGCGGCCGAACCGGCCTCGTGGAAGCCGCCGCTTCCCGCGGGATTGCCGTCGAACAACAGCCAGCCGGGATCGACGCCGAACAGGCGGCCATATTTCTCCGCCGCCTTGCGCGACAGCGGCCGGTTGCCGTTCTCGTGGCTGATCAGCGTGTTCTTGTTGATGTCGCGCAACGCCCGCGACGCATCGCTCGGCGAGGCATAGCCCGCCTCGGCCCGCGCCTGCTGCAATCTGTGTCGAGGATCCATCATCGTACAAAATGCCTGAAATTTATCGTCCAAGGTGTACGATTTTGCTTGCGACTCTTTCGTACATATCGTACGCTTAGCGCATGATCGAGCATCCTGCAAGCATTTCCGCACTGATTGACCATTGGCCCGCCATCACCGACTTCGCCGCCGAAGTCGGCTGCGGCTACGAGGCAGCCCGGCAGATGCGCCGGCGCCAGCGCATCGCGCCGCAGCACGGGGCGCAGGTCGTCGCCGCCAGCCGCAGGCGCGGCATCGCCAGCGTCAGCTACGAGTGGCTGGCCGCTGTGGCCGCCGCTGATACCGCGCAAGGGGAGGCGGCATGATCCTGCGCCTGTCCGCCCATTTCGAATCGTCCGGGCTGTCCTCCTCCCCGGCTCGGACGAAGACCGGGGCTTTTGCCCCGGATCCGGCCCGCCTGCGGTCACCGCAGGCCGCCGGATCGGCCGGAACCGTTCCTCCCCCGGTTCCGGCCCCCTTTTCGCGCCAGGCTGGTTTGCCGAGGACCGGCGAACCAGCCGCCGCCTCCTGCATCCGCACCGAGGACGGCACCGTCATCCTGTTCGACAGGCTGACGGGCAGGGCGGTGTCCGGCCTGACCCGCGTGGCTGCCGAGGCCGCGCTCCGCCGCCTGAATGGGGCGGTGAGCCCCGCCTGAACCAACCCCTTCGAACGATTTCGCAACGGCCTTTCTGGCCGAACCCTGGCGCTCGCCCCGGGCGAGGCCTTCACAACTGACGGATCCCGACATGGCCGCTGCTTATACCGACACCGAACTCAACGCGATCGCGCTTTGGCTGAAGGATGGTCTATCGGCCACCGGGATCGCTCTGCGCTTTTCCGCCCTGCGCGGCAGCCCGGTCTCGCGCAACGCCATCATTGGCATCGTCCATCGCAACACGGGCTTGCGCGCCATCGGCTTCGCCAATCCCAAAGGCGGCCGCGCCAGTGGCCGGCCCCGGAGGAACGCGGCAAAGCCCGCGGCGGGAGGGCGCGCTGCGGGACAAGCCAGGCCGTCCGGGCAAGCAAGGCAGTCCGGACATTCAGACCAGCCCAGACAGGCAGAGCTGGCCGGACAGGCGAGGGCTTCCGGGCAGGCTGAGGGGCAGGGCGGCGCTGGTATGCCATTCCCGCCTGCTGGCGCCTCTGCAGCCCGCACGCCGGCAAAGCCAAAACAGGGCAAGCCGAGGAAGCCGGCGCGTGCGCTGCCGCCGGCCTGGTTGTCGCCGCACGGCCTGGTCCGCGACGAGGACAAGCCCGACGCTCCTCGTTACAAGATGCCGGCGCCACCGCCGCCGGTGTCGCCCGGTCGCCAGCCGCATGTCGCCGCCATGCGGTTCATCGACTGCCTGTTCGGCCGCTGTCGTGCCCCGCTCGATCTCACGCTGGAGGAAGACCCTGACAAGGACGCGCCTGGCGCTAGGCCGGCGCCGGACATGCTGTGCTGCGGCCTGCGCACCTCGGCGACGCACTCCTACTGCAGCCACCACCACGCACGATTCCACGGCCGCCGCCGCACTTTGTTGGCGGAGCTGGCGCGATGAGCTTGTCTGGCATGCCCCTATTTCGGCATCCGGCTCTAGACGCTTCTCTCTTCGAACACCATGGCCGGGTCGTCATCGACAACGAGAATCCCGGTCACCCGGGCAAAGCCGGTGAACACCTTAAGCGCATCGTCTGGCGAGATCTGCGCGGCGATGGCGGCGCTGCAGGCATTGAGCGCACTGCGGTAGACGTGCCCGCGCCGGTCGACAGGCCAGCGCTGCAGGAGGTCGGCGGCGGCGTTGACATCCTCGATGTCCTCGATCTCGCCGTCGAAGCTGACCCTGATCGGACGTCCGGTTCGCATCGTGCCCACGCCGTTACACCTCGCTGTCGATTTTCTGGCTGCAGCCTCCAACAACGCGCGGCAATGCCGTGCGGTTGCATTGCCTGCCATGTCGCCGCCGCTTTCGCCAATCGCCGACGTTGCAGAAAAGGTCGCGCGAGTGACGCTGCCAATCTCCCCCCCCTCGTGGGGAGATGCCCGGCAGGGCGGAGAGGGGCGCGAAGGATCGCCAACCTCGCCCGCCAACCCCACGGCCAGCCCACAAGGAACCGCCCCATGAGCCGAAAAACCGCTCAAAAACCAAAACCGCCGAAATTGCCAAAGGGCGAGGCCGAGCAGGTGCGCATCCGCAGGGAGATCGGCCATGATTTCGCGCTGAGGGACGACCGCTTCGGCCGCAAGCGCCTGACAACGGGTACGCAGGAAGCGGCGCGTATCTACGAAGTCTCGAACGGCGGCTATACCTCGACCGGCGGCATCGTGCGGGTGCGCAATGTCGACCCGCTGCTGGGCATCACCTCGCTGACACGCCAGCAGCGCGAGGCGGGCATGCGCTTTCGCGGCGATTTCGAGCGCGCCTCGCGCGAAGGCCTGCGGCCGATGGCATGGGAAGAGCGCGTCGACGGCGGCCGTCGCGATGGTGGCATTCCCGACCATGTCCTGTCGGCTGGCCGCGCCCATGCCGAAGCCACCCGCGCGCTGGCACATTGGGAGGTCTCGACCGTGGTGCAGAAAATCTGCTGCGCCGGCGATTCGGTGAAGAGCCTCGCCGAACAGACCGGCGAGGCGCGCGACGTGGTGAGCAAAATGCTCAAGATCGGCCTGGACCTGCTGGCCGTGCACTATGGGATGATGGGGCGGAGGGCAGGGTGAGGGAGGTGAACTTGTGCTGCCGAAGCCCCGCAAGTAGCGGCGCTTCTTCGCAGAAGCGGAATCGATCACTGTTGGGCTACGAGCGATCCGGCCGACAAAGCCGGCCGGATCGATTGCTTACGTCACCGCTCGCAGATGCGGATCTTCTCGATCACACGGTGGTGGTGGCGCCAGTGCTTGCGGTACTCGGTCCAGCAATTGCGGCTGTGGCGCATGGAGTAGCGCGGCCTGTAACCATCGTCGTAGACATTGTACCGATGGTGCGGGCGATAGACGTAAGGATCGTCGTAGTACGGGCCGCCATAATAATCATCGTCATAGGCAGGACCGATGCCGATGCCGAGCCGCAGGCTGTCGGCACTGGCCGGGCCGATCATGGCCGCCGCCGACGCAATAGCGATGACGGAGGCGAGCAGGAGATTTTTCATAGCTACCTCCTTTTCAAGGTTGATCCAATCAAACCCCTGAGGCGTGGCCCTGTTCCACAATTTTGCAAGAAGTGAACACGGGCAAACCCACCCCGGCCGGTCGCAAAATGCTGGGGCGGCGGCATTTGCTCCATCATCGCAAGGCCGTCTCCGGGCAATGCATTGACCTCGACTGGGCTCGTTCTTTGACGTCGCGCACCGCCACATCCCGCGTCGAATGAACCAATCGAGGGCTGCATTCCGCAAACTCAATCCGCTTGCCGGGCTGGTTTTGAAATCTTCTCGCTCATTTAATTCTACAAAATCGGTAGGCTTAATGCAGATAGCGTTGACGAGAAGGAGCCTGGCATGTCGAAGAACCTGGTGGTGGGGGTGTCGGGCAATTTGACCCGTCCGTCCAAGACCAAGGCGTTCATCAGCCATATCGTTGGCGACATCGCCGGCAGGACGGGCGGGGCCTCGAGCGTTTTCGATATCGAGGATCTCGGTCCGTCTTTCCCGCAGGCAAGGCGCGTCGGCGATCTCGATCCGTCGGCGCGCAATCTTGTCGAGCAATTGCTCGGCGCCGATATCGTCGTGGTCGGTTCGCCGACCTTCAAGGGTAGCTACACCGGGCTTTTCAAGCATTTCTTCGACCTGCTCGACCCGTCCTCGCTGCGCGGCAAGCCGGTGATCCTGACGGCGACCGGCGGCGGCGAGCGCCACTCGCTGATCGTCGAGCATCAGCTGCGGCCGCTGTTCGGCTTCTTCGAGGCGCTGACCATGCCGACCGCGATCTACGCCTCCGACAAGGATTTCGCCAACGGCCAGCTCGTGTCCGAAGCCATCCAGGCGCGTGCCCGGCAGGCCGTCGCCGAAGCATGCCGGGCGGCCGGCGTGCCCTACAGCGTCGGCCTTGCCGCCTGAAACAGTGGAATCCCCTTTCCGCACAGCGCCAGAAGGAAGCCTGCAAATGACCAGCAAATCCCGCCAGAGCAAACCGCGAAAGATCAAACTGGGCGCCTTCCTGCCCGGCGGCGGACAGCATATCGCCGCCTGGCGCCATCCCGATGCGCCGGCCGACGGCGCCACAAATTTCGAGTTCCACAAGCAGCTGGCGCTGACCGCCGAACGCGGCCTGTTCGACGCCTATTTCCTGGCCGACAATCTGACGGTCGGCCTCGGCGCTCGTGAAGGCGGCAATGCCAAGATTGCCGGCTTCGAGCCGGTGACACTGTTTGCCGCGCTGGCACCGCTGACCACGCATCTCGGCTTCATCGCCACGGCCTCCACCACCTATGAGGAGCCCTACACGCTGGCGCGCAAGTTCGCCTCGCTCGATCTGCTGTCCAACGGCCGCGCCGGCTGGAACGTCGTCACCTCGGCCGGCGACGACACGGCGCGCAACTTCAACCGCGATGTCCAGCCCAACCACGCCGAGCGCTATGCCCGGGCGCATGAGCATGTCGAGACCGTCAAGGCGCTGTGGGACAGCTGGGAGGACGACGCCTTCATCCGCGACAAGAAGTCGGGCCGCTTCTACGACAAGGACAGACTGCACGACGTCGACCACAAGGGTGCGCATTTCAGCGTCAAGGGTCCGCTCAATGTCCCGCGCCCGGTGCAGGGCCATCCGGTGGTGGTGCAGGCCGGGCAGTCCGAGGACGGACGCGGGCTTGCCGCGCACTCGGCCGAGGTCATCTTCACCGCCCATCAGAAGCTGGAGACGGCGCAGGAATTCTACCGCGACATCAAGGCGCGCGTGGCCGCTGTCGGTCGCGATCCCGACCAGGTGCTGATCATGCCGGGCGTGGCGCCCTTCGTCGGCCGCACCGAAGAGGAAGCGCAGGCAAAATACCGGCAGCTCAACGACCTCATCCTGCCTGAGGATGGCGTTGCCCTGCTTAACGGGCTGGCCGGCCAGACGCTCGACATCCGGGGTTATCCGCTCGACGGCCCGCTGCCGCCCAGCAAGGAAACCGAAGGCATGAAGAGCCGCCAGGCGCTGATCCGCCAGATTGCCGACGAGAACAACTTCACCATCCGCCAGCTCTACCAGTGGGTGGCGAGGGCGCGCGGCCACTACACAATCATCGGCAGCGCCACCCAGGTCGCCGACCAGCTGGAGGAATGGTTCGTCAACGAGGCCGCCGACGGCTTCAACATCCTGCCGCCCTGGCTGCCCGGCGCGCTCGACGATTTCGTCGGCCTGGTGATCCCCGAACTGCAGCGCCGCGGCCTGTTCCGCACGGCTTACGAAGGCAGGACGCTGCGCGAGAACCTCGGCCTCAGGCGGCCGGAAAACCCCTGGACCGCCGCGCGCTCGAAGGTGCTGGCCGCCGAATGATCGGCTGAAGCGCCGGACAACACTCGAAGCTCCCGACAATCCTGAAGCAAAGGGCAAAGACGATGAGTTTGCAGCACATCGAACAGCCGGTCATCCTCGGCACGCATGACGGCGCAACCAGGCTCGGCGCGGATGTCCTGCGCCTGGCCAAGGGGGCATCCGTACGTCTCCTGTCGCGCTACGGCATCCTGATCGCCTTCCTCGCGCTCTGGCAGGTGTCGAGCAGCGCCGGATGGGTCAATGCCGCGGTGCTGCCGCCGATCGGCATGATCGTCGCAGCCCTGTGGAAGGGGCTCGCCGGCGGCACCTTGCTCGGCGACATCGCCATCAGCCTGCAGCGCTCCGGCATCGCCTTCGCCGCGGCGGTAGTGGTGGCGATCCCGCTTGGCCTGTTCATGGGCCAGGTGCGATCGGTCGAAACCGCGCTCGATCCGATCCTGCAGGTGTTCCGGCAGACCTCGGCGCTGGCGCTCTACCCGGTGTTCATCCTGCTGCTTGGCCTGGGCGAGGCCTCGAAAGTCTTCGTCATCTTCTGGGCGACGCTGTTTCCGCTGCTGCTCAACACCATCAGCGGCGTCAAGGAGGTCGATCCCAAACTGCTCGAGATGGCGCGCGTCTACGGCGCCACGCGGCTCACCGTGTTTCGCCGTGTCGTGCTTCCGGGCGCCGTTCCCTCGATCTTCGTCGGCTTGCGGCTGAGCGCGACGACCGCGCTTCTGTTGCTGATCGCCTCCGAAATGATCGGCGCCAACAAGGGCATCGGCTTCCAGGTGATGAACGCGCAGTACAATTTCCAGATCCCGCTGATGTTCGCGGCGATCGTCATCCTCGCCGGGCTTGGCCTGATCGCCAACCAGGCGCTGGTCAGCCTGCAGCGGCGGCTCTGCCGCTGGAGCCAGCCTATCAACTGACGCTTTCACCTTCTTCTCGAACAAGGAAAGACCGGATCATGAAAATCACCCGCCGTACCCTGCTTGCCGGCGCACCGCTTGCCGCCGGCATCCTCACCGCCGGCCTGCCGCGCTTCGCCTTTGCCGAAGCCGCACCCGTCAAGTTCCGCTACCTCGCCAGCCGCGGCAGCATCTCCCCGCATGAGCTGGCCAACGAACTCGGCTACTTCAAGGGGCTTGGCGTCGAGCTGGAGAATGCCGGCTACGCCGCCGGCGGCCCGGAATCGCTGTTTGCGCTGTCGTCCGGCAGCGTCGACATCGGTTCGGCCGCCACCGCTGCCGTGATAAACTCGATCTCGGGCGGCAACGACTTCGTCGCCGCCTATCCGAGCAACGGCATCAACAAGGATGTGAAGAGCGTCTTCTATGTGCTGGAAGACAGCCCGATCAAATCGATCGCCGACATTGCCGGCAAGACCATCTCGGTCAACACGCTCGGCGCCCATCTCGACTATACGGTGCGCGAGGCGCTGCACAGCGTCGGCCTGCCGCCGGATGCCGCCAACCTCGTCGTCGTGCCCGGGCCGCAGCTCGAACAGACCTTGCGCTCGCGCCAGGTCGATATCGCCGGCCTCGGCTACTGGCAGGCGACGTTTGCCGGCGCGCTGGTTGCCAATGGCGGCGTGCGCGGCGTGTTCGACGACACCGATGTGCTGGGGGAACTCGCCGGCGGCTTCGTCGTGCTGAGGCGCGACTTCATCGCCGCGCATCCGGATGCCGCCCGCAACTTCGTCGAACAATCGGCGCGTGCCTCCGACTGGTCGCGGCAGAACCCCGACGAAGCCCGCAAGGTGCTGGCCAACATCCTCAACAAGCGCGGCGAAAATGGCGATCTCGCCCGCTACTGGACCGGCTTTGGCCTGCGTGAAGGCGCCCAGGCGACCGACCGCGACATCGATTTCTGGGTCGCCGTGCTCGAGCGCGACGGTCGCCTAGCCAAGGGTAAACTGAAGGCCGCCGATATCCTGTACCGGCCGGGCGAAACCAAGACCAACTGAGCACGGAGACGAAGGCGATGGCCAGCCCAAGCGGCGCCGAGGTCTCGATCCGCGACCTCTCGAAATCCTTCAGTCTTGGCGGGCGTCCGCTTCAGGTATTGAGGACGCTCAACCTCGACATCCGCGCGGGCGAATGCCTGGTCATCGTCGGCGCCAGCGGCTCGGGCAAGACCACGCTGCTGCGCATCCTTGCCGGGCTGGAGGCCGCCGACAGCGGCGGCGTCGCCATCGACGGCAAGCCTGTCGATGGCGTCGGCGCCGAGCGCGCCGTGATATTCCAGGAGCCGCGCCTGCTGCCCTGGCTGACCGTGCTCGGCAACGTCGCCTTCGGCCTCGAGGTGCGCGGCGTGCCCAGGCAGCAAGCCGAGGAGAGGGCGCGCTTCTACATCGCGCTGGTCGGCCTCGCCGAATTCGCCGATGCCTGGCCGCGCCAACTTTCCGGCGGCATGGCGCAGCGCGTCGGCATTGCGCGGGCGCTCACCGTGCAGCCCGAGATCCTGCTGCTCGACGAGCCGCTCGGCGCGCTCGACGCCATGACCAAGATCGGTATGCAGGAGGAACTGGCGCGCATCTGGAGCGAGGAGAACGTCACCATGGTCATGGTCACCCATGACCTCGAAGAGGCGATCTACCTTGCCGACCGGGTGCTGATCCTGCCCAAGGAAAAAGGCGGCGCGGCGCGCCTGATCGACGTCGACCTGCCACGCCCCCGCGACCGCAGCGAGAGCCGGTTTGTGAGCTATCGCCAGGAGCTGTTGCGGGAATTCGGGCTGCATTGATAGGGCGAAATCGACCCGGCCGGCAGAGGCTGGCTGGGTTGATCGCGCCGGCAGTTCTCAGCCTGCGCGGGCCAATGCCACAGCATCGGCTCCTGCCGGGTAGCGCAGCCGGGCGGAGGTGTCGTTGGCGGCATGCCAGACGGCCTCGGCAACGTCGGTCTCCTTCGTGACCATGGCAGGGTTGGCGAACCCGGCGAAGATCGGCTGCGCGAACGATGCATAAGCCTCGGGGATCATATCCTCGACGCGCAATTCGGTATTGTGCGCAAAACGGGTGCTCGGCGCATAGCCGGGTTCCACCAGCTTGACCCGCACGCCGAATGCCTGAAGCTCGTGCGCCAGCGATCCGGTGAATCCCTCGATGGCCATCTTGCTGGCCGTGTAAGCCGCGGCCAAGGGCATCGGGACCAGCGTCGCGCTCGAGGTCACGTTGACCACCACGCCTGATCCCCTGATGCGGAATTGCGGGATGATGGCCTGTGTCATCGCCATCACGCCGAATGTGTTGGTCTCGAACACCTTGCGGATGTGCGACATCGGCGTCGCTTCGAACGCGCCGGCGACACCGATGCCGGCATTGTTGACGAGCACGTCGACAGGCCCGCTCGCCTCGAGCGCGGCCGCGATGCTGCTGGCATCGGTGACGTCGAGCGGCAGCACGCGGATGCGATCGGAAGCGGGCAGTATGCCCTCGCGCGGGGTTCGCATCGTGGCGACGACGGTCCACCCCTGCGCGTGGAAGTGACGTGCGGTCTCCAGGCCGTAGCCGGATGAGCTGCCGGTAATCAGTACGGTTTTCATGACGATATCCTCTTTCGTGTTGACGCAGGACAAATAACCGCCAATATCAGGACTATCATCGACCAAGAGTCTCAATTTCATCTGCCAAAGTCCGGAAATGACCGATCCGCTCTCGCAAGTGATCCAGCTTCTGCGCCCACGCACGGTGTTCTCGAAGGGGATTAGTGGCGCCGGGCGCTGGGGCGTGCGCTACTCCGAATTCGGCCAGCCGGGCTTTTGCGCGGTGATCGAAGGCCGATGCCGGCTGGCCGTCGGCGGGCAGGCGCCGATCAGTCTCGAAGAAGGCGATTTTGTCCTGCTGCCCGCGACGCCGGCCTTCACCATGTCCAGCTTCGACCATGTGACGCCGAGGCGTATCGATCCCAAGGTGACGCCTGCGCCCACGGACGAGGTCCGTCACGGCCGTCCCGACGGTCCCGCCGATGTGCGGCTGCTCGGCGGTTACTTCGTGTTCGACTCGCCAGATGCGGGACTGCTGGTATCGCTCTTGCCGGCACTGCTTCACCTGCGCGGCATTCCGCGGCTTTCGGTCCTGGTGCGGCTTGTTGGCGAGGAGGCGAGCGCCCAGAGCATGGGCCGCGATCTCGTGCTCGCGCGTCTGGTCGAGGTGCTGCTGATCGAAGCGCTGCGGGCAACCCGGGGAAAGGACGCGCCGCCGGGGTTGCTGCGCGGCCTCGCCGATGCGCGCTGTGCCGGGGCGTTGCGGCAGATGCATGCCGATCCCGAGCGGCCGTGGACGGTGGCTGACCTGGCGCGCGAGGCGGGCATGTCGCGCTCGGCCTTCTTCGACCGCTTCATCCGCTCCGTCGGACTCCGGCCGATGGAATATCTGTTGGGCTGGCGAATGGCCATTGCGAAGGATCTTCTGCGTAGCAACAGTGTCGCGCTCGATGAAGTTGCCAGGCGAGTGGGCTATGGCTCGGCCAGCACATTCAGCACCGCGTTCAATCGCCATGTGGGCCAGTCGCCGGGCCGATATACGCGCGGGCGCCAGGAGGGAGCGGGCACACGACTGCCCGTGACGCAACGGACAGCGCCCGCCTCGTAGTCAATCGCAGTCGCTTTACAGGCGATGGTGCTCGACGGTCTCGCCATGAAGCGCAAAAATATCGTGGCCCCCATGTCACACTGGCGGATCCTTGGCGCGGATGCCGTCCGGAGCGCGTTTGAAGGCGGAGCACGCCTGAGCGGAAATTTCTTTGATGCGCTTCGGTGAGGCCATTCGACCGCTATAGGTCAAAACGGGGCGTAGTTCGACGGCCGCTTTGCGCCAGAAGCAGCTGTTCTGAACGCGATCCTTGAGTGACTGCAATGGGCCGAAAGCGGACTGGCGGCTTCTGGTGCGAGATGTGAGCGAGCGGACGTTCAGCATGGCAAAGGGTTTGTCCTGATCTGATCCGTAGCTGCTGTCCAATTGCACGATCTCGATGGTCCGGTCTCGACGTGACGAGTTGCCATGCGGTCCAGCCGCATGCCCAAGATTGGTTTCAGCCGAGCCTAACTTGTCGCGCCGATTTCACTCTGGTCGGACACGACATCTGACCTCGCGCTTCGCGTTGCAACATCATATACGGGTACTTGCTCGTCGAAGCCCTTGAGGGGACGCATGCCAAGCGCGGCTACCGGAATCTTCCCACCCACCGCCCGCGCCACGGCATGATCGATAAGGATTTGCCGATCATCAGCCGACGAACACAGTCTAGACGCCAAGTTTACGACATTGCCGATCGCGGTGTAGTCAACGCGGGCTTCATAGCCAATTCGACCGACCGTTGCCCATCCCATCGCGAGCCCTATGCCGAAACCGACTGCATGGCCCCGCAGACGCCACGCGGCGATCAGGCGCTGAACGGCGTCCTGCATGTCGATTGCCATCTCGACTGCGCGAAGCGCCGGCTCCGCGCACGGCACAGGGGCGTTGACAAGCACCATCAACCCGTCCGCCGAGAAGTTGGTCAGCGTCGCCTCGTAGCGTGTGATGATCGCGCCGAGAGCCTCGTAGTAGTCGCGCAACACCTGCATGACGTCATCGGGTTCGGCGTGGGCCGAGAACGCGGTAAAGCCGCGTAAATCGCAGAAAACAGCGACCACTTCCGCCCGCTGGCCTGCGAGCACGCTCTCGTCACCCGACTTTTCCACAAGTTCCGCGACCTGCGGTGCGAGAAAGCGTTTCAGCCGCGCAATCCGCTCCGAACGATCCCGCGATATGGCGAGTTCCTGCGCCATCTGATTGAACCGGACCGCCAGCCGTTCAAGTTCATCTCCGGTGGCGATGTCGATCCGGTGATCGAACTGTCCGGCCCCGATTTTTTCGGTGCCCTCCTCCAGCAGGCGGATCGGGCCGGTCATGCGCCTGGCAAGCCAGTAGGCGAGCGCCGCCGCTAAGGCGATTGCCGCAAGCAACAGGCCGCCAGTCCGCCACAAAGAAGCATAGAGCGGTGCAAACGCCTCTGCCTGCGGCTGCTCGACGAACACAGTCCAGCCAACACTGGGGATCGGTGCCATCGCAGTCACGACGCGTTCATCCTCGGCGTTGCGGGCCGTCGTCGCCTCGCCACCTGCCGTGGCGATCTCGTCCCGCAATCTGAGCAGGGCCGCCGCCGTGTTCTCGCCGGTGCCCCGCAACACCTTGCTGATGTCTGGGTGAGCGATGATCCGGCCGGTCTGGTCGAGAACAAATGCGTGGCCGCTGCGCCCCACACGAATTTCCGAAATGACTACCCAAATGAGCTTCAGGTTGATCTCGACGACGACGACGACGGAACTCAGTCCCCACAGTGCCATGGTCATGAACGGTTCGGAGCCATCGCGATAGGTGACCGGGCCATACCATATGCCCGTCGACAGGGCTCCCACTACGGCAGGATCACCTGAGCGATCCAATCCTCCTTCAACCCTGTTCAGGCCAATGCGGGAGACGTGCAGCCGCTCCACGCCGGTACGGTCGATAAGACTTACGCTGACGATTGCAGGGGCGCGGCGCATCGCCAGCAGGGCCTCGAGCCGGTGCTGTCCCCGGTTGTCGGCGGTCAAGGTCCTTTGGACCATCCAGCGGAGCTGATCCCTGATGCCGTCGAGAAAGCTCTGCATCCTGCCGGCTGCCGATCTGGTCTCGACCCGCAAGAGAGCACTGAGCATGGCACGCTGGTCGCGATAGCCGAACCAGGCGTCGCTGATGCCGCTGGCAGCTATCGGGACAATGACGGCGGCGAACAACGCGATGAAGTATTTCCGAAACAGTGATCGGCGCACGGGAGCGGCTTCGCGATGGATCGAATCCCGCACATCATCCTCATTCGATGACTTCATCAGCCATGATCAGTACGGTCTGCGGCAGATCGATGCCGAGGGCATTGGCCGTTTTCAAATTGATTGACAACTCGAACTTCGTCGGCTGCTCGAGCGGAAGATCGCCGGGATTCGTTCCCTTGAGAATCCGGTCGACATAGAAAGCCAGCCGATGCAGCATCTCCGCGTAATCCGCGGAATAGGCAAGCAGACAGCCGTTTTGCGGATACCACGGAGCCCATGCCATCGTCGGCAACCGCTGTTCGAGCGCCAGAACGGCAATATGTGCCGCCTCTCCGGCGAGCATGACGTCGGGCAGGACGAAGATTGCCTGCACACCCTCTTTCTTCATTTCCGGGATTGCGACATCGAGGTCCGCCGGCTGCCTGATGTGATGAAGCTTCACGCCAATGCCGAGCTTTTCGGCCGCGCGCATTGCATCAGCCTCGAATGGCAAATAGGAAACGTCCGGGTTGGCCAGAACCCCGATCGTGACGATACCCGGAATTGCTTCTTTCAGCAGTTCCAGACGCTTGGCAGTAAGTTCGGTCGCATAGTAGCTCACCCCGGTAAAATTGCCGCCTGGCCTGGCGAGGCTGGCGACGAGGCCAGCGGATATCGGATCCCCGCTGACGATCGATACGATCGGGACCGAATCCGTCACCTGGTGGGCTGCACGTCCCGCCGGTTGAGAGGTCGTCACGATCACGTCCACAGAAAGCTGCACCAGCTTGCGCGCCGCTTCGGCAAGTCTGTCGTAATTCTTGCCGGCCGCCTGGCACTCGAGTGCAAAGGTCTCGCCCTTCCTATAGCCCAGTTCCTCGAGCCCCTTGAGAAACGGTCCGAATTCGTCCTGAACAGTACCCGGGCTGCAGTCCCAATAGGTGAGAAGGCCTACATGCGGAACAGTTGCGGCCAGCCCTTGGCTGGCCGCAAACGGTCCAACGAACAGTGCCAGCAGGTAGGCAAGAGCGAAATACCCTTGACGCATTGGATCCACCTGATCGGTTTCGGACGGCAGCCGATGTCAGGAACCATTCCCAAATGATGCGAATTTCACGCTTCGCCGGGGCTGCTCATCCAAAAAAGTCGTTACCTACATCGAGCACTTGGTGCCCAAATATAGCGCTATTTGATCCACTCAGAAAGCGACACCACTAGCTGCTGGGCGGAAAGCGCGAAAGAGACGCACATGACCCCGTTTCGACCGCGCGAAGGTCAGAAAATGGCGTCGACAACCGTCATTCGCCGATAATCGCATCAAACGACTGTTGTTGGCGCTAGCCCGCTCGTGGCGTCGCCACCGACGATGTCCGCTTACAGTGATGGGCGGAGCCACCGTGAACGACCGACAAGGGGCGCAAAGCTGCCAGGCTCTAGTTCCGGCGTGAACGTCTTCGTTGGGTCATTAGAAGACTTTCGCCTACCCCTACCGCTCTGCGCACACGCCCCAAACATGCCCCATCGGACGCACGCCCAAAACACTATATGATCGCGCCGCGAATGAAGCTGCCGACGGACGCCGATGCCGATTTTTTCAGTCAAGCACACGACCGTCTATCGCTATAGCCGGAAGGTGAGCTTTGGCGAGCACCGGCTGATGTTCAGGCCGCGCGACAGTTTCGATCAGCGGCTTCTCGACCACGCTCTGTCCGTCGACCCCGAGCCGAAGGAGGTTCGCTGGATCCATGACGTTTTTGGCAACTGCGTTGCGGTGATCGATTTCAAGGGTTCGGCCAGGGAACTCCTTTTCGCGACAGACATCCGGCTCGATCACACGCCGCAGCATGCGCCCGATTTCCGCATCGATGAGGCGGCGCTGAATTATCCGTTCTCCTACGATCCCGACGAGGCGGCCGACCTTGCGCAAACAATGGAGCGCCATCATCTCGACGACGGCGACGAGGTCGGCAAATGGGCGCGACAGTTCGTCAGTGCCGCCGGGCGCACCGAGACCGGCAAACTGCTGATGACGCTCTGCTACGCCATCCACGAGAGCTTCGTGTACTCCCGTCGCATCGAAACCGGAACGCAGCCGCCTCTCATGACCTTGCATCTGCGCAAGGGCACATGCCGGGACTTTGCGCTTTTCATGATGGAAGCGGTCCGCTCGCTCGGCTTTGCCGCCCGCTTCGTGACTGGTTACGTCTATGTGCCGAGCCGTGACAGTGATGCCGTCCGCGGCGGAGGCTCCACGCACGCCTGGTGCCAGGTTTACTTGCCTGGGGCAGGTTGGATCGAGTTCGATCCAACCAATGGCATTGTCGGCAACCGGGATTTGATCAGGGTAGCCGTGGCTCGCCATCCCCGGCAGGCCATCCCACTTTCGGGAAGCTACTCCGGCAGCGCCTCGAGTTTTGTCGGGATGACCGTTGAGGTGAAAGTGGCGAAGGAAATCGACGGGAACAAAGATTAGCTGCGTCCGATGCATTCCGGAACTGTTCAGGCTGCCCGGTTTAGCTCGAAAAGGCACCCGAGGGACGCCCATGCCTCTGCGGAATCAACTTGAAGAAACGCTTCGCGACCCATACCATCGAAGGTCATGGTGAAATCTGATCAGGAGGTCAGTGGAATCGGTCGGGTTTTTGAGCCAGTGCAAGGTAGGGAGGATAATCATGGCTTCCGAAGTACAGGCAAACAATGGCGTTAACGTAGAGGCGCTGCTCGCAGCAAAAGAAGCGCTTACAAACGCCCCGGAGGCTGCGCAGTTCAAGTGGCGCGCGGCTTGCGAATGGAAGGATGGCACCCACAGCCACTCGACGGTCGAGAGCTTCTACGGTCTCGGCCAGGACCAGCATCGCAAGACCACCTTCGCATTCGATGCCGACCATCCGGAGGTCTTCGCTTCCCTGGATCAGGGCGCCACGCCCGTCGAATACGTGCTGGTCGGGCTGGCCAGTTGCCTGACCGCTGGCATCGCCGCGGTAGCCCAGAACCGGAACATCCAGTTGAAGTCGGTGAAGGCGACCATCGAAGGCGACATGGATATTGCCGGCATTCTCGGCATCGACAGCGACGTCCGCAACGGCTTCAGCGGCATCACGGTGAAGTACAACATCGACGCCGACGCCAAGCAAGAAGACATCGAGGCTCTCGTCGCCCAGTCGCAGAAGCGGTCGGCGGTCTATGACATTGTTACCAATCCGACGAACGTCACGGTCGTGGTGAATTGAAAGGCGCTTCGAGCCGTAGACTCTCCCGATAAGAGGGCGCGATTAGTTCCGTCACCACAGTGATCGTCGGCGCAGGGCACGCGGGGCTCGCGATGAGCCGCTGCCTCGCGGAGCGTTCTATCGACCATGTTCTGCTGGAGCGCGGCGAGATCGCCCATACCTGGCGCACCGAGCGATGGGATTCGCTGCGTTTGCTCACCCCGAACTGGCAGAGCCGGCTGCCGGGCTTCCGCTATGACGGCGACGACCCCGACGGCTACCGGACGATGCCTGAGGTGATCGACTTCCTCGGCAACTATGCCAAAGCGATCTCGGCTCCGGTCAGAACCCACACGACCGTTACCTCGGTTCGCAGCGACGGGGCGGGATATCTCGTGCGCACCGACCGCGGCGAGTGGCGGTGCCGGACCGTGGTGCTGGCGTCGGGCGCGTGCAATGTCGCGCGCCTGCCCGATTTCGCCGTCCGCGTGCCGTCGTCGGTCGCCATGTTGACGGCGCAGTCCTATCGCAATCCGGGTCAGGTCGCCGATGGTGGCGTGATGGTGGTGGGCGCGTCGGCCAGCGGCACCCAGATCGCACAGGAGCTGCAGCGTTCGGGGCGTCAGGTGACCCTGTCGGTGGGCGAGCACATCCGGGCGCCGCGCGTCTATCGCGGCAAGGACCTGGAATGGTGGATGGACGCCGTCGGCGTGCTCGACGAGCGCTACGACGAGGTAGACGACATCCGGCGGGCGCGACGGGTTCCTTCGCTGCAGCTTGCCGGCACGCCCGACCGCACCACCCTCGACCTCAATGCGCTGGTCGGCCTCGGCGTCAGGCTCGTCGGCCGTCTCGCCGGCATCACCGAAGACGGCAAGGCCCAGTTTGCGGGGTCGTTGCGCAACATGTGCGCGCTTTCCGATCTCAAGATGGCCCGGCTGCTCGACCTGATCGACGAATGGGCGCGCGCCAACGGCCTGGACGCTACGGTCGGGCCGCCGGATCGCCTGCCGCCGACCCGTGTCGAGGACGACCCGCCGCTCGGCCTCGACCTCGCCGGAGGCGCGATCAGGACGATCATCTGGGCCACCGGCTACCGGCCGGACTACTCCTGGCTGGAGCTGCCGGTCCTCGACCGCAAGGGCCACGTCCGTCACGACGGCGGTGTTGCGGAACATCCGGGCATGTACCTGATGGGGATGCAGTTTCTGCGCCGCCGCAAGTCTTCGCTGATCGACGGCGCCGGCGACGACGCGCGTGATCTCAGCGACCATCTGGCCTCGTATCTCAGGCAAAATTCAAAGTGCTAGCCGACGCAGGCCCGTAGCAGTAGTTGCACAGATACCATCGATTCAGGGCAGCGGGATCGGCTCGTCGCTGAGTGTGCGCAAGTAGGCGATCAGGTTGACCCGTTCGGTATCGTCCGGGACACCAGGAGTCTCCATCTTGACGCCCGGCGTGGTGAGCATGGGCCCGAAGAGATATCTGTTCAGGTCCTCGTACGTCCATACACCCTCCCAGCCCAGCAACGTGTCGGAGTAACGCATATTTGCCACAGATGCTTTGTC
>NZ_JBWLUZ010000005.1:0-270381 GCF_057784325.1 Mesorhizobium sp. CNPSo 4689
GCCGTAGACGTCGCAGATCTTGACGTATTCAGCCGGTTCCGGCTCGGCGACGACGACGGCGTCGGCGGCGCGCGCACCGGAAACTGCGATCAGGGCCGCAGCGGAGCCAAGGAGAAGGCTCTTGATGTTCATTTTCTGACCTCCAGTCAAAAGTTAAAAAACGGGTCTGGGTATTCTTTGCTGAAGGACAGCGTTCCCTGCCCCATCCCCACTAACCGAAAAAGATGCGCACCGCGCCGCTCCTTCGAATTCGACATTACCCATGAGGCGGCGGCGTTCAACCACGATCGTACCGGCAAAAGGGCAGTTCGGGTGCTATCCCCCGGCGTTGTTGCACAAATGACACGATTTGGCCTCACTCCGAAAGCTCTCATTAACCATCGGGGCGCCCGCGGCCCTTGCAATGCAGCCGAATCCGGCGACGGCGCCGCCGCAATTGCGGTCATGTCACCCGAGTCGCCGGCCAGGGAATTGCCGCAGAATCGCCGCATGGCGTAGGCTGTCCGTCAGGCTACGCCGGATTTTTCCGCGATAATGGCGCCAGCTGTTGATTGTGCCGGCGCTTTTCTTTATCCAGCGGCGCAACGGAGAGGTGGCCGAGTGGTCGAAGGCGCTCCCCTGCTAAGGGAGTAGAGGTCAAAAGCTTCTCGTGGGTTCGAATCCCATCCTCTCCGCCATCCTGCTTCGCTCTTCGAGCTTCGCAGGACAAGCCCAACCCTTATGAGCGAAGCAGGATGCCCTCCGAAGCCGTAGCGAAGGAGGGCCGGTCCGCGTGCGCGCCCTACACGCGCGCAGGATAAGTATAGCGAATCCCTTGCAAAATTGGATTGGCAGTGCCTCCTGCGCGGAGCAGGATGCCCTCCGAAGCCTTGGCAAAGGAGGGCGGTTCGTGTGGTATGTGTATCTTCTGGAGAGCGAGGCTACAGAAGGCGAGCGCTATGTCGGCGTGACGTCGGACCTAAAACGACGGCTTGCTGAACACAACGCAGGAAAAGCCAGCCATACATCCAAGTTCCTGCCGTGGCGGATCGTCACCTATATGGCCTTCTCAAACCAGGCCAAGGCAGCTTCATTCGAGCGCTATCTCAAATCCGGTTCGGGGCACGCTTTCGCCAACAAACACCTGTGGTGATGGCCGCACGCCTACGCAAAGTCCCACGGTTTTCCAAGAAAATATAACGATAACAATAGCGTAGGGAGGAACCGCACGCCGCCATCTCCGCTGTTTCGTTCGATTCTGACTGGAGGTCAGAAAATGAACATCAAGAGCCTTCTCCTTGGCTCCGCTGCGGCCCTGATCGCAGTTTCCGGTGCGCGCGCCGCCGACGCCGTCGTCGTCGCCGAGCCGGAACCGGCTGAATACGTCAAGATCTGCGACGTCTACGGCCCCCAAGGAACAGGACACCTGGTACAAGAACACCCGCTTCACGCTGAAGACCTGGACCGGCCAGGAAACCGAGCTCGGCACCTTGAAGACCTACACCGAGACCCGCTTCAACTTCGGCAACTCCAACGGCTATGGCGATGAGTTCGGCAATGACGCTGTCAACAAAGGCGTCACGCTGAACTTCGCCTGGATCCAGCTCGGTGGCCTGCGCGTCGGTAAGGACGAATCGGCCTTCAATACGTTCATCGGCTACGCCGGCAACGTCATCCAGGATACGCTGGTTCCCTATGGTGGCTTCGACACCAACGTCGTCCAGTACTACTTCGACGCCGGCAACGGCCTCTCCGCGGTTCTCTCGCTCGAAGAGGGTTCCGGCGATTCTGGCGCTGCCGTCCTCGATGGGGCTGGCAACTATGTCTTCAATGCCACGTCCGGCAATGACACGATCGACAGCTACGTGCCGCATGTCGTCGGCGGCGTGAAGTACACGCAGGGTTGGGGCGATATCATTGCTGTCGGCGCCTATGACAGCACCTGGGAAGAGTGGGCCGGCAAGGTTCGCCTCGACGTGAACGCCACCAGCGAACTGTCGCTGTTCCTCATGGCCGGCTACGGAACGGACGATAACATCGACCGCAACTTCTACAAGCAGTGGGGCGGCAACTGGGCTGTGTGGGGCGGTGGCACCTACAAGTTCAACGAGAAGACCTCGTTCAACCTGCAGGCATCGGCTGACGACGACAAGAACTATGGCGTCGCGGCGAACGTCGCTTACGACATCGTGCCCGGCTTCACGGTCACGGCCGAAGTCGACTACGACCACGACGGCAAGTTTGGCGACGTTGACAATCGCAACTGGACCAATGCGGACAAGAAGAACAGCGTCGGCGGCCTTCTCCGCTTCCAGCGTTCGTTCTAACAGGCTCGACCTGACTGAAATCGAGACCCGGCGGGCAACCGCCGGGTTCTTTGTTGGGCACCGTGTTCTTTGAGGACGACGGGCTCCGCTCAAGAATTTCGTAGGTAACGGCGAAACAGCGACGGGCCCTCACGCTCAAATGTCGGCAAGATCTCCCAAGGCGTCGATCAGCGGCTGGATCTCGCTTTCGTAATTCGTCCACTGCTTGACGGACGACGTATAGATCGGCTGGCGGACCTGCCAATTGCTATAGGTTTTTACGGAGCCGCCCCTGTCAAAAAAGCGCAAGCAGCTATCGTCCCAGGGTAGTCCGAGATAATCTATGAGACAGCGCGACTGCTTCTCTTGATTTTCAATCAACGTCTCGTACCGGTTTTCGAAGATACGGCCCGGGAAAATCTTGTCCCAATGCCGCATCAGACGATCATACTCCCTGTAGTAAAGCCCCAGTGTCTCCAGATCGGCGCTATAGCTATGCCCTTCACTGAGTTGCAGGACAAAACAGGAGATGCAGTTGTCAATGGCGTCGCGGCGACAATGAATGATGCGCGCGTTGGGGAAAAGGATGCCAATCAGGCCGACCAGCTCGAAATTGTGAGGCATCTTGTCGACAATTCGAAGCGCATCAGGGGCCCGCTCGCGCAGGTAGGCAAGATGCTCCGCAGCCAGCGCCCTGGACAGCTGTGGAGTCATCGATGCGATCGCCTCACCCGGGCTTATGTCGGAACCATGCCTAAGATCGAGCCCATTCGATGTGCGTCTAAGCTTTGCTAACTCGCCAGCGCCATGAACATTGGGATGGCTGGCGCAGATCTGCTCAGTCAGTGTTGTGCCCGAGCGAGGCATCCCGACTACGAACACGGGCACCTCCGAGACATTGCCAGAAGCAGTCCTTGAAGCCACCAAATCCGGTGTAAAGGTTTCGATCAGGGCGTCGACCCAACGCCGGTAGGATTGCACATCAAAGCTCTGGCCTCCGGCTTGATTTCCTTTTTTGAAGTGATCCATCGCCTCCTTGTAGCGACCGAGGTCGTTGAGCAGCTTTCCGGCCGCGTGATGGAGCGTCGCCACTCCCTCGGATCCGTGGTCAGGGTCTTGAAGCTCCGTCAGGATCGCCGCGAGTTCTGGTGGCTCTTCAGTGAATTTGTGCGTGCGTACAAGCACACTGTAGGCAGCAGGTACCGCGATGCGCCGATCTATTGCCTCTTTGAGATGAACCGCGGCTTCGTCCATACGGCCGAGGCTTGCCAGCGCACGAGGCAGCCCCAACCGGGCCATGGGATGATCTCGGTCGACCCTGAGCGCCTTCTCAAAGAGCGGCAGCCCCATTTCCCCCTTGTCAAACGAATTGTATGCATCGCCCAAGGCGCAAAGCGCTTCCACCAGATCCGGCTTCAATGCCAGTGCGTGCTGAATGTGTTTGATCGCCGGTGTAAACTCGCTGAGCCTCAAATAGGCTTGACCGAGGCTAAGGTGGTAGTAGGGATTTAGAGGCTCCTGCGCGATCGCCCGAGCAAAATACCGCATAACCTTCTCTTCGTCGTACCCGATCCCCAGCGTCCCCAGTATATAAAGGGCCAGCGGATGTTCGGGCGTTCTAGCCAGAACGCGATGACAGAGTTCTTCCGCCTCAGGCAATCGATTCTCTTGCTGGAACTCGAGCGCCTGCCTCAACATCATATCGTTGGCCTGAGCGCGAGACGGAGCCGCCTTTGCGGGCTGAGGTTTCGGTTGCCCAACTTTCGGCGGTGCGCCCTTCGGCGCTGCTTGGGTTTTAAGGTGCTTGGCCCAAGCGGGCGGCAATCGGTTGCTCATTTTATTTCGCTAGCAAAACGGATCGGCGAAATCCAGTGCGGCATTGTCATCTTGCGCCCAACATGCCTCCACGCTAGCAAGAAGACCGTTTTTCGAGCGAGCCCTTGCCATGCGTCAGCGCCCTCCCCTCACGCCGCTTGTCGGCGCGCTTCCCTCGACGGTGCCGTTTGTCGGGCCGGAGGCGCAGGAGCGTGAGCGCGGCCGTGCTTTTCGTGCCCGCATCGGCGCCAATGAGAGCTGCTTTGGCCCCTCGCCGCGGGTCATCGAGCGCATGGCCGGGATTGCCCGCGACATGTGGATGTATTGTGACCCCGACAATTTCGACCTGAAGGTCGCCATTGCCGCCCATCTTGGCGTCGGTGCGGAGAATGTGGTCGTCGGCGAAGGCATAGATGGTCTGCTCAGCCTGGTGGCGCGCATGTATGTGGCTCCGGGCGACGCGGTGGTGACCTCGCTCGGCGCCTATCCGACCTTCAATTTCCATATTGCCGGCGTCGGCGGCAGTCTGGTTGCGGTGCCCTACGAGGGCGACAAAGAAAGCCTGGACGGGCTGCTCGCGGCGGTCGTCAGGGACAAGGCGCCGCTGGTCTATCTCTCCAATCCCGACAATCCGATGGGCAGTTGGTGGGAGGCGGCCGAGATCACCCGCTTCATCGAGGCGCTGCCCGAGACCACCATGCTGGTGCTCGACGAGGCCTATGGCGAATTGGGGCCGGCCTCGGCACTGCCACCGATCGATGTCTCGCGGCCGAACGTCATTCGCATGCGCACCTTTTCGAAGGCGTATGGGCTTGCCGGCCTGCGCTGCGGTTACGCGGTGGCCGAGCCCCAGGTGATCCGCGATTTCGAGAAAATCCGCAACCATTACGGCGTCAGCCGCATGGCGCAGATCGCCGGCGTCGAGGCGCTCGCCGACCAGGCCTATCTCGAGAGCGTGGTGGCGCGGGTCGCGGCCGGGCGGCGGCGAATCGCCGGGATCGCTGAAGCAAACGGGCTGAAGCCGCTGCCTTCGGCGACCAATTTCGTCACCATCGACTGCGGCAGCGATGGCGCCTTCGCGTTGAAAGTGCTGCAGGGGCTTTTGGCGCGCGACGTGTTCATCCGCAAGCCGATGGTGCCGGTGCTCGACCGCTGCATCAGGGTCAGCGTCGGGCTCGACCACGAGCTCGACATTTTCGCCGAGGAACTGCCGGGCGCACTGGCAGCAGCGCGAGGGAACTAGTCGGTTCCCGTCGCGCAGCCGCACTCATTTCGCATTGCATCGAATCGGTCGTCCGTCGGCACGCCGGCCTTCCTTGATCGATGCTGGGCTCGGAATTTTTAGTTCACGCCAAGCGAACCGTGTGAAACCCAACATCCGCTTCGAAGCCGTCTCGCCGGTGCAGAAGCGGGCCTTGCCAGGTCGACACAGATATATCCTCTTTGAACGACCTGTTCTTGTCGAGGCTCCCCTCTCGATCGAGTACCGTCCGCTTCCGGACATTTCGCGCATCTCTCGTACGGGAGATACATTAGCGAATTCCAGCTCTTAAGGGTCCTCGGAAAAACCGCGCCGGGAAAATATAGAGTTCTCGAAATGGCACCATGGCCTGAGCAGAAGCGTCAGAAGAACTTGAGAGCTCAGCCGAAAACTGATCCTGCACCCTGATTTCAGCCTTGCTAAAGCGATCCAGCAAAATCGCACACGATATATGTGCGTATGTTCTAATTTGTTTACTTTAGCGCCGAATCATAAACACATATGCTGCTCAAGGACGGGTGACGGGAAGCACAGGGGGTTCAATACCATCAGAACCCACGGGGATACCAATGCCGCAACACAGTGCCAACGAGCAGTATCTGCTCGAACTCATCAATGCCGAGCGTGCGAAGACAGGTGCCCAGCCTCTGGCCTTCGACAACGACCTCAGCGAAGCCGCCGAAGGTCACGACCGGTGGATGCTGGCAACCGACATTTTTTCGCACACCGGTTCCGGTGGCTCGTCGCCGACGACGCGCATGAAGGCTGCAGGCTATGTCCTGACCGGATCGTGGGCCACTGGTGAGAATATCGCCTGGGCAACGACCCGCGCCCCGACCGGCTATGTCGACGAGGTCAAGCTCCTCCACACCAATCTGATGAATTCCTCGGGACACCGGGCCAACATCCTCAATCCCAACTTCCGCGAAGTCGGCCTTGGCTTCGAGGTCGGCGACTACAAGGGCCGCAGCAGCGCCTTCGTCACCGAAGACTTCGCCAAGACCGGCACCGACCTGTTCCTGACCGGCGTCACCTTCGACGACAAGGATGGCGACCGTTTCTACGATCCGGGCGAAGGGCTCGGCGCCATCACGGTGACGGCCAAGAATTCCGCCGGCCAGACCTTCAAGACCACGACATCGGCTGCCGGCGGCTACGATCTGGTGCTGAAGCCTGGCACCTACACGGTGACATTCTCGGGCGTGAACATCGCCACCTCGACGCAGACCGCGACGATCGGCACCAAGAACGTCAAACGCGACCTGATCGATCCGACGATGAAGTCGGGCACGCTTGCCGCGACCGCCTCGGCCGACGATGCCAGTTCCGACACGAGCGACACGCAGCCGGTGGCATCGGCGGCTCCCACCGCCGTGGCGGATGCGGGGAGCAACAATGCCGGCAACACCACCAAAAGCTGGCTCGCCGACATCTTCAAGACCCATTCGGCGGCGAAGCAAGGCACCCTCAGCGCCAATGAGACTGCAGGCGGCGCGACAGATCAGGACACATCACATACGGCCGTGCTTGGCAGCGAGCATTTGCAGTTCCGCCAGACAATCGCCTCACCCACCAATGCAGAGGATATTTCCGATCTGCTCGATGGCGGCGGCCCCTTCCATCAGGCGATAGACCGCGCGGTGGCGGCGTTGCAGGCGCATATCCCGGCTGACGGCCACATCGTTGCCGATGCGGGCGACGCGGCGCATGCTGCGGTGGCCAAGATCCTGGCTCAGATAGCCCAATCGGACCATCAGAGCGCAGACCTCATGGGCTGACCGCGAAATGCAAGACTGCCTGGCGGTCCGTGCTTCAGGCGCGGGCCGCCGCGAATTTGAAGGAGATTTGACGCCCCAGCCATTCTGACGGCAGCGTTCGGATTTCCAGACCGCCAGATGCCGATGGCCGGACATAGTTGAGGTAAAGATACTGCTTCATCCGTTTTCGCCAAACCCGAACCGCAAGGCTCGCTCCGAGCTGCGGGAGGCTCTTGCCTCCTTCCGCCGTGCCTATGTTGCCGTTGCCGGCTTCAGCGGCCTGATCAACATCCTGATGCTTTCCGGCTCGCTGTTCATGCTGCAGGTCTATGACCGCGTGCTGCCCAGCCGCAGCGTGCCCACGCTGGTGGCGCTGATCATCCTGGTGGCCGTGCTCTACGTCTTTCAGGGCATTCTCGAAGCGGTGCGGGCACGGGTGCTGACGCGCATAGGCGCCGGCATCGAGGAGACTATCTCCAGCCGCGTCTTCGGCTGCGTGGTGCGCCTGCCGCTGCGCACGCGCGACCGTGGCGAAGGGCTGCAGGCGCTGCGCGATCTCGACCAGGTGAGCGGCTTCCTCTCCGGCCCCGGCCCCGCCGCCCTGTTCGACCTGCCATGGATGCCGCTCTATGTGGTGATCTGTTTTCTCTTCCACCCATGGATCGGTGTTGCAGCGCTCATCGGCGCCCTTCTGCTGGTGTCGCTGACGGTGCTGACCGACCGTCTGGTTCGCGGGCCGGCCAAGGCGATGTCGAGGTTCAGCACCAGCCGCAGCGCGATCGCGCAGTCGAGCACCCGCAACGCCGAGGTGCTGGCCGCAATGGGCATGGGCGAGAGGCTGGCTAGGCGCTGGAGCCGGGCCAATGCCGACTTTCGCGAGGCGCAGGAGCGCGCCAGCGACCTGACAAGCGGGCTGGGCGCGGTGTCACGCATCCTGCGCATGATGCTGCAGTCGATGGTGCTGGCGCTCGGTGCCTATCTGGTCATCCACCAGCAGGCGACGCCCGGGATCATCATCGCCAGCTCAATCCTCACGTCACGCGCGCTGGCGCCTATCGAGCTTGTCATTGCGCATTGGAAGGGCTTCCTCAACGCCCGCCAGAGCTGGCGGCGCCTGGACGATTTGTTTGCGGCGCTCCCGGCATTGGAGAGCGGGATGGAGCTGCCTGCCCCGACCGGCGAGCTCTCGGTCGAGAGCATCAGCGTCGTGGCCCCCGGCGACCGGCGCCTGGTGGTGCAGGACGTCGAATTCTCGCTGCGCGCCGGATCGGGCGTTGGCGTGATCGGCCCAAGCGGCTCCGGGAAATCCTCGCTGGCGCGCGCGCTGGTCGGTGTGTGGCCGGTGATGCGCGGCAAGGTCCGGCTCGACGGTGCGGCCCTCGAGCAATGGCCGGCGCGCTCGCTCGGCCGCCATATCGGCTACCTGCCGCAGGACGTCGAACTGTTCGCCGGCACGGTCGGCCAGAACATTGCGCGTTTCGACGACGATGCCGTGTCGGAGACGATCATCGCGGCGGCGCGGGCCGCCGGCGTCCATGAAATGATCTTGCGCCTGCCCGAAGGCTATCGGACGGAAATCGGCGAAAGCGGAGCGGCACTTTCGGCCGGCCAGCGCCAGCGTGTGGCATTGGCGCGCGCGCTGTTCGGCGATCCGTTCCTGGTCGTGCTCGACGAACCGAATTCCAACCTCGACGCCGCCGGCGACCAGGCCCTGAAGCAAGCCATCGAAGGCATCAAGGCGCGTGGCGGCATCGCCGTCGTGGTGGCGCACCGGCCGAGCGCGCTTGCCGCACTGGACCATCTGCTGGTGCTCGGCGGCGGCAGGCAGCAGGCCTTTGGCCCGAAGAGCGAGATAGCGCGGCAGGCGCTGCAGCCCGCAGCCGTGCCGCTTCATGCGGTGGGAACGGCGGGATGAAGATGGCGCTTGCAATGCCCAGCTTTGCAACGGAGGGCCTGCATACGGCCAGGGACGTGGCGTTGCGCGCAAGGTCGCTGACTCTTGCCTTTCTCGACAAGGGAGCAAAGCCGGTCGAGGCCGCATCGCCGCAACAGCAGCGGTTGCGGCGCGCCATTGACCGCAATGTGAGGCTGGGCGGCATCGCTGCCCTCGTGCTGGTCGGCGGACTTGGCCTTTGGGCGGTGACGAGCAATCTTTCCGGCGCCGTGGTCGCGGCCGGCCATCTGGTCGTCGATTCCAACGTCAAATCGGTCCAGCATCCGCAGGGCGGCGTGGTCGGCGCGCTGAATGTGAAGAATGGCAGCATGGTCGCGGCCGGCGACGTGCTGGTGCGGCTCGACGACACGGTGGCACGCGCCAATCTGGCCATCGTCGACAACGGTCTGGACGAGCTGTCTGCCCGCCGTGCCAGGCTGATGGCCGAACGCGATGGCGCCACGGCGGTCGCTTATCCCGAACAGCTTGCGGCACGCGCGGCCGAGCCCAAGATCGCCGAACTGATCGACGGCGAGAACAAGCTGTTTGCCTTGCGCGGCCAGGCACGCGACGGCCAGGTCTCGCAGTTGCGCGAGCGCGTCGTGCAATTCCGGCAGGAGATCGCCGGTATCGAAGCCCAGCAGAAGAGCAAGCAGCAGGAAATCGCGCTCACCAAGGTCGAACTGCAGGGCATGCGGGACCTGTGGAAGAAGAAGCTGGTGCCGATTTCGCGGCTGGCCGACCGCGAGCGCGCCCAGGCACGGCTCGACGGCGAGGACGGCCAGCTTACCGCCGCGGCCGCGCAGACGCGCGGACGCATCAGCGAGACGGAACTGGCGATCATCCAGATCGACCAGGACATGCGCAGCGAGGTGGCAAGCGAGCTGCGCGAGATCGACGCCAAGGCGAGCGAGTTGCGCGAGCGCCAGATCGCGGCCCAGCAATCGCTGAAGCAGATCGACATCCGCGCACCGCAATCCGGCCGGGTGCATCAGCTGGCGATCCATACGGTCGGCGGCGTCATTTCGCCGGGCGAAGCGATCATGCAGATCGTGCCGACGGCCGACGCGCTGGTGGTCGAGGCGCGTGTCGCCCCTCAGGACATCGACCAACTGCGCATCGGACAGCCGGCGACGCTTCGCCTTTCCGCATTCAGCCAGCAGACGACGCCGGAGGTCGAAGGCGAGGTGGACCGCATCTCGCCCGATCTCATCGAAGACCAGAAGGCCGGCGTCTCCTACTATGCCGTGCGCATCGTGCTGTCGGCCAGGAGCCTCCAAGAGGCAGGCCCGCTGGAGCTGAAGCCAGGCATGCCGACCGAGGTTTTTCTCAGGACCACCGACCGCACGGTGCTTTCCTATTTGCTCAAGCCGTTGACCGACCAGGCCAGCCGCGCGTTTCGCGGCGACTAGCAATCCAGCTCAGGCTTTGGCGAGGATGCTTATCTGCCATGCGGCAGGTCTATTGGCGACTTCCGCTCGTTGCGGTCTGCCGCCTGTATCGGCAGCAGGAGAGCCCGACCTGCGATTGGATCATGTCATACATCCGTAGCCCAGAGCGCGAGCATTCGGCCCCCGCGCAATCCCGATGTAAGCCGCTTGCATTCGCCGGGTGAAGCGCCAGATTCATCCGCACAGCGCATGGAGACGCTTTGGGGCGAACGATGAGTGATCGGCAAAGGGCCGTGCAGGCGCGCGTTTTCGGCAGAGTGCAAGGCGTCAGCTACAGGGTCTGGGCACGAAGCGCGGCGATTGGACTTGGCCTTGCCGGCTGGGTACGCAACGAAAGCGACGGTTCGGTGATCGCACGGATGGCCGGAACCGACGCCGCGGTCTCGTCAATGATCGATCGCCTTTGGATCGGCCCGGCAGGCGCTTCGGTTTCGCGCGTCGACGTCGAGGAAATCAGCTCCTGGAACGCGCCATCGAGCTTCACGATCGTTGTGTGAACAGGGCACGCGATTGTGCACTCTTGAATTAATTGAACGTTTGTTTTATTATTTGCCTCGATGAGGTGAAAAAATGGCCCGCACGACCGGTTCCGATGGCGAAAAGACCGAGGCTGCCGTCCGCGAGGCGGCGGTCAGCCTGATCGCGCGTCTCGGCTACGAAGCGATGTCGATGCGCCAGTTGGCGGCCGAAGTCGGCGTGCAGGCGGCCGCGCTCTACCGCTATTTTCCGACCAAGGAAGATCTGCTGTTCACGCTGATGCGCGAACACATGGAGGGGCTGAGCGCAGCGTGGGAGGCGGCACGCCCGACAACTGCCGACCCGGCCGCACGGCTCGCCGCCTATGTCCGGAACCACATCGCCTTCCATATCGAACGCCGCCACGCCACGCATATCTCCAACATGGAGCTGCGCAGCCTGTCGCATGAGCGCCTGACGCAGATCCTGCGCATGCGCACAGCTTACGAAAAGGAACTGCGCGCGATCCTGCGCGACGGCGTGGAGACGAGCGCCTTCGACATCGACGATACCGGCCTGACCGCCATGGCGCTGATCCAGATGTTGACCGGCGTCATCGTCTGGTTCCGGCCGGGCGAGCGGCTGTCGATCGCAGAGGTCACGGCGTCGTATCTTTCGATGACAATGCGCCTCGTTGGCGCAAGGATCGACACTAATACCGGGGAGGAACGGCATGTACACGAACACGCTCAGCTTCGGGCTTGACGAAGACATTGAGGCGCTGCGCGACACGGTGCGTCGCTTCGCCCAGGACAGGATCGCGCCGATCGCCGCCGAGATCGACCGCTCGAACGAATTCCCGGCGCATCTGTGGGCCGAACTCGGCGCGCTCGGCCTGCTCGGCATCACCGCCGATCCCGATTTCGGCGGCACCGGCATGGGCTATCTCGCCCATGTGATCGCGGTGGAAGAGATCTCGCGCGCCTCGGCCTCGGTCGGTCTCTCCTATGGCGCCCATTCCAACCTCTGCGTCAACCAGATCAATCGCTGGGCGACACCGACGCAGAAGGAGAAATATCTGCCTCCGCTCTGCGGCGGCGAAAAGGTTGGTGCTCTCGCAATGTCGGAATCCGGCGCCGGCTCGGATGTCGTGTCGCTCAGGCTGCGCGCCGAAAAGCGCAACGACCGCTATGTGCTGAACGGCTCGAAAATGTGGATCACCAACGGTCCGGATGCCGAGACCCTGGTCGTCTATGCCAAGACCGATCCGGAGCGCCATTCGCGCGGCATAACCGCTTTCATCGTCGAGAAGACAATGGCCGGTTTTTCGGTGGCGCAAAAGCTCGACAAGCTCGGCATGCGCGGCTCGAATACCGGCGAGTTGGTGTTCGAAAATGTCGAGGTGCCGTTCGACAATGTGCTGCATGAGGAAGGACGCGGCGTCGAGGTGCTGATGTCGGGCCTCGACTATGAGCGCACGGTGCTTGCCGGCGGCCCGATCGGGCTGATGGCGGCCTGCCTCGACGTGGCGATCCCTTACGTGCACGAGCGCAAGCAGTTCGGCCAGGCGATCGGCGAGTTCCAGCTGGTGCAAGGCAAGCTGGCCGACATGTACACGGTGATGAGTGCCGCGCGCGCCTACGTCTATGCCGTGGCCGCCGCCTGCGACCGCGGTCAGACCACCCGCAAGGACGCCGCCGGCTGCGTGCTGTTTGCCGCTGAAAAGGCGACGCAGATGGCGCTCGACGCGCTGCAGCTGCTCGGCGGCAATGGCTATATCAACGACTATCCGACCGGCCGGCTGTTGCGCGACGCCAAGCTCTACGAGATCGGCGCCGGCACCAGCGAAATCCGCCGCTGGCTGATCGGACGCGAGATCATGGCGGAGGGGGCGTGATGCTCCCCTCCGCTGCCTCAGGCGAATGCCCTCGGCAAATCAGTGGTGGGCTTGGCGACGATCTGGTGCGCATCGCGCCACAGGACCTCACGCTGCTGCGCCGACGTGATCGACCGCACTGGCAAGCCACCCTCCTCGATCAGCCAGGCGCAATAACGCGCACGGCTGATCGCTTCCCTGGCGTCCGGATGGAACCAGCAGATGCCCCAGATCGAATTCTGGCGCTTGAAATGCCGGCCAACCCTTCCCGGAATGGGCAGGTGCTGGTTGAACCAGTCGAACTGGTCCTCCAGTTCGCTATGAATCCATTCCGGGCAGCCGTTCCGGTACAGATACCAGGACGCCCGGAAAAAGCCGGTCTCCACCCGGCTCTCTGGATGGATCAGCGGCGTTACAAACCGCACAAACATGATGACACCCACGACGCTTGCAGGCGTCGTGTTCCTCTCGCTCAAATTCGGGACGTGGAAGGCCGCCCTTCGGCGGCGTCAGGCCATGGCCGAAGGGAGACATCTGGTGAAACGCATACGCATGCCTTTCATCGTCGCCTCCTGAGGGTGTCACTCGTACAAAAGAAGCCACGCTTGGCACGCAGCATCCGGGCGCGGGCTGATACACTGGTTCCCTTGCGGCATCAAGAGGTGTGAGGAAACGACAACAAGATGGCCACCCTGCAAACCCAGATCTCCCCCGCCTCCGACACATTCCGCACGAACGCCGAGCGCATGCGGGCGCTCGTCGCCGACATCGCCGACAAGGCCGCAAGCGTCGAGCGCGGCGGCTCGGACGAGGCGCGCGAGCGCCATGTTGGCCGCGGCAAGCTTTTGCCGCGCGAGCGCCTTGCCCAGTTGCTCGACACCGGCTCGCCCTTCCTCGAGATCGGCCAGTTCGCAGCGTGGTCGATGTATGGCGAGGACATCGCCGCGGCCGGCCTCATCGCCGGTATTGGACGCGTCGAGGGCACCGAGGTCATGGTCGTCGTCAACGACGCCACGGTGAAGGGCGGCACCTATTACCCGCTGACAGTGAAGAAGCATCTGCGCGCGCAGGAGATCGCGCTGCAGAACAATCTGCCTTGCGTCTATCTGGTCGACAGCGGCGGCGCCAATCTGCCCAATCAGGACGAGGTGTTCCCCGATCGCGAGCATTTCGGCCGCATCTTCTACAACCAGGCTAACATGTCGGCGGCGGGCATTCCGCAGATCGCCTGTGTCATGGGTTCGTGCACGGCGGGCGGCGCCTATGTGCCGGCGATGTCGGACGAGACGATCATGGTGCGCAACCAGGCGACCATTTTCCTCGGCGGCCCGCCGCTGGTGAAGGCCGCCACCGGCGAGGACGTCAGCGCCGAGGATCTTGGCGGTGCCGATGTGCACACGCGACTCTCCGGCGTTGCCGACCACTACGCCATGGACGACGAACACGCGCTGGCCATTTGCCGGCGCATCGTCAAGAACCTGAATCGGAACAAGGCCGTAAGCCTGAACTTACAGAAATCGATTCCACCGCTTCACGATCCACATGAGCTCTACGGCATCGTGCCGACAGATCTGCGCCAGCCCTATGATGTGCGCGAGGTGATCGCGCGTGTCGTCGACGGTTCGGAGTTCGACGAGTTCAAGCAGAACTACGGAACCACTTTGGTCACCGGCTTTGCCCATCTGCATGGCATGCCGGTCGGCATCATCGCCAACAACGGCGTCTTGTTTTCCGAAAGCGCGTTGAAGGGCGCGCATTTCATCGAGCTGTGCTGCCAGCGCAAGATCCCGCTGGTGTTCCTGCAGAACATCACCGGCTTCATGGTCGGACGCAAATACGAGGCCGGCGGCATCGCCAAGGACGGCGCCAAGCTGGTCATGGCGGTCGCCACCGCCAAAGTGCCGAAGGTGACCATGATCATCGGCGGCTCGTTCGGCGCCGGCAATTACGGCATGTGCGGCCGCGCCTATTCACCGCGCTTCCTGTGGATGTGGCCGAACGCCCGCATCTCGGTGATGGGCGGCGAACAGGCGGCGACGGTGCTGGCCATGGTCAAGCGCGAGGGCATCGAGCGCAAGGGCGGTGAGTGGAGCGCCGAAGAGGAAGCAAAATTCAGGAAGCCGATCCTGATGAAATACGAGCATGAGGGCCACCCCCTCTATTCATCGGCGCGGCTCTGGGACGACGGCATCATCGACCCGGCGAAGTCGCGCGAGGTGCTGGCGCTGAGCCTCTCGGCCGCGCTCAATGCCGGGATCGAGGAGACTCGCTTCGGCGTGTTCAGGATGTGAGATGAGCCAGGACGGCAGCAGGATCAGCCTCCACACCGGCGACATCACCAAGCTGGCGGTCGACGCCATCGTCAATGCCGCCAATTCGTCGCTGCTCGGTGGCGGCGGTGTCGACGGTGCCATTCATCGCGCGGCCGGTCCCGAGCTTCTGGCCGAATGCCGGATGCTGAACGGTTGCAAGACGGGCGACGCCAAACTCACCAAAGGTTACAGGCTGCCGGCTCGCTACATCATCCACACGGTCGGACCGGTCTGGCAAGGCGACGGCAAGGGTGAGGCCGAACTGCTCGCCTCCTGCTACCGCCGCTCGCTCGAACTCGCCGCCGCCAACGATTGCCGGACGGTGGCGTTTCCGGCGATCTCGACCGGCGTCTACCGCTACCCGAAGGATGAGGCGACGGAGATTGCTGTCGCCACGGTAGACGCCTTCCTCGATAAGAACACGGTTCCAGAAACCGTCATCTTCTGCTGTTTCGACAAGCAGACAGCAGAACTATACCGGCAGGTCGTTGCTGCCCATCGTGGAGCCTAGACTGCATGGCCGAAGCGATCGATCCACAGCTCGAAGTGCGATTTTTCATTCCAGAACTGGCGGCGCCGGAAGTTAGGCGCTATTGCTCATCCTGCACTTTCCAATGGGCATGGGATGAAAATGGAACTGAAATACTTTCGCAAGACGACTGTCTCGATACTTGCAGGATTGCTTATATTCGTGGTGCCCGGCGTCGGGTCGGCGGCATCGCTGGCTGGGAACAAGGGCGATATCCGTTTCCACCCGACTTTGTCGGGAAACCCGAAGTCCGATTGCACCAAGGCATACAATGCCTATGTGGCGGCCAGCGGCCACTCGGCCTATGCGACCACGCCCTACATGCGGGTGACGTCGATCTACATAATCTGCGGCGCGCACCTGAATGCGCAATCGCAGAAGGCGGCCGAAGAACTGGCGATGAAATCCTGCAAAGCCACCCGCGCTCATTACAAGGTCACAACCGGCGGCGCTTGCGAGATCGCAGCTTCCAAGTAGGCTGGTTCCTGCCAGACTGGCGCCGCCCGAAGCAAACCCGGGAGGCTCCATGTTCGCCAAGATCCTGATCGCCAATCGCGGTGAGATCGCCTGTCGGGTGATCCGCACGGCGCGCAAAATGGGTGTGCGCTGTGTCGCCGTCTATTCCGACGCCGACGCTAAAGCCATGCATGTCGCGATGGCCGACGAAGCCGTGCATATCGGTCCCTCGCCGGTCGGCGAAAGCTATCTGCGCGGCGACAAGATGGTCGCCGCGGCCTTGGCGACGGGCGCGCAGGCGATCCACCCCGGCTACGGCTTCCTCTCGGAAAACCCTGATTTCGTCGACCAGGTGACCGCGGCGGGGCTCACCTTTATCGGCCCGTCGGCGGCCTCGATCCGCGCCATGGGACTGAAGGACGCTGCCAAGCGGCTGATGGAAAAGGCCAGCGTGCCGGTGGTGCCGGGCTATCATGGCGAGGCGCAGGAGATCGTGCTGCTCGCCTCCAAAGCACGCGAGATCGGTTACCCCGTGCTGATCAAGGCGCGCGCCGGCGGCGGCGGCAAGGGCATGCGGCGCGTCGAGCATCCCGACGATTTCTCCGAAGCGCTGTCGGGCGCGCGGCGCGAGGCCAAGGCGGCGTTCGGCGACGACCGCGTCCTGGTGGAAAAATATGTCGACAAGCCAAGGCACATCGAGGTGCAGGTGTTCGGCGACAATTTCGGCAACGTCGTGCATCTCTACGAACGCGACTGCTCGGCGCAGCGCCGCCACCAGAAGGTGATCGAGGAAGCCCCTGCCCCCGGCATGACGCCGGCATTGCGCAAGGCGATGACGGAAGCGGCGGTGAAGGCCGCCAAGGCGATAAGCTATTCCGGCGCCGGCACCATCGAATTCATCGTCGATGCCTCGCAAGGGCTGAAGGCGGACCGCTTCTGGTTCATGGAGATGAACACCCGCCTGCAGGTCGAGCATCCCGTCACCGAAATGGTCACCGGCACCGACCTGGTCGAATGGCAGCTCAGGGTGGCGGCCGGCGAGAAGCTGCCGAAGACGCAGGGCGATATCCAACTCTCCGGCCATGCCTTCGAGGCACGTATCTATGCCGAAGACGCGGCAAAGGGATTCCTGCCGGCGACAGGCACCCTGCATCATCTGAAATTCCCCGACGCAACACCGGAAGGCGCTACCATACGCATCGAGACCGGCGTGCGGGCGGGCGATGCGATCTCGCCCTTCTACGACCCGATGATCGCCAAGCTGGTCGTCCACGGCAAGGACAGGCCTGCAGCACTCGATGCGCTCGGCTCCGCGCTGGCGCAGACCGAGATCGCCGGCTCGACCGTCAACACCGCGTTTCTGGCGGCGCTTGCCGCCGATGCGGATTTTTCGGCCGGCGATATCGACACCAGTCTGATCGGCCGGCATCAGGAGGCGCTGACCGTCGTCCCGCCGCCGAGCGGCGAGACCGTCGCCGCAGCAGCGCTCGCGGCCTCCGGCGCCGGGGCGCAAGTGCCATCCGACGATCCCTGGTCATCGCTTTCCGGCTATGCGCATTTCCACATGGTGGCGCGGCGCACGCGGCTGCGCCATGGCGAGGAGGATATCCTCGCGCGGGTTTCGGTGCGGCAGGACGGACGCTTCGAGGTCGCGCTGAGCGCTCCCTACGAAGGTGTCAATTCGCACGATCTTCGCGCCTCCCCTCGCCTCGCGCGCTGGCCCGGCCACGTCACCGTGTTCGAAGGCGCGACCAGCTACAATTTCGCGGTGCCGGATCCGCTGGCCAAGGCGGACGAAGCCGCCGCCGCTTCAGACACCCTGCGGGCACCGATGCCGGGCCTGGTCAAGCTGGTGCGCGTGGGCAAAGGCGACGCCGTCACCAAGGGCCAGCCGCTGCTGATCCTGGAAGCAATGAAAATGGAACATACGATTGCCGCGCCGCATGACGGCGTGATCGCCGAGATCGCGGTCGAGGGCGCGCAGGTCAGCGACGGCACCGTACTGGTGCGCTTTGCCGAGCAGGACCAGGGATAGCCGCCCGAAAATGAAAATGGCCGGGCAAGCCCGGCCATTTCCAACTGTCAGGTAGAGAAGATCACGGCTGGATCGGCGCGTATTTGCCGTCGTGCCACTGGTTGATGTCGTAGCTGGCGTTCTTCAGGTCACCCTTCTCGTCGAAGGTGACTTCGCCGACCACGGTGCTGATCGGCTGGCCGTTCTTCAGCGCTTCGGCGACCTTGGCCGGGTCATCGCTGCCGGCGCGCTTGATGCCTTCGGCGAAGGCCTGAACCACGGCATAGGAGAACAGCGTAAAGCCTTCCGGCACGAAGCCGCCGGCCTTGATCTTGGCGATGGCGTCCTTGGCTTCGGGCTTGGCCTGCGGGTCCGACGGGAAGACGAACATGGTGCCTTCGCCGGCCGGGCCGGCGATCTGCCAGAATTCCGGCGAGGCGATCGAGTCCGGCATGATCAGCTGGAACTTGACGTTCTGCTCGGCAGCCTGGCGCAGGATGAGGCCGGCCTCGGGGTGGTAGCCGCCGAAATAGACCACGTCTGCCTTCAGTTCCTTCAGCTTGGTGACGAGAGCCGAATAGTCCTTCTCGCCGGCATTGATGCCTTCGTAATTGACCTCGTTGAGGCCGCCGGCATTCATCGTCGCCTTGACGGCGTCGGCAACGCCCTGGCCGTAGGCGCTCTTGTCATGCAGGATGACGACGTTCTTGCCGGCGTATTTCTTGGCGATCCACGGACCGATGAAAGCGCCCTGCGCATCGTCGCGCGTATAGAGGCGCATGATCGTCGGCCAGCCGGCCTTTGCCGCGGCATCGGTCAGCTCCGGGTTGGATGACGCCGGGCTCATCATCAGCGTGCCGGCTTCGGCATAGACGGCCGAGGCCGGAATGCTCGAACCCGAGCAGGCATGGCCGTCGACGAACTTGGTGCCATCGGCGACGATGCGGTTGGCGACCGACACAGCCTGCTTCGGATCGCACTGGTCGTCCTGGATGTCGAGTTTGATCTTGTTGCCGTTGACGCCGCCGGCGGCATTGATGGCGTCGGCGGCTGCCTGTGCGCCCTGCTTGAACTGGTCGCCGATGTTGGCGAGTTGGCCGGTCATCGGGCCGACCACCGAGACGGTGATATCGTCGGCGAACGCAACCGGTGCGCTCATCATCAGGCCTAATACGGCCGCGCTCAAAATACCCAATTTTTTCATGGTGATAGTGCTCCTCCACTCACGCGCGACCCTTCCGGCCACGCTTCTTCCAGAGAGGCAGGACAATTTCACCCTTCGCCCGGCATGTCTTGGCGCATCGCCGGCACTCGATTGGGCCTGCGCAGTATCACCGCCGAACATACTTCAGTCATCGACGCGGCCTGGTCTTGTTGTATGACCATGATCTTGGCCGGGCCGAAACAGCCAAAAGCCGCGCCGGCCTTGTCCCGGCCGGTCGCGGCTTTTGCCAATGGAGCTTCCCCGAACGCCCCCGCGCCCCGAAACCCCGATTACTTCCCTGCCTGCCGCACGGCTTGACCGGATTTGGCCTGCCGTGTTCTTGGTCTTGTTCGTATGGTCGTCTTCTCGCGGCCTTGTCCCTGGTGGGCCGGCCGTCTTTCGCGGCCTTGACCAAAAGCATTCCTGCCCCGTGATCTCACTGCACGTGATCTGGGCACCGGGAGCCCGGTGCTTAGTGCATCGTCATCCATTCGCGCGCTTCGCGCAGCGCCTTGGCGATCTCGACCTTGGACATCGCGGCCGACAGTTCCGAGCGCAATTCCGCGGCGCGGACCGAACCCTTGATGGCGGCGATGTTGAACCATTTGTGGGCGGCGACGACATCGGTCTCGCAATCGCGGCCGGTCGCATACATCATGCCCAGTTCGAAAAGAATGTCGGCCTGGGCAGTTGCCCCCATGGCGCCGAAGCCGGCTTCAAGCATTTCAAAACGTGCCATTTCAAATCCCCTGTCTGGCTCCCGAGAGCTGCCTCCTTCTGTCCCTTGGTGTCCCTTGGGGGGCCGCTCTTTCGATGCTTTCGAGAATGCAGCCGAGCCTTGAATCCGTCGTTAAATGGCGTGCTTAATTTGAGGAAAACAAAGCTAAAACAAGAGGTAAACACGGAAATTCGTTAAGGATACAAAGCCAGCTATTCTGCCTGCTTGCGAAAAATTTGACGAAAATTCCGGGACCGGGGATCAAGACTCCGCTAACCACGAGAACCAAAGGCCCTGCTTAGATCGCTTCATTTGTTCGCCGACGGGTAGCTAATAAATCCCGCAACCTTCCGTGGCGGCACCGCTTTTGTTTTGCCGGAAGCTGGATTAGCTTACGTTTGCGTAAGGGGCGGGAAGGCGGAACGGAGCCCCACCGAAACCCATAGGGAGGACAGACATGTTTCGAAAAGTGAGCCTGGCCCTGGCGGCCACCTTGATCATGACCGGTGCGGCATGGGCCGACCCGATCGAAGGCAATTGGAAGACACAGGCCGGCGATACCGCAGCCATCGCCGGCGGCGGTTCGTTTTCCATCACGCTGAAGACCGGCAAATATGCCGGCAAGACCATAGGCTCGCTCAAACCTGCCGGCGACAGCAAATATGCCGGCAGCATCACCGATCCGGCAAACGACAAGACTTATTCCGGCAAGGCGACGCTTTCGGGCACCTCGCTCAAGATGAGCGGCTGCGTGCTCGGCGGACTGATCTGCAAGAGCCAGACCTGGCACAAGCTCTGATCGTCTTTACCACCAAAGAATGAGAGAACGGGGCACTTCGCGGCCCCGTTTCTTTTTGCGCGGCGCGGTAGCGCCGCCGACTTGTTGTCGCCAGCGGACAGGCGCACAGCCACGACCTCACGCCCCTGCGCGACGGTCCAAAACACCGTCAATCAATTTGAACCGCAGATGAACGCCGGCATCAGAGCCGGTTCAGAGGCATTCGGGCATTCTCCTCGGCATTGAAGGAGGACACCACGCCGATGCTCGCTCGCCGCTTCACCATCGTCTGCCTGCTGATAAGCCTGTTCGGCATGTTGTTCGCCATCCTCGTCGCCGAAGCAGGCCGTCCGGCCCGCTCCTGGGACGCAGCCAATTCCTGCAGCTTCGGCTGTTCGAACCATCTTCGCCACTGAAACGACAAAGCACCAGAAACCCAGAGAAAAGCAAACGACCATGAACCGCATCGCCATCAGCGCCCTGAAGATCCTTCGGCTCCTGCCGCGGACAGCGCTCATCCTGACGCTTCTCGCCGCCCCGGTGCTGGCCGTGCCGATGATCCGCGCCGATGCCGGTTCGACGATCGAGGCCCCGGCGTTGAAGAAGAACGGCGTCGGCTTTGTGCTGCTGGTCAGCTTGCAGCGCGGCTGAAGAAAAAACACGCGCTCGGTCACGTTCGGGCTTTCGACCCCTCCCAAGCGCTCTTCCAAATCTCTATATTGAGCCATGGAAAAGCGAATCTACCCCCAAGCCATCGAATCGGTCGTCATGCCGGAGCCTTTCGGCAAGCGGAGCTTCGACGACGCCAAGAAGGCGGTCGCGGCCTTGCAAGCGCTTTACGACCGCAACACCAAATTCCTGCGCGATTCCTTCACGGCGCTGGCCGCGGGCGGCGACTATAACAAGCGCTACCGGGCCTTCTACCCGGAGATCGGCGTCACCACGAGTTCCTTCACGCAGATCGACTCGCGGCAGGCCTATGGCCATATGCCGACGCCAGGCCATTTCTCGACCACCATCACCCAGCCGATGCTCTTCGAGAGCTATCTCATCGAACAGCTTCGCCTGATCATGCGCAATCACGGCGTTCAGGTCACGGTTTCCGAATCGACCACGCCGATCCCGCTGCATTTCGCCTTCCTTGAAGGCACCCATGTCGACGGCACTGCCGCCGAACGCATCAAGCGGCCGATCCGCGACCTGTTCGACGTGCCGGACCTCGACGGCACCGACGACCAGATCGCCAACGGCACCTTCGAAGTGGCGTTCGGCGAGACGCGGCCGCTGGCGCCGTTCACGGCACAGCGCATCGACTATTCGCTGCACCGGCTGTCGCATTATACGGCGACCACGCCGCAGCATTTCCAGAACTTCGTGCTGTTCACCAACTATCAGTTCTACATCGACGAGTTCGTCGGCCGTGCGCGCGAGTTGATGGCCAATGGCGGCGGCGGATATGCCGAGTTCGTCGAACCAGGCAATGTCGTCACCCGCCCCGGGGCAAGCATGCCCAGCGAAGGCACGCCGCCGCAGCGACTGCCGCAGATGCCGGCCTATCATTTGAAGAAGCCGAACCATGGCGGCATCACCATGGTCAATATCGGCGTCGGCCCTTCGAACGCCAAGACGATCACCGACCATATCGCGGTGCTCCGCCCGCATGCCTGGGTGATGCTCGGCCACTGCGCCGGGCTGCGCAACACGCAGGCGCTGGGCGACTATGTGCTGGCGCATGCCTATGTCCGGGAAGACCATGTGCTGGACGACGATCTCCCGGTCTGGGTGCCGATCCCGCCGCTGGCCGAGATCCAGGTGGCGCTGCAGGAGGCGGTGGCGGAAGTCACCGGGCTCTCCGGCTACGATTTGAAGCGCATCATGCGCACCGGCACCGTTGCCACGATCGACAACCGCAACTGGGAGCTGCGCGACCAGCGAGGGCCGGTGCAGCGGCTGTCGCAGTCGCGGGCGATCGCGCTCGATATGGAATCGGCAACGATCGCCGCCAACGGCTTTCGCTTCCGCGTGCCCTACGGCACGCTGCTTTGCGTCTCCGACAAGCCACTGCATGGCGAGCTGAAGCTGCCCGGCATGGCGACGGAATTCTACAAGCGGCAAGTGGCGCAGCATTTGACCATCGGCATCAGGGCGATGGAAAAACTGGCCGGGATGCCGATGGATCGACTGCATTCGCGCAAGCTCCGAAGTTTTTCGGAAACGGCCTTCCAGTAGGCGCGGCCCGCAGGCTCCCGGCGAGGCATTTGGTCATCTTGATTGGGCCGCATTTTGACCGATAAACAGGCTGGACACCTCGGCGATGCAAAGCCTGGTCTGATGGCACGCGTGCGAAACATGATGGCTTCGATGGCGTTCCTGGCAATGCTGGGTCTCTCGGCCGCGCTAGTGGCCGGGTTTTTTGGCACGCTGCATCCGGCTTTCGATTCATTCTCCCACTTCCGTGTCCATCTGGCCGTGCTGATGGCATTGTGCGCCTTGCCGCTGCTTGCCACCTCGTTTCGCCTGCAGGCGGCCGCGGCGCTCGTCTTTGCGGTGGCGGCCTTCGCCACGACGTCGAACGCCTTGCCGCGCCTGTGGCAGGTGCAGGCCGCCTATGTCGGCAAGCCGGTCGATCAGCCCATTTACAAACTGCTGCAGATGAATTTGCGCTACGACAATCCGACGCCGAAGAAGGTACTGTCGCTGATCGGCCGGACCAACCCCGACGTGATTACCCTCGACGAGGTGTCGGAGATGTGGACGGCCGAGCTTGGCTATATCACCAGCGCCTATCCCTACCGGATCCTATGCCCCTATCCCAACGGCGTGTTCGGTGTCGCGTTGCTCTCCAGGCGACCCTTTGTCGCCGGCAGCGAGCCCTGGTGCGAACGGCGCGGCGCGATGGCGATTGCGAAGGTCGATTTCGGCGGGACCACCGTCGAAGTCGCCGCCATCCATCTCAGCTGGCCATGGCCTCGGGAACAGTCATGGCAGATCGGCGAGTTGTCACAGCAACTCTCCTCGCTCGGCGAGACGGCGATCATGGCTGGCGACTGCAACGCCGTGCCGTGGAGCGCGGCCGTGCGGCGCGTCGCCTCGCTCGGCGGACTGACGGTGATGCCCTCGGCCGGGCCGACCTGGACCCTTCTCAAGCTGCCGGACTTCCTGCGGCGCTACGCCGGGCTGCCGATCGATCAGGTCTTCAGCAAGGGTGCCGTCGTCATCCATTCGGCATCGCGGCTGGAGGACACCGGCTCCGACCATCTTCCTGTGATGGTGGAGTTCTCGCTGCGGCCCGATGACAAGAAGCCTGACGAGCATGAGACGGCTCTTGCTGCGATGGGGCAGTCGGATGGCAAGACGCCAGGCTGATACGAGTTCCCTTGCGTGACTTCAGCGGCGTGGCACAAATGGTGCGCAGAACGAAAGTCGCCGTGATCCTTCACACCCCGAAGGGGTGGGCGGGAGCGCGTTGATCCGCGTCCGCCCTTGGATGAAGAGCCTTCAAGGCTTGATCAAAGCGATGATGAGGTGCTCGACATGACCACCGTTCCGATGCTCGCGGGCATCGAAAGCGTTCTGCTTCGCCTCGTATGCGGCATAGGCGGCCTCGATGCGCCGCCGCGCCTCGCGACGCGTCTTGTAGCAGAACGGGTCGTCGGCAACTTTCAGCCCCTGGATCGACCTCTCGGTGACGCGCATCATCTCCCTGGCGATGCGGCCGTGGGTCTCCTCATGAACACGGACGCCGGTGAAGAACCGCTTCCAGCGCTTCTGGAGGGCTGGCGTCGTGGCGGAGGCGACACGGGGATATGTATAGATGAGATTGAGCGTGCCGTTGGCCCGCCGCATGCGGCAGACGCCATTGTCCTGGCCGGCGTCAAGGTCCCAGTCGACGGTATAGCCGGTCTGCGCGATGGCATGCGTCATGAAGCCGTGCTTCGGTCCCTTACGGTCCATGGCCTCCATCAGCGCCAGCCCCGTGGTCCCGGTGATGTCATAGGTCCTGGTCTTGACCACCACCTTGCTGCCGGCCGAGGCGGCCGCAGCGGAACCGCACAAGGCGGCGATCGCCACGAGGCATGTCAGAACTGCCAGGCGCATTGGCCATCTCCGTATCGTCCGAGAATGGAAACACAAGCGCGTGGCAGTTTCAACAGTCCTAATGTCTCACATGCTCTGGCAGACGGGCCCTCTCCGGCATTTTTGCCTGCGGCGGTCGAGACGGCCCGGTCGGCGCTTGGCTTACAGGTTTTGATAGACCGGGCCTTCGCCGCCTTGTGGCGGCACCCAGTTGATGTTCTGGTTCGGGTCCTTGATGTCGCAGGTCTTGCAGTGGACGCAGTTCTGCGCGTTGATGACGAAGCGCACGTCCTTGGCCGTCGGGTCCGCGGCGGCGTTGCCGTCCTTGTCGACCCATTCATAAACGCCGGCCGGGCAGTAGCGCGTCGAAGGGCCGGCAAAGACGTCGTGCTCGGAGCGCTGCTGCAGGGCCATGTCGGCGACCAGCAGATGCACCGGTTCGTTTTCCTCGTGATTGGTGTTGGACAGGAACACCGAGGACAGGCGGTCGAAGGTCAGCACGCCGTCGGGCTTGGGATAGGCGATCTTCTCGTGCTTGGCGGCAGGCTCCAGTGTCGCATAGTCGGCCTTGCCGTGCTTCAGCGTGCCGAAGGGCGAGAAGCCGAACAGCGTGTTCAGCCACATATCGAGGCCGCCGAGGCCGACGCCGATGATGGTGCCGAAGCGCGACCACAGCGGTTTGACGTTGCGCACCTTCTTCAGGTCCTTGCCGATGTCGGTCGCGCGCCATGCCGCCTCGTAGGAAGAAAGCTCGTCATTGGCGCGGCCGGCGCCGATCGCCTCTGCGACATGCTCGGCCGCCAGCATCCCGGAGAGCACCGCATTGTGCGAGCCCTTGATGCGCGGCACGTTGACGAAGCCCGCAGCACAACCCATCAGCGCGCCGCCAGGGAAAGACAGTTTCGGCACAGACTGAAAGCCGCCCTCGGTGATGGCGCGCGCACCATAGCCCAACCGCTTGGCGCCGGCGAAGGTTCCGGCGATGGCCGGATGGGTCTTGAAGCGCTGGAATTCCTCGAACGGCGACAGATACGGATTCTTGTAGTTGAGGTGGAGGACGAAGCCGACGGCGACCTGGTTGTCCTCGAGATGGTAGAGGAAGGAGCCGCCTCCGGTCTTCATGTCGAGCGGCCAGCCGAAGGAATGCTGCACCAGACCCGGCTTGTGGTTCTCCGGCTTGACCTGCCAGAGTTCCTTGAGGCCGATGCCAAACTTGGCAGGCTCGCGGCCTTCGGAGAGCTTGTACTTGGTGATCAGCTGCTTGGCCAGCGAGCCGCGCGCGCCCTCGCCGATCAGCACATATTTGCCCATCAGCGCCATGCCCGGCGCGAAGCCCGGGCCGTGCGTGCCGTCCTTCTCGACGCCCATGTCGCCGGTGATGACGCCGGTGACGGCACCCGCATCGTTGTAGAGCAGGCCCGCCGCTGCAAAGCCCGGATAGATTTCGACGCCGAGCGCCTCGGCCTTGGTCGCCAGCCAGCGGCAGACATTGCCGAGCGAGACGATGTAGTTGCCGTGATTGTTCATCAGCGGCGGCATCAAGATGTTGGGCAGGCGGAACGAGCCGGCAGGGCCGAGCACCAGGAAATGGTCGTCGGTAACCGGCGTCTTGAAGGGATGCCCCTCTTCCTCGCGCCAGCCGGGCAGCAGGCGGTCGATGCCGATCGGATCGACGACGGCGCCGGACAGGATGTGGGCGCCGACCTCACCGCCCTTTTCCAGGACGACGACGGAAAGCTCGGGATTGACCTGCTTGAGACGGATCGCGGCAGCGAGGCCGGCAGGGCCTGCGCCGACGATGACCACGTCGAATTCCATGCTCTCGCGTTCGATGTCGCTCATCAACCCCTCCGCACTGGCTTATCCCATCCCGGTATCTTGCTGGCTTATCCGCTGCATAGCGCATCAATACGCGACGGGAAACCGGCGCTGGCGTGACAATACCGATTTCGACAAAAAGTCGCGGCTGATGGAGAAACATCCGGCTGCAGCTTTTTCAATTGTTCGGCGGCTTGCTTATCGGCCATACTTCGCCGCATGCGCCCGCCTGAGCCATCCGGCTTTTCATTGACGCGCTTTTTCTCCATGCCCGGCCTGGCCTGCCGCGTGGCTCTTCTGCTCCTTTCGCCGCTGGTTGCCACCGAGGCCCATGGCGAGCAGCTAAAGGTCTGGGCGACCGGCGCCTATTCCTTTTCCGACGAACTCGGCGGCTTCCACATCACCGGCATTTCGGGCATCGGCACCAAGGACGATCCGATCGTCATCACCGAAGAGCTGAATTCGGCGACGCCGATGACGCTGACCATCCGTACCACAAAACCGATCGAGGCGTTCGGCAGGGCCGGCGATGTCGCCAACGGCATCATGTACATGCGCATCGAAGTGCTCAACAACAGCGGGCAGGCCTGGGTCGAGTTCCAGTTCGAGCTGCAGGAGATCCTCAACCAGCCGAGCGTGTTCGGCGACGGCCTGTCGTTCGACCAGCGCAACAAGACGCCCGACAACATCATATCGAGCAGTTTTGCCGATTTCGACCGCGACTTCGAACCCTATGACCGGCTGCTGTTCAAGAATGGCAAGATCGATCCGCTGATGACGGGCCGCTTCGAATTCCTGATCACCGACTACACGCCGCGCTGGACGTTTTATCTGGTGCAAGATCCGCGCATACCAACCGGATGAAGTATGCCGCCATAGTTCAACACACGGTCCAACCTTGCAAATTCATGCCGCGCGAACGATGGTGGCGGCATGACTGCCGCCTCCCCCATCAACCGATCCGACCTCGCCGACCTGCTCGCCTTCTATGCCAGTGCCGGCGTCGACGACGCGCTCGAGGACGCGCCGGTGAACCGGTTTGCCGAGGCGGTGCCGAAACCGGCGGAGAGCACGCCGATGGCAGCGGCGCCAGCGCGCGAAAACGTTCAACAGCAACCACCATCAGCGCCGTCACGGCCCGACATGAGCCGGTTGCCGGACGCGCCACCCGCGCGCGCGCCTGCTGGCGCAGCGACGGTACCGGACGAAGCGCAGGCCGCACTTGCACGGCAACTGGCGGCGACGGCGTCAACCTTAGAGGAGTTGCGCCAGCACATGGCGGCCTTCGACGGCTGCAACCTCAAATTCACCGCCAAAAACCTGGTGTTCTCGGACGGCAACCCGAACGCGGAGTTGATGCTGGTCGGCGAAGCGCCGGGCCGGGACGAGGACCTCGAAGGCCTGCCATTCGTCGGCCGCTCCGGCCGGCTGCTCGACCGCATGCTGGCGGCGATCGGCCTCGACAGGACTTCGGCCTATATCGCCAATGTCATCCCGTGGCGGCCGCCGGGCAACCGCACGCCGACCCCACACGAGACCGAAATCTGCCGCCCTTTCATCGAAAGGCAGATCGAGCTGGTCAATCCCAAGGTGCTGGTCAATCTCGGCGGCCCCTCGGCCAAGACCTTGCTCAACACCACCGAGGGTATCCTGCGGCTGCGCGGCAACTGGCGCGTCCATACCACCGCGTCGGGCATCGCCATTCCGGCCATGCCGACCCTGCACCCGGCCTATCTGCTCAGAACGCCGGCGCACAAGAAGCTGGCCTGGCGAGATTTTCTCGAGGTGAAGGCGAAGCTGCGGGCGCTCACCTAGCGATAACCTTCCAGGTAATTGAAATGCGCCGTGCACCGGCCTAACCATGCCCCATGACAACAGCCCAGAGTTCCGCCGGCAGCCTGATCCGCGAATGGCGCACGCGGCGGCGCATGTCGCAGCTCGACCTCGCCATGGAGGCCGAGATCTCCCAGCGGCATCTGAGCTTCGTCGAGAGCGGCCGCGCCGCGCCCTCGCGCGACATGGTGCTGCATCTGGCCGAACAGCTGTCGATCCCGCTGCGGCAACGCAACCAACTCTTGCTTGCGGCGGGCTTTGCACCAAGCTTCAGCGAGCGGTCGCTCACCGATGCCTCGCTGGCGCCGGCGATGGCCGCGGTCGAGACCGTGCTCAAGGGGCACGAGCCCTTTCCGGCGCTGGCGGTCGACCGGCACTGGAATCTGGTTTCGGCGAATGCCGCCATCGGCCCGCTGCTGGCGGATGTCAGCGAAGCGTCGTTGCTCAAGCCGCCGGTCAATGTGCTGCGGCTCAGCCTGCATCCGGGCGGCGTCGCGCCGCGCATCGTCAATTTGGCGGAATGGCGGACGCATCTGCTGGAGCGCCTGAAGCACCAGAACGATGCCAGCGGCGATCCGGTGCTGATCGAGCTGGAGCGTGAACTGCGGTCCTATCCGTCCGGCCTCAAGGGCGGGCGTCCCGTTCCGGTCGAGCCTGATGGTATCGTGCATCCGCTGAGGCTCGCGCATGGCGACCAGGTGCTGTCCTTCATCAGCACCATCACCGTCTTCGGCACGCCGCTCGATGTGACGCTGTCGGAACTGGCGATCGAGTCTTTTTTCCCGGCCGACGAGCAGACGAGAACGGTACTGGTGCGGATGGCGAAGGAGCAGGCGGCGAAGGCGTCGTAACCGGAAAGGTCGCGGGGTTTGAAGGAACTCGACAGAACGAAGTCAGCCTCACCCCTGCGGCGGCGTCGCCTTTCGCGTGCGGGTGCGCTCCAGGCCCAGTTGCCGCTCGCGCCAGATGATGAAGATGCCGGCCGCCACCACGATCGCGCCGCCGACCAGCATGTTGAGCGACGCCACGTCGCCGAACACCAGATAGCCGACGACGACGCCGAGGATCATCGAGGTGTATTCGAACGGCGCCACGACCGAGGCTTCGGCATGGCGGTAGGCCGCCGTCATCAGGATCTGGCCGAGCCCGCCACAGAAACCGGCCGCCACCAGCAGCGCCGTCTGGCCCGACGTCAGCGCCTGCCAGCCGAACGGCAGCGACAACAGCGACATGACGCTCGCCGTCGAAGAGAACCAGAGCACGATGGTCGCCGTCTTCTCGGTCTGGACGAGGTTGCGCACCAGAAGCATGGCGACGGCCGAGATCGCCGCGGCAGTCAGCGCTGCAATGACGCCAAGCACCTCCTGGTCGCCAAGGGCGGCGCCCGAACGCAGCAGCGTCAGTTCCGGCCAGGAGACGATCAGCACGCCGACAAGCCCTACCGCGACCGCGCTCCAGCGATAGACCCGGATCGCCTCGCCGAGGAAGATCGAGGAGAACACCACCACCAGCAGCGGCTGGGCATAGTTGAGCGTGATCGCCTCCGGGAGCGGCAGTCTGGTCAGCGCGAAGAAGCCGAGCCCCATGGCACCGACGCCGACGACACCGCGCGCGACGTGGTTGAACGGCCGTTTGGTCGTGAACGCGGTGCCGAGCTTTCCCCTGAAGGCGAGGAAGGCGATGATCGGAAAGATGGCGAAGAAGGAGCGGAAGAAGACGATCTGCCCGGCCGGCACCGTGCCTGCCGCCTTGATGCAGGTCGACATGCCGACGAAGACCGCCACCGAAACGATCTTGAGCGCGATGCCCCGCAATGTGCTGTGGCCGACGGCATGATCGCCGCCAACCTTCGGCTCGGCCCTCTTCTCCGCCGTCACGCCGGCGATGCTTCCTGGATCGCCGCCCAGATGCGCGCCGGCGTTGCCGGCATCTCGATATGCCTGATGCCGTAGGCGCGCCAGAGCGCGTCGGTCACCGCGTTGAGCGCGGCCGGCGTCGCGCCGATCGTGCCGGCCTCGCCGGCCCCCTTGATGCCGAGCGCATTGGTGGTCGAAGGCACGTTGCGGGTCTCGAAATGGAAGAACGGGAAATTGTCGGCGCGCGGCATGGCATAATCCATGAAGCTCGCCGTCAGAAGCTGGCCGTCCTCGCCATACACGGTGTCTTCGGTCAGCGCCTGGCCTATGCCCTGGACGACGCCGCCATGCACCTGGCCAGCGAGCAGGATCGGGTTCACCGTGACGCCGAAATCGTCGACGATGGTGTAGCGCACGATGTCCGTCGTGCCGGTGTCGGGATCGATCTCGACCTCGCAGATATGGGTGCCATTCGGATAGGTGCATTCATCCTGGACGAATTCGCCGAAACCTTTGAGATCGTCCGGCGTCTTGGCCGCCTTGGCGATGCTGGAAAAATCGATCGTGCGGTCGGTGCCGACGATGCGGGCGACGCCATCGGAGAGTTCGATGTCGCCCGCCGAAGCCTCGAGTTCGTCGGCGGCGATGCGCTTGATCTTATTGGCGAGGTCCTCGCCGGCGCGAGACGCCGATACGCCGCCAAGGGGAATGGAGCGCGAGCCGCCGGTGCCGCCGCCATCCTTCAATTCGTCGGTGTCGCCCTGCCGGACATGGATTTTTTCGATCGGCAGATCGAGCTTCTCCGACAGGAATTGCGCGTAGGCGGTAGCATGGCCCTGGCCGTTTGTCTGGGTGCCTATCTTAAGCGTCACCGTGCCATCGCCGTTCAGCTCGACAAAGGCCGGCTCGGAGCCCGGAAAGGCGCAGGCCTCGATATAGGTCGCCATGCCGATGCCACGGATCTTTCCGCCTGCCTTCGACTGTTCCAGCCGATTCGGGAACGCCTTCCACTCGGCCTGGTCGATGGCGCGATCCATATGGCCGGCGAATTCGCCGGTGTCGTAGAGGCGGCCGGTCTGCGTGCGGTAGGGGAATTGCTCGGGACGGATGAAATTCTTCCGCCGGACTTCCTCGACCGGCAGGCCGAGATCGTGGGCGCAGGCGTCGACCAGCTTCTCCAGCAGCAGAGCCGCTTCCGGACGGCCGGCGCCGCGGTAGGCATCGACCGGGCAGGTGTTGGTGTAGAGGCCGGTCACCGACACGTCGAGCGCCCCGATATCGTAGACGCCGGTCGACATGGTGACGCCGACATAGGGGATGAACGGCCCGTATTGCGAGACATAGGCGCCCATATTGGCCAATAGGTCGACTTTCATGCCGAGGAAGCGGCCGTCCTTGTCGAGGGCCATTTCGGCTTTGACGATATTGTCGCGGCCTTGCGCGTCGGTGAGGAAATGCTCGGTGCGGTCGCCCGCCCATTTGACCGGGCGCCCCAGCCGCCTGGCCGCCTCCAGCACCAGCGGATATTCGCGGTAGACGAAGCTCTTCGGCCCGAAGCCGCCGCCGACGTCCGGCGTGATGACGCGCAGCTCACTCTTCTTGATCTTGAACAGGTCGGCGATGATGTACTGCATCGAGTGCACGCCCTGAGACCCCGTGGTCAGCACGAAGCGGTTCTCGTCCACATTCCATTCGCCGATCGCCGAGCGCGGCTCCATGTAGTTGCAGACCAACCGGTTGTTGACGAACTCGATGCGGGTGACGTGCGCGGCCTTGGCAAAGGCAGCCGCAGTCCGGGCCTTGTCGCCGATATGGTAGGTGAAGGCGCGGTTGGAGCCGAGTTCCGGCCAGACCAGCGGCGTGCCTTCATCCAACGCGGTGGCGGTGCCGGAGGCGGCATCCTCGCTGTCGTAGTCGACCTCGATCATCTCGGCCGCGTCCTGCGCCAGCGCGCGGCTGTCGGCAACGACGAAGGCGACGGCATCGCCAACATAATTGACCCTGTCGCTGCACAGGATCGGGATGTCGCGGGTCGGCGCCTTGGTGCCGTCGGGCTGCCGCTGCATGACGCCGGACTTCAGCTTGCCGAGATGGGTGAGATCGGCACCGGTCAGCACCAGATGGACGCCAGGCGCGGCCCTTGCCGCTTCGGTCGAGGCGATGGTGAAGCTCGCCTTGGCGACCGGCGAGCGCAGCACATAGCCGTGCAGCAGGCCGGCAGGGCTGATGTCGTCGGTGTAACGCCCCTCACCCTTGATGAAAGCCTGGTCCTCGCGACGCAACACGGAAGCGCCCATGCCGAATTTCGGTGTGACGACGGTCATGAATGCCTCGCGATGATTGGGAAACGAGTGCCTGAAATAGGCACTGGTGCAGTTTTGTCGAGTGACCGTTTCGTGTAAAGAGCGCGGACTTCAAATTTTTTGGACCAGCGGACACACTTTCCGCCACGCAAATCGACGGGAAACCCAACGGAATGCGCACCGATACCGGCCATGTCTTCAGGCTCGAAGACTATCGCCCCAGCGACTATCTCATTTTGGAAACCAGCCTTGTTTTCCGCCTTTCCCCGGAGGCGACCCGCGTCACCGCAACCTTGACGATCGAACGTCGCGACGGCGTCGCGGCATCTGCACCGCTGGTTCTGGATGGTGACGGACTGACGCTCATCCGTGTCGCCATCGACGGCCGCGAGCTTCAGTCCACGGATTTCCTGGCGACGCCGGATCAACTGACAATTTCCCGGCCGCCGGCGGCGCCCCGCTTCCAGTTGCTGATCGAGACCGAAGTCGCGCCGGCGGGCAACGAAACTCTCATGGGCCTCTATCGCTCCAACTCTGTCTACTGCACGCAATGCGAGGCCGAGGGCTTTCGCCGCATCACCTATTTCCTCGACCGTCCCGACATCTTGTCGGTCTACACGGTGCGCATCGAGGCTAAGCTGGACGAGGCGCCGCTGCTTCTGTCCAACGGCAACCCGGCCGGCAGCGGCAACCTTGCCGATGGCTGGCACTACGCGGTCTGGCACGATCCCTTCCCCAAGCCATCCTATCTGTTTGCGCTGGTGGCCGGCGCGCTCGGCAAGGTGGCCGACAGCTTCGTCACCATGTCCGGCCGCGAAGTCGAGCTCGGCATCTTTGTCGAACCCGGCAAGGAGCGGCTCGCCAGCTACGCGATGGATGCGCTGAAGCGGTCGATGACATGGGATGAAGAAGCCTTCGGGCGCGAATACGATCTCGACGTCTTCAACATCGTCGCCGTGTCCGACTTCAACATGGGGGCGATGGAGAACAAGGGCCTCAACATCTTCAACGACAAATATGTGCTGGCCGACGAGGAGACCGCGACAGATGCCGATTTCGCCAATATCGAGGCGATCATCGCGCATGAGTATTTCCACAATTGGACCGGCAACAGAATCACTTGCCGCGACTGGTTCCAGCTTTGCCTGAAGGAAGGGCTGACGGTCTTTCGCGACCACGAATTCTCCGCCGACCAGCGCTCGCGGGCGGTGAAGCGCATCGCCGAGGTGCGTACGCTGCGCGCGCATCAATTCCCCGAGGACCAGGGGCCGCTGGCACATCCGGTGCGGCCGCGCCGCTACCGCGAGATCAACAATTTCTACACGGCGACGGTCTACGAAAAGGGTTCGGAAGTGGTGCGCATGATCCGCACCATCCTCGGCGCTGACGCGTTCCGTGCCGGCATGGACCTCTATTTCGAACGCCATGACGGCGAGGCGGCGACGATCGAGGATTTCCTGAAAGTGTTCGAGGATGTTTCCGGGCGCGACCTGTCGCAGTTTGCGCTCTGGTACCATCAGGCCGGCACGCCGAACCTGACGGTGAGCTCGACGCACAATCCGGCTGCGCGGGAATTCACGCTGGAGATCGAGCAGTCGGTGCCGCCGACGCCGTCGGAAAGCCGCAAGCGGCTGATGCACATTCCGCTGGCCTTCGGCCTGGTCGGCGCCAATGGCAATCCCGTCGCCTATGAGGGCGTCGAGGGTGCCACCGTCGAGGACGGCGTCATCCACATCCGCAAGCGCCGGCAGGTTGTGCGCTTCTCGGGCGTGGCCGAGCGCCCGGCTGTGTCGCTCAACCGCGGCTTCTCAGCGCCGATCACGCTGTCGGTCGAGCAGAAGGCCGACGACCAGTTCTTCCTGGCCGGCCATGACAGCGACAGCTTCTCGCGCTGGCAAGCGTTCAACACGCTTTTGACCGACGCACTGATTGCGGCCTTCCGCCAGATCCTCGGCGGCAGAGAGCCGGCCTACACGGCCCGGCTGACCGAGCTTGCCGGCAAGATCGCCGGCGACGAGACGCTGGAGCCGGCCTACCGCGCGCTGGCGTTGGCGCTTCCCGGCGAGGCCGACATCGCCCGCGACATCGGCAAGGGCATCGACCCGGACGCGATCTTCACCGCCCGCGAGGCGCTGGCGATGGCGATCGCCAACGCGAACCGCGAGACCTTCACCAGTCTCTACGATCGCCTTGCCGACAAAGGGCCGTTCAGCCCGGATGCGGCGAGCGCTGGGCGGCGGTCGCTACGCAACATCCTGCTCGACTATCTCACGCTGCTGCCGGAAGGCACCGAACTCGCGGCCCGCCATTTCCGTTCCGCCACCAACATGACCGACCGCGCCGCGGCGCTGACCGTGCTTGCGCACCGCCATCGCGGCTCGCCCGAGGCGGCGAGAGCCCTGGCCGATTTCGAGACGAAATATGGCAGCGACGCATTGGTGATGGACAAGTGGTTCCAGATCCAGGCCGGCGTGCCCGGTCCGCAAACCGTCGAGACGGTGCGCGTCCTAACCAAGCACGCGGGGTTCTCGATGGCCAATCCGAACCGGGTGCGCTCGCTGGTCGGCACGTTCTCCAGCGCCAACCAGACCGGCTTCCACCGCGCCGACGGCGAAGGCTACCGCTTCTTTGCCGAGACTGTTCTCGCGGTCGAAAAGCGCAACCCGCAAGTAGCGGCCAGGCTGGCGACGGCGCTGCGCTCATGGCGCTCGCTGGAGCCAATCCGCCAGGCCAAGGCCAGGGAGGCGCTGCTTAAGATCGCCAGTGCCGAAAACCTGTCGGCCGATTTGCGCGACATTGTGGAGCGCACGCTGGCGTGAGCGCCCTTCCCTTCCCCCCCTTGTGGGGGAAGGATCGGCGCGCAGCGCCGAGACGGATGAGGGGTGTTGGAAGGAGTGCTGTCAGCGCCAAGCTGGAGCACCCCTCATCCGCCCGAGCTTCGCTCGGCCACCTTCTCGCACAGGGGAGAAGAGAGGATCGCGCCTGCCGGGTCGGAAAGGCGTTATTTTAGTCGATTTTTAATCTTTTTTGGCCGCGCCTCTGGACAAGGCGAATCACCTTTGATTCCTTACAGACGATTCGGACGTGCGGTGTTGCCGGATCGTCAAGCATAGGGAATTCGGGGAGTAGCCATTTATGGCCAAGGCGGACGCGTGGGGGGCGCCCGGAGGGACGGCTTTTGAGCGGCGTGAGGCGCGGGGCGACGGCCTTGCGGGCAACACGCGGCTGATCGCCGAACCCGCCTACCGGCGGCTCTTGGCAGCCGAGCCCTTGCTGCGCCGTTCGATCCCGGCCCTCATTATTATGTTCCTGGTCGTCATCGCGGCACTTCGCGTCCTGTCGCTGATGAACGAGCGCGACGAGGTGGAGCGGGACACCAAGGCCATCCTTTCGCTTGCGGCCGGCCAGATGGCGAGCGCCATTGCCGCCGATCCCAACGCTGCCTCCACTGGCGCGCTGGACCTTCTGGAGAATGCCGGCCGGCTGGGCGCCATGGGCCGAAGCCATGTGCTTGCCGTCACCGACGGCGCCTTCAAGATCATTGCCGTATCGCCGCTGTCGACCGGCTGGCAGGGACGCTCGCTGGACAGCCTCGTCCAGGGCGGCCAGCCACTGTTCATGTTCGGCGAGCGCGCCGGCGTCATGAACGTCAGCATCGGCGGACAGGACTGGTTTGCGGCGGTGAGCCTGACGGCGAGTCGCAAGAACGCGGCCGCCGTGCTGGTGCCGCAGGAAGCGGTCTTCGACAGCTGGCGCAAGACAGTCTCCCTAAACGTCACGCTGTTCGTGCTGACGGCCGGCGTGCTGATCATCATCCTCTATGCCTATTTCGGCCAGGCGGCGCGGGCTCAGGCCGCCGACCGCATCTACCTCGAAGCACACCAGCGCATCGACATGGCGCTGGTGCGCGGCCGCTGCGGCCTTTGGGACTGGGATATGGTGCGCGGCAAGATGTACTGGTCGCGCTCGATGTACGACATGCTGGGCTACGAGCCCTGCGATACGATGCTGTCGTTCGGCGAGGTCGACGAGATCATCCATCCCGAAGATGGCGACCTGTTCGATCTTGCCAACCGCATCGTCGAGCGCGAGATCGACCATATCGACCAGGTGTTCCGCATGCGGCACGCCGACGGGCAGTGGGTGTGGATGCGCGCCAGGGCCCAGGTGATCGACCCGGAAGCGCCGGAGATCCAGCTGATCGGCATTGCCGTCGACGTGACCGAGCAGCGGCATCTGGCGCTGCGCTCGGAAGCCGCGGATCTCAGGCTCAGGACAGCGATCGAGAATATCAACGAATCCTTCGTGCTGTGGGATGCTTCCGAGCACCTGATCATGTGCAATTCCAAATTCCAGAAGGACAACGGCCTTTCGGACCGCGACGTCATGCCGGGCGCGGCGCGTACGGCGCTGGAAGAGCGCATGCTGGCCTTCGCCTCGGAGCGTAGGCTCGCCAACAGCAACGGGCCGCAGGGCGGCGTAACGCTGGAGCGGCAGCTTGCCGACGGCCGCTGGCTGCAGGTCAACGAACTCAGGACCAGGGACGGCGGCACCGTCTCGGTCGGCTCCGACATCACCCAGATCAAGCTGCACCAGGAGAAGCTGGTCGATAGCGAGCGCCGGCTGATGGCTACGATCCACGATCTCAGCCTTGCCCGCCGGGCGGAAGAGGAACGGGCGCGCGAGCTCGTCGAGCTCAATCGCAAATATATGAAGGAGACCGAGCGCGCCGAGGCGGCCAACCGGGCGAAATCCGAATTCCTGGCCAACATGTCTCACGAATTGCGCACGCCGCTCAACGCCATCATCGGCTTTTCCGAACTGATGGAACAGGGCCTGTTCGGGCCGCTCGGCTCGCCGCGCTACGAGGAATATGCCACCGACATCAACGGCAGCGGCAAATATCTGCTCGGCGTCATCAACGACATTCTCGACATGTCGAAGATCGAGGCCGGCCAGTTCTCGGTGGACCGCGAGGAGATCGACCTCTGCCCCCTGATCAAGGAAACCGTGCGCGTCGTCTCGCTGCAGGCGGCCGAGAAATCGATCACGGTGGAAACCCGTATCGCCGATTCGATGCGGCTCTACGCCGACCGGCGCGCGATCAAGCAGATCGTCATCAACCTGCTGTCCAACGCGGTGAAGTTCACCGGCCAAGGCGGTCACATTTCGGTCAGGGCGCGCAACACCTCGGGCGCGCTGGTGCTGACCATCGAGGACAATGGCTGCGGCATCCCCAAGGAAGCGCTGGGCAAGCTCGGCCGGCCGTTCGAGCAGGTGCAGAACCAGTTTTCCAAGAACCATGCCGGATCCGGCCTCGGGCTGGCCATCTCGCGCTCGCTGGCCGAGCTGCAGGGCGGCGCACTGAAGATCCGCTCGACCGAAGGCGTCGGCACCATCGTGTCGGTGCGCATCCCGGTGAAGAAGGCGACGCCGGCGGTGAAGGCAGCGGCCTAAAGCTGAGCTTCGATGGCGGTCTTATCTATAACCGACCACACTTCCACGATCTTTCCGCCGCGAAAATCGTAGATCACGTTCTCGGCGAACGACACTCTCCTGCCGTTTACGTCCAGGCCAAGGAACCTTCCCCTTGGCCTGCAGTCGAATGCGATCCGGCTCGCTATGTAGGGCGGATCGGAGATCAGCATCCGGACATCAAAATAGAGGTCCGGAATGTCCTCGAAGTCCCTCTCCAGCATTTCGCGATAACCCGACAAGCCGATCCGCCGGCCATTGTGGATCGCCTCGTCGTCAACGAACCGTCCGAGCTTCGACAAATCCTGGCTGTTCAGGCAGGCGATGTAGTCGCGGTAAATATTCGCGAGATCGATTTTGGTCACGGCAATCGGCCTATCTTCCCACAAGCGCCGGCGGCTGCGCCGCCGGAGCCGGTAGCCGGGGTCACTGCATGCCGTCTTCGTCGTTGCCGCCCGATGGACGGTGACGGCCAAAGCGGCCGCCCTTTGGCAGTTCGCTCTTCTCGATCTTGCCGTCATTGTTCCTGTCCAGCATGGCGAAGACCTTCTTCTGGCGGCTGGTGATGTCGTCGGTGGTCAACGTGCCGTCGCCCCTGGTGTCGTAGCGTTCGATGATGCGTTTGGCCATGCGCTCGTAACGCGCCTTTTCCAGCGCATCGGCGAGCTGGGCGACGGTGAGCTTGCCGCCATTGTCGGCGACCATCTTCTTCAGCCGAGCATTCATGGCGTCGGAAAACTGGTCGAAGGTGATGGTGCCGTTCGAATCCCTCATCGTCTTGTCGAGGCGCATCATCATGTCGTCGCGCATTTTGGCGCTGGCATTGTTTTCGGCATAGGCCGTGGTGCCGACGGCGCCGGCAAGGGCTGCGAAAGCGAGGGCAAGTTTGGTTGACTTTCTCATTGGTCTTCTCCTGTTGCATCGTCACCCCCGATGCGATCGGGGACCGCCGCTCGTTGTTGCGACTGTCCTGCACGAAGCAAAAGGTCGAAATCCTTTCTGACCTTTCGCGACGTCTCCTTAAGGTGTGCTTCCAGCACACCGAAATCCGGCAGGTCGGTGACCGCCAGAAGCAGATCCGATAGGCCCGGCGGAACGTCGTCGCGTTCGAAGACGCCGGTGAGGCAGAGCCTGATCATCTGGGTCAGCGCCAGATAGAGCCGGTAGGCATCGCATAGCTCCTGCCTGATGTCGGCGCCGACGAAATCCGGCGCCAGCCGCGCCAGGATGTCGGCCGTCGCGGTAACCCTGCGGCCGGCCTCGACCTGGCCCGTGATAACCGCCACCTGGGCAAGGAATTCGAGATCGATGAGCCCGCCGGGGATCAACTTGATGTCCCAGAGATCGCGCGGCGGCTTCTCCTTCTCGATCAGCGCCCGCATCTCCGACGCCTCGGCCATCACCTTGGAGGCATCGCGCGGCAAGGCAAGCACGGCGGCCACCTCGGCCTCGACCTCGGCGCACAGTGCGGCATCGCCGCCGATAGCGCGGGCCCTCGCCAGCGCCATGTGCTCCCAGGTCCAGGCGTCCTGGCGCTGATACTTTTTGAAGGCATCTACATGAGTAGCAACCGGCCCCTTGTTGCCGGAGGGGCGCAGGCGAAGGTCGAGTTCGTAGAGGACACCTTCAGCTGTTGGCGCCGAGACGGCGGCGATCAGCCGTTGCGTCATCCTGGTATAGTAATGGGATGGGGCCAGCGGCTTGTTGCCGTCGGACTCTTCAGCATCGGCATCGTGGTCGTAGAGCAGGATGAGGTCGACGTCTGAGCCCGCCGTCAATTCGCGGCTGCCGAGCTTGCCCATGCCTAGCAGCGCCACCCTGGCCCCGGCGATGCGGCCGTGGCGCAGGGCGAACTCGGCCATGACGGCCTGCAGCGCTGCCTCGATGGTGAGATCGGCGAGGTCGGAAAAGGCGCGTCCGGCGCGGGCCGGATCGATGGCGCCGGCAAGCAGCCGCACGCCGATCAGGAACTTCTGCTCGGAGGCGAAGATGCGCAAGCGGTCGAGCACGTCCTCGTAGGCGCGGTCGCCTTCAATGAAAGCGGCAAGCCGCGCCGACAGATAGGCGCGGTTTGGCAACTCGTTGAGCAGGGCCGGGTCGAGCAGGCCGTCGAAGACATGCGGCCGCCGGGTGATGATCGCCGCTAGCCTGGGTGCCGCACCCATGATCGTCGCCATCAGTTTCAGCAGCGCCGGGTTGGACTGCAGCAGCGAGAACAGCTGGATGCCGGCCGGCAGGCCGGCGAGGAATTCGTCGAAGCGCATCACCGCCTCGTCGGCACGCCGCGTCTGGCCGAAACCCTTCAGTAGCGCCGGCGTCAGCTCCGTCAGCCGCTCGCGCGCTTCCGCCGACTGGGTGACGCGGTAGCGGCCGAAATGCCAGCCGCGGATGACGCGGCAGATGTCGCTCGGCCGCTGGAAGCCGAGGCGCTGTAGGGTCTGAAGCGTGTCGGGATCGTCGACATCGCCGGTGAAGACCAGATTGCCGACTCCGGCCGACAGTTCCGGAGCGGTTTCGAACAGTGCCGCGTAGTGGCGCTCGACCTGTTGCAGCGACGCACGAAAGGCCTCGGAAAAGGTCTTGGCACTGGCAAAGCCCAGCATGCGCGCAATGCGCTCCAGCCCATCATCGCTGTCGGGTAGGATATGTGTCTGCTCGTCGGCGACCATCTGGATGGCATGCTCGACGCGGCGCAGGAACCAGTACTGCCGGGTCAAAGCATCGCGCGCGTCGGCGGTGATCCAGCCGCGCGCGGCAAGCTGGCCAAGCATCGGCACGGTTTCGCGGCCGCGCAGCTCCGGGAAGCGGCCGCCGGCGATAAGCTGCTGCGTCTGGACGAAGAACTCGATCTCGCGGATACCGCCACGGCCGAGCTTGACGTTGTGGCCCTTGACCGCGATCTCGCCATGGCCCTTGTGGGCGTGGATCTGGCGCTTGATGGAATGGACGTCGGCGATCGCGGCGTAGTCCATGTATTTGCGCCAGACATAGGGCTGCAACTCCTTCAGGAAAGCAGCGCCGGAGGCGAGATCGCCGGCCACTGGGCGCGCCTTGATCATGGCGGCGCGCTCCCAGTTCTGGCCGCGCCCCTCATAGTAGTGAAGCGCGGCCTCTTCGGAAATCGCCAACGGCGTCGAACCGGGATCGGGACGGAGCCTCAGATCGGTGCGGAAAACATAGCCGTGTTCGGTGCGGTCCTGAAGGATGCGCACCAGGCGACGGGTGAGACGCGAAAACAGCTCCGTCGCATCGAGCGGATCGGTCACCGCCGGCGCCTCCGGATCGAAGAAGACGACGAGGTCGATGTCGGAGGAAAAATTCAATTCATGCGCGCCGAGCTTGCCCATGCCGAGCAGGATCCAGCCGGACTGGCGCGCCGGATTTTCGGGATCGGGCAATTCGAGCTTGCCTTGCCCATGCGCGTCGCGGAGCAAAAAATCGACGGCGGCGCGGGTGCAGGCGTCGGCGAGATCGCTGAGGCGGCGCACCGTCAGCGCGGGCTCGACCTCGCCGGCGAGATCGGCGAGCGCAATCAGGAAATGCGCTTCGGCCTTGCACAGCCGCAGCTCCATCATCAGGCTCGTTTCCGAAACGGAATCAGTAAAGGCCGCCTTGCCGATCGCCTCGCCGATCGCGATCAGTCGGGCCTCGACATCGGCGTCGAACAGCTGATCGAGAATGCCGGGACGGCGGCGCGCTGCATCACGCAGGAACGGCGACAGGTCGAAGACCGCAGCGAGCAGATCCTGAACGGTGCCCTCGGCTCCCAGGAACTTCGCCAGCCGGGGCAGACCCTCTTCCTCGGCGGCGTCAGCGATCTCCGACAGTTCACGCCGGGCGCGGTTTTCATCCAGCGGCAGCAGCCTTGCCACCGGTTGCAGATGCCATTCGGTTTCGATCCGCTTCACAGGCTTCCTCGCGGCCATCAATGGTTCTCCCGTGCAGGAAAACCCATGACCACGGACAATCCGGGATTGGCGGGTAAAAGATCAAGCCTGCCGTTATGGAAAGTCATGATTGCCTTGGCGAGGCTGAGGCCCAGGCCCGACCCTGGCTGCGAACGGCTCTTTTCCAGCCGCACGAAACGCTCGGTCGCGCGGGCGCGGTCGGCATCGTCGGGAATGCCCTGGCCGTTGTCGGTGACCGAAAGCCGGACTTCGCCGCCGACGCGCCCGAGCGCCACGCGCACCGCGGGCTTGCCGGTCGCGTCGGTCGAGTACTTGATCGCATTGTCGACGATGTTCGACAGCGCCTGGCCGATCAGTTCGCGATTGCCGTTGACGGCAAAATCGCCCACGACCGAGCTCTCCAACGTCACGCCCGCCTCCTCGGCCACCGGCTCATAGAGCTCGACGACGTCGCGCACGGCGGCGGCGAGATCGACGCGGCTGGTGCTCTCGGAGGAATAGCCCGCCTCCAGCCTGGAGATCATCAGAATGGCGTTGAAGGTCTTTATCAGCTGCTCCGACTCGGCAATCGTGCCTTCCAGCGCCTGCCGGTAATCGGTGGTCTTGTGCTTGCCGGAAAGCGTCGCCTCGGCGCGGTTGCGCAGTCTTGTCAGTGGCGTCTTCAGGTCGTGGGCAATGTTGTCCGAAACCTGCTTCAGCCCTTCGTTCAGCGTCGCAATCCTGGCCAGCATGGCATTGAGGTTCTCGGACAGGCGGTCGAATTCGTCGCCGGCGCCGGTGACCGGCAGGCGCCCGGACAAGTCGCCGCCCATGATGCGGCGGCTGGCCTCGGAGACGCTGTCGATGCGCTTCAGCGCCGCGCGCCCGACGAAGAACCAGATCAGCAGTCCGCCGAGCCCCATCATGCCCAGCGCCAGCATCAGAGAGCGGCGGATGACGGCGCGGAACCGCTCGGGTTCGCCGAGATCGCGGCCGACCAGCATGATCATCTGGTTGGGCAGGCGCAGCACCAACGCAATCGCATTGTGGCCCTTCTCGCCCTCGGCCTGGACTTCGTTCTGGCCGGGCTGCGTCTCGTTCTGGTCGGCCGGCGTGCTGCGCTGCCGTTCGAGCTCGCCCTCGCCGAAGCGCCGGTAGGAGAAGGGCTCCGTCGTCCAGCCTTCGGTCTCGATCACCCCCGGCTCCAGGCTCTGCACATTGCCGGTCAGGATCTGGCCGTTGGTATCGGCGATCAGATAGAGGTTGGCGCCGGGCTGGCGGGAACGGGCCTCGACCACGCGGACCAGCACCGGCAGCCCGCCGCGCTGATAGGCGCGGGCAAGGCCGAGCACCTCGTCATTGATGGTCTCCTGCGTCTGTGCGGTCAGCATGCGCGCCGACAGCGAGGTCATGTACAAGACCAGCAGAACCGCACAGAGGGCGAAAAGCAGGAAATAGAGCGCCGAGAGCCGCGCCGCCGTCGTTCTCATGATGGCCGGCAGGGAAAGGGCCATGCTGGGTTCAGCCGCTCTTCAGCATGTAGCCGGCGCCACGAACCGTATGCAGGATCGGCTTGTCGAAGCCTTTTTCGATCTTGCCGCGCAGCCGCGAGACATGGACGTCGATGACGTTGGTCTGCGGATCGAAATGATAGTCCCAGACATTTTCGAGCAGCATGGTGCGCGTCACAACCTGGCCGGCGTGGCGCATCAGATATTCGAGCAGGCGGAATTCGCGCGGCTGCAGCGTGATTTCGCGCGCGGCGCGACGCACAGAGTGAGAGAGACGGTCGAGTTCGAGATCGCCGACCCGGTAGACGGTTTCGGCTTCGCGCGCGCTGGCGCGGCGGTTCAGCACCTCGACGCGGGCGAGCAGTTCGGAAAAGGCATAGGGCTTGGTCAGATAGTCGTCGCCGCCGGCGCGCAGGCCGGTGACGCGGTCGTCGACCTCGCCCAGCGCCGACAGGATCAGCACCGGCGTCGTGTTGCCGCGCGAGCGCAGGCCGGCGATGACCGACAGGCCGTCGCGGCGCGGCAGCATGCGGTCGACCACCATGACGTCATAGTCGCCGGCATCGGCAAGCGTGAAGCCGGTCTCGCCGTCGCCGGCGACATGGGCGGTGTGCCCGGCCTCGGCAAAGGCTTTCTCGAGGTAGTCCGCAGCCTCGCGATCGTCTTCTATGACAAGAATCTTCATAGACCCGTTATACGCGATTTCGCTGGAAGAATGAGTGGTGGCCGGCATTTGCGTCTGGGCCTTTTAAGTTAGAGCGGCAGCGGGCGATGGGAAGCCCGCTGCCGCCGGGGGAGGAACACGATGACTGACTAACGCATTCAGGCCCCGTGCTTTCCCGCGCGGCGGCTCGGGGGTGTTGAAACCGCCGCACCGGAAAAGTTTCGAATGTCAGCCCTTGGCGACAGGCAGGGCGACGAAGCGGTTGGAGTCGTCGCGGGTGATCTGCATCAGCACCGCCTTGCGGCCCGACTTCACCGCGTCGGCCATTGCCTTGGTGACATCGTCGGTTCCGCTCACCTCCACCGAATTGACCGAGGTGATGATGTCGCCGGGCTGGATGCCGCGATCGGCAGCGTCGCTGTCCGGGTCGACATCGGTCACAACCAGCCCCTTGCCCTTTTCGGACTTGGTAACGGTGAGGCCAAGATCGGCCAGCGTGTCGGGCTTTGCCGGAGCGGCGGGCGGCTGCTGATCGGTCGAGGCTTGCTTGTCGCTTGCCGGCAGCTTGCCGAGGTCGACCTTTATGGTCTCACTCTTGCCGTCGCGCCACACGATGACGTCGACCGACTTGCCAGGCGAATAGGCGCCGATCAGACGGGCGAGTTCCTTGGGCGAAGCGACGTCCTTGCCGTCGACCTGGGTGATGACATCGCCAGCGGTGATGCCGGCCTTCTTGCCGGGGCCGTCGTCCTGCGCACTCGACACCAGCGCGCCCTTCTCGGACTTCAGCCCGAGCGACTCGGCGATGTCGGACGTGACCGGCTGGATCTCGACGCCGAGCCAGCCGCGCTGGACGGAGCCGTTCTTCATCAGATCCTCGACGACCTGCTTGGCGGTTGAAGCCGGGATGTCGAAGGCGATGCCGACGCTGCCGCCCGAGGGCGAGAAGATCGCGGTGTTGATGCCGACGACCTGGCCGTTGAGGTTGAAGGTCGGGCCGCCCGAATTGCCGCGGTTGACCGAGGCATCGATCTGCAGGAAGTCGTCATAAGGACCGGCGCCGATGTCGCGGCCGCGGGCCGAGACGATGCCGGCGGTCACGGTGCCGCCAAGGCCGAACGGATTGCCGACGGCCACCACCCAGTCGCCGACACGGACCTTGGAATCGTCGGCGAAGTCGACATAGGTGAACTTGCCGACGCCATCGACCTTGAGTACGGCGAGATCGGTGCGCGGGTCGGTGCCGATCAGCTTGGCGTCGAGCTCCTTGCCGTCATTCATCACCACGGTGAAGGCCGAGCCTTCCTCGACGACGTGGTTGTTGGTGACGAGATAGCCGTCATCGGAGATGAAGAAGCCGGAGCCTTGCGCCACCGGGCGCGGCTGGTCGTTGTTGTGGTCGCGGTGGTTGAAGCGGCGGCTGCCGAACTGGTTCTGGCCGTTCTGGTCGCCAAAGCCGCGGAATTCCTTGAAGAAGCGACGCAGCTGCGGATTGTCGGGCAGGTTGTTCATGCCGTCCTGGTCGTCCGACTGGTCGGAACCATCATCGGCCGCCGGCTCGATCTTGGCCTTGACCTTGACGCTGACCACCGCTGGCGAGACGCGCTCGACGATGTCGGCAAAGCCGGGAACCTGCGGCGCCTCGACACGCACGGCATCGGCCAGAACTGGAGCCGTTCCGGTGGTCACGACACCAAAGCCGACGGCGCCGGCAACGGCCAGCGAGGCAACGGCGGCCAGAAGGCGCTTGCGGGTGCGGGAATATGAATTGGGGGCAATATTCATGGGTCTCGTATCCTCTTTTGATTGGATGCGGCTTAGCCAGGACATCCTCGATCGAGAGGAATAGAGAGGCGCACATTACGGCGCCATTTCCGGTGCATGAAACTTTTGTAATGTTGGCGATCAGTCGCGCAGCATCTTGTCCAGCGCCGCCTGCTCCTCGGCGGTCAGAGCCTTCGTTGCCGTCGAACGGCGCGATCGCGCCGTGAGCACGATGAAGATGCCGCCGGCCAGAAGCAAGAGCACCGGCGTGCCCCAGAGCAAGGCATTGCTCAGGCTGAAGCGCGGCTTCAGCAGCACGAACTCGCCGTAGCGCGAAACGACATAGTCCATCACCTGCTGGTCGGTGTCGCCTGCGACAAGCCGCTGACGCACCAGGATGCGCAGGTCGCGGGCGAGATCGGCGTCGGATTCGTCGATCGACTGGTTCTGGCAGACCATGCAGCGCAGCCCTTCCGACAGGGTTCGCGCCCTCGCCTCCAGCGCGGGATCCGAGAGCACCTCGTCAGGCTTCACCGCGAAGGCGCTGCCGGCGAACAGCAGGGCCAGCAACAGCACCAGCGAAGCCAGCGAGAACCTTGCCATCATGACAGGCTCGCGGAAGGCACGAGTTTCTTGCGGCGCGACGGCGCGCCGACGCGCAGTCGGCGGTCCATCAGCGACATTGCCGCGCCCGCCATCATCACCAGGCCACCGCCCCAGATCAGCGTCACCAGCGGCTTCCACCACAGCCTGACGACGACGGAGCCGTCATTGCCCTCATCGCCCAGCGACAGATAGAGCTGGCTGAACCAAACAGTCCTGATGCCGGATTCGGTCGTGGTCGTCTGGCGCACCGGATAGAAGCGCTTGGCCGAGCTTATCTCGCCCCTGGCATTGCCGTCGGCGCCGATGACGACGAAGCGGCCGCGATCCTCGCTGTAGTTCGGCCCTTGCGCCGGGTAGAGCCCTTCGAAGCGCAGCGTGTTGCCGGACAGTTCGACGGTCTCGCCGGCATGCATGGACAGGATCTTCTCGGTGCCGAAGCTGAGCGTGCCGACGATGCCGAGCAGCGTCAGGCCAAGGCCGAGATGGGCGAGCGCGGTGCCGAACACCGAGCGCGGCAGGCCGGCGAAGCGCCGCAGCATGATGGTGGGCGTCACCGAACCGAAGCCCGATTTGACGGCGAGATCGGTGAGCGCACCGCAGACCAGCCAGACGGCAAGGCCGACGCCAAGCGCGGCAAACACCGAGGCGCCATCGACGAACAGGACCGTTACCAGCATGGCGGCAAGTGCCGCGGCAAAGGCCGTCATCAGGCGCTGCGCGGCGGCGAAGACGTCGCCGCGCTTCCAGGCAAGCAGCGGACCGAACGGCACGATCGCCAGCAGCGGCAGCATCAGCGGGCCGAATGTCAGGTCGAAGAACGGCGCGCCGACCGAGATCTTGCCGCCGGTGACGGCTTCGAGCGCCAGCGGATAGAGCGTGCCGACCAGGACGGTGGCGGTTGCGGTGGTGAGGAACAGATTGTTGAGGACTAAAGCGCCTTCGCGCGAGATCGGATGGAACAGGCCGCCGGCCGTCAGCCTCGAGGCGCGCAAGGCGAACAGTGCCAGCGAGCCGCCGATGAACAGCGTCAGGATGCAGAGGATAAAGACGCCGCGCGTCGGGTCGGTGGCGAAGGCATGCACCGAGGTCAGCACGCCGGAGCGCACCAGGAAGGTGCCGAGCAGCGACAGCGAGAAGGTGAGGATGGCGAGCAGCAGCGTCCAGATCTTCAGCGCCGAGCGCTTTTCCATGACGATCGCAGAATGCAGCAGCGCCGTGCCTGCCAGCCATGGCATGAAGGAGGCGTTCTCGACCGGATCCCAGAACCAGAAGCCGCCCCAGCCGAGCTCGTAGTAGGCCCAGTAGGAGCCCATGGCGATGCCGCCGGTGAGGAACATCCAGGCGACCAGCGTCCACGGCCGTACCCAACGCGCCCAGGAGGCGTCGATTCGGCCCTCGATGAGGGCCGCGACCGAGAATGAAAAGCAGATCGAGAAGCCGACATAGCCGAGATAGAGCAGCGGCGGATGGATGGCGAGGCCGAGATCCTGCAGCACCGGGTTGAGGTCGCGGCCCTCGATCGGGGCCGGATTGAGCCGGGTGAAGGGATTGGACGTCGCCAGGATGAACAGGAAGAAGGCGGCGCCGATAGCGCCCTGCACGGCCAGCACATTGGCCTTGAGCGTTGCCGGAAGGTTGGAGCCGAAGGCGGCAACAAGAGCGCCGAAGAAGGTCAGGATCAGCACCCAGAGCAGCATCGAGCCTTCGTGATTGCCCCAGGTTCCGGTGATCTTGTAGATCAGTGGCTGCAGCGAATGCGAATTCTCCCAGACGCTCGCCACCGAGAAGTCGGAGCTTGCGTAGGCGATTGCCAACGCCGCGAAAGAGAGCGCGGTGAGCGCGAAGCCTGTCACCGCCACCGGACCGCCGACCGCCATCATCTTCTGGTTGCCGGCGCGCGCGCCATAGAGAGGCACCAGCATCTGCACCAGCGACAGCGCGAAGGCGAGGACGAGGGCGAAATGTCCGGTTTCAACCAAGCGCGTTACTCACTCTTGCTCTCCTGCCAGACGCCCTTGGCCTTGAGGCCGTCGGCGACTTCCTTGGGCATGTAGCGCTCGTCATGCTTTGCCAGCACGCTGTCGGCGACAAAGACGCCGTCCGGGCCGAAACTGCCCTCGGTGATGACGCCCTGCTCCTCGCGGAACAGGTCGGGCAGGATGCCGGTATAGGTGACCTTGACCGATTTCTGCTTGTCGGTCACCGAAAAGGCAACGGTCGCGCCCTGCCCCCGCTCGATCGTGCCCTTTTCGACGAGGCCGCCGAGTCGGATACGCTGGCCGGGCTGGACGGTTGCCGTAGCAAGATCGCCGGGCATGTAGAAGTAGGAGGCCTTCTGGCCGAGCGCGTAGAAGGTGAGACCGGTGGCGGCACCGAGGAAAGCCAGCCCCGCGACGATCACTGACAATCTCTTCTGCTTGCGCGTCATCGTCTACTCCGTCACCGTCAGGCCGAGCGAGGCGGCAAAGGCGGTGAACTTTTTCGCTTCCTCGCTGTCGGCGCCAAAGACGGCTATGCCGCGGCTCAGCGCATCGCGCGCCTGGTCGGCCTTGCCAAGCACGACATAGGAACGAATAAGCCGCATCCATCCTTCCGTGTCGCGCGGGTTTTGTTTGAGCTTCTCGTCGAGCCCGGCGACCATGGTTTCGATCATCGTCTGGCGGTCCTGCGGCGACATCGACTGCGCCGCTTCGACCGCCTGTGCACCCGGGCCGTTGGCGGGCGCTCCCGACGCGACGGCCGTCTTCACGTTTTCGGCCAGCGCCTGCTCGACGGCGCGGCGCCAGGGCGATTCCGGCGGCAGTGTGCCGAGCATGTTCTGCCATGCCGCCGTTGCTTCGCCTGTACGGCCTTCCTGCGCCAGGCCCATTGCCAGGTAGAAGCTTGCCTTCGCATTGGCCGGATCGAGCTTCAACGCCGCCTCGAACGCGTCCTGCGCCTCGACCGAGACGATACCGCCGGCGGCATTGGCGATCGCCTCGCCGAGGCCGGCCTGGCGGGCAGCACTTTCGCCGTCGAGGCGGATAGCGTTGCGATAGGCGCTCACCGCGTCGGAATAACGCTGCAGGCGCAGATAGATTGGCGCCAGCACGTCCCAGCCGCGGCCATCGGAAGGGTTGGCGGCCAGATGCGCCTCGGCGCGCGCCACCAGCTCGTCCACCGAGGAGTCGGCAGGATTCTTGGCGAGCCGCTCGGCGAGCGGCTGCGAAGGCAAATCGGGCGAGCCGAGCTTGATGTAAAGCCCCCAGCTGACCAGCGGAACCGCCAGCACCGCCACTGTCGCCACCAGCCTTGCCGCCAGCGATGGCCGCCGCGCCGCCACCGTGTCGGGCTGACCGGGAGCGCCGAGGCGCAGGATGCGGCGACCGATTTCGGCACGCGCCTCCTCGGCCTCGGCCGGCTGGATCAGGCCGCGCGCCACGTCGCGGTCAAGCTCGGACAGCTGGTCGCGATAGACTTCGAGGTCGTGGTCGCCGGCCGCCGACGCGCCCGTCGGGCCGCCGGCCAGCGGCAGCAGCACCGCAAGGCTGGCGCCTAGCGTGAGGATAGCGGCTATGACCCAGAACAGCATCTTTCATCCAATACCGGCAGAGCCCTGCCCTGCCAACATGGGCATCCTGCGACGCTTTGACGGCACGTGCGCCGTCTGTCCTTGACCGATGTCAACCGGATCGGATCTGAACCCGATCCGGCTTCCTCTTGATGCATGTCGTTATCCCAAAACCGCTGCGCACTTTTGGGCGACAAGCATTGATCAGGTCAGCGGCGTCCAGCTGCCGTCGGCATTGCGGCAGGCGGTGCCGCGCGCGGTGGCCCCGGCGGCGCCGCTGAACACCGTATGGGTGTATTGCCGGCAGTCCTGCGAGCCGACCCGATAAGGCTGGGCGGCAACGACTTCGCCCGAGCGGCCCGAACTGTCGCTTTTCCATGTCACCTTCTGGCCGCTCGCCGTGTATTCGAGCGCCTTGTATTCGGCTTCCAGCGCCTTGCGCTTGTCGGCATCGCTCAGTCCGGAGCCGATCGATCCGCCGACAAGGCCACCGCCCATGGCCGAAATGATCGTCGTCGCCACCTTGCTGCCGGCCTGAGGCGTGGCGGCCGGCGCCGGCGTGACCGCCGCGCCAGGGCCGCCCTTGCCCAACGTCCCACAGCCGGAAACGGCGAGCAGTGCGGAAAGGAGCGCGACGCGAATCTTCATGCCAACAACCGGATTTCTCGAGCAGGATGAACTGGGGGCCGCGCCATCGGGAAGCCGGCAAGGCCATAGTATTGATATTTGTCGGAAATTTGGCCGCGGCCCACCATTGAAAATAGCATCACTGAAGGCTCCGCAACCGCACCGCCGCCTTCAACCCGCCCATGACGGAGCGTTCAAGCGCCAGACCGCCTCCATACTCGTTGACGAGGTCGGCGACAATGGCGAGGCCGAGCCCCGTGCCAGGTTTGGTTTCGTCGAGGCGCCGTCCGCGCTTCAGCGCCTCGCGCGCCTTGTCCTCGGGAATGCCTGGACCGTCATCCTCGATGGCGATCTCGAACAAATTGGCATCCTTGCCGGGGACAGGCGAGACCGACACGGCGACCGCACCCCTGGCCCATTTCATGGCGTTGTCGAGGAGATTGCCCAAGAGTTCCTCCAGGTCCTCGCGCTCGCCGCCGAAGATGATGTCGGTGGCCGGCAGTGAAAGCGTGAGGGTTGTCTCAGGGTTGAGCTTTTGCAGCACGCGCACCATGCGCTGGACCAGGGGCGCCACCGGGGTGCGGTAGACGACGCTGTCGCGCTGGGCGGCGACGCGCGCCCGCTGCAGATAATGGTCGACCTGCTTCTGCATCGAGGCGGCCTGCTCGGTGATGAGCTGGCCCTTGGCGCCGCCGAGCGCCCGGCCCTCGTTGAGCAGCACGGCCAGCGGCGTCTTCAGCGAATGGGCGAGGTTGCCGACCTGCGTGCGCGAACGCTCGACGATGCGCTTATTGTTCTCGATCAGTGCGTTGGTCTCGTTGGCCAGCGGTTCGATCTCGGCCGGAAAACTGCCGTCGAGCCGCTGCGCCGTGCCCTCGCGCACCATCGCGAGCGCGTTGCGGACGCGGCGCAAGGGCTGCAGGCCGATCAGGATGGCGAAGGCGTTGATGGCGATCATGCCGACGCCGAACAGCGAGAGATAGGTCAGGAGGCGGCGCTGGAAGCTGGCGATCTCCTGCTCCAGTTCGGTCTGGTTGCCCATGACGCGAAAGCGCGCGGCGCGGTTCTTGGCATCGAGGACGAATTCGCTTTCGAACACCTCCAGCTCCTCGCCATGGATGCCTTCGCTGCCATAGCTGCGCTGGAAGCTAGTGTTGAAGGGAACCTCGGCGACGCTCGGCGAAAGAATCGCCTTGGTCATCGAAGAGGAGTGCAGTTCGCCATGCACGCCCTCGGAGGCCGGTTCAACCGACCAGTACCAGCCCGAATTCGGTTCGGAAAAGCGCAGATCGCCGAGGTCCGGCGCGCCGGTCAGCTGGCCGCTTTCGGAAACGCCGACCGAGCCGATAAGGTTGAACAGATGCGCCGAAAGCAGGCTGTCGAAGCCGCGCTCGCTAGCCTGGCGGTAGAGCGTGGTGATGAGGGTGAAGATGACGACCAGCGTCAGGATCGCCCACAGGGTCGAGAAGGCGATGACGCGAAACGCCAGAGAGCGCGGCCAGAACCGCGCCGAAAGCGTCTTGGAGACGACCGGTTTTGAGGTGAGAGGTTCCGCCTTACGCCTCCGGCTCACGCATGCGGTAGCCCATGCCGCGCACGGTTTCGATCATGTCGATGCCCATCTTCTTGCGAAGCCTGCCGACGAAGACCTCGATGGTGTTTGAGTCGCGATCGAAATCCTGGTCATAGAGATGCTCGACCAGCTCGGTGCGCGACACGACCTCGCCCATATGGTGCATCAGATAGGCCAGCAGCCGGAATTCATGCGAGGTCAGCTTCAGCGGCTGGCCGTCGACATCGGCCTTGGAGGCCTTGGTGTCGAGGCGCAGCGGGCCGCAGGTCAATTCCGACGAGGCATGGCCGGCAGCGCGGCGGATCAGCGCCCGCACCCGTGCCAGCACTTCCTCGATATGGAACGGCTTGGTGACATAGTCGTCGGCGCCGGCATCGATCCCCGACACCTTGTCGCTCCAGCGGTCGCGCGCCGTCAGGATCAGCACCGGCATCTTGCGGCCGCCGCGGCGCCAGCGCTCGACGACGCTGATGCCGTCCATCTGCGGCAGGCCGATGTCGAGCACCACCGCGTCGTAAGGTTCGGTGTCGCCGAGGAAATGCCCTTCCTCGCCGTCGAAGGCGCGGTCGACGACATAGCCGGCATCGACCAGCGCATCCGCTATCTGCCGGTTGAGATCCTTGTCATCTTCGACGACGAGCACGCGCATGACGGTTAGAACCTGTTGACGGATCCGGGGTCAGGTATAGGCCGATTCCGGCGGCCTGGGAAACGGAGGCCTGTAAGATGGAAGGTTGATCAGTTCAGCGGAACGACGAATTCGGAGCGGCGCGGACGCTGACCGTCCTTGCCTGGCACCAGCACGACGATGACGCAGACCGCCTGGCCACCGCGCGTTGTCTGAGAAGCCTTGGCCAGAGTGCCGCCATTCTGCTCGGCCACCTGCTGACCGATCGCGTAGCAGTCCGACGCAGCCAGCACGATCGGCTGCGTGTCGGCGGGCGCGACGACCGGCATTGCCGTCGCCTGCGACGCAAACAGGCCGGCCGCTGCAAGCGCCAGTGTCGCGGTTCGGAAATGGGAGCGAAGCGTTTTCATGGTCAGCGTTGTAACGCATCGGTGCTGAACGTGAAATGAACGGTGAACGCCCGAAAAACCATGCCCGCCACACCCCTGCAACGCGAGACAATCAAGCTGAGATTCCACCGCTCAACCCACTGAAACCAGCGAAGGTCCAGTCTAGACTCGGTTTCACCGATATTGAAAGCGCGTCAGGCGTTTTCCTGCGTGATGGCGCGAAAGCGCAGCATGCCATGATGGACCGCCAGATCCTCGTCATAGCGGGCCTCGGCGAATTCCAGCGACAGGCGTGTCTGGCCATGCGGGCCGATGGCCAGCGCCGCGTCGGCAAGGCGCGCCTTGATGCTGTCCATGATGACACGCGTCTCGGCTCCGCCATGGGCTTTCGACCAGACATGCAGCGTCACAAGCTGATCGGCATCGTTGTCGGCGCCAGTGTCCAGGTCAAAAGCGCTGGTCCGGCCACAGGTCACGTGGGGAAAGGCAGCGTTGTCGGTTGCCTGCTCGAGCAGGCCGGCGCCGCCCAGCAGCGCCGACAGCGAGGCATCGCTCTTCAATCTCAGGAATAAGGCCTGCAGCAAATCGTCGGGCGCCGTCATCGTTTTCTCCCTCGCCCGTTACGCCTTGAACAAGCTTTGTTGCACCACCGGCAATTCGCTTGCAGCCTAGAGCATGATCCCGAAAAGTGGAATCCGGTTTTCGGAAAAGATCATGCTCGAACAAAAAGATAGAGCCATCCCAATCCATTGGGGTGGAACAGGCCCTAGCCGCGTTGCGCGCGTTCCGCCAGATGACGACCCGCATGGTGGAACGGCACGAATCAGTCCGTCTTCTCCGGATCATGAACGCGCATGATCTCGGAAATACGACTCTGTCGCCGCCATGCGGGGAGATGCTCGACTGGCTGAACCGCAAAGATGTCGAGCGGCGGGCGAATAGGTGATCCTGCTGCCAACTCAGCCGGCTGACTGCGAACAAGATTCAGTTAGCGAAAATCAGCCGCTGTCAGCACATACATGCTCTTGCGGGTGCGGTCGTAGGCCGTCCTGGCGACGTCGTATATGGCGCTGCTGGCCGTATCGAAGGCGGCGAGATAGCCGGCCTCGTCGGCTGCGGTTTCGGGTCGCATCTTCGACATGGCATCCGCTGCGACCGAGAAGGAAATCTGGAACATGCCGTCATGGCCGACAAATCGGATGCGCCGACCCGCCGCGTCATAGCTGCGGCTGCGATTGGGGAATGTGAGGCTCATGACTTGACCTCCGTTGCGGCGATCTTCTTGGCCACCCGCTTCTTCTTCGGCGTCGGGTTCAGGGCCTCCGCCACGCGATCGGCCTCTTCCTTGGCCAGCCGCAATTCGCGCAGTCTTGCCGTCTTGATGATCCGGGCCTTGGCTTCGGACATATATTCGGCAGTCGCCTTGTTTCGCTCCGCAGTCTTTTTCTGCTTGTCGACAAAGCGGGCTTCAGCTTTTTCCATGATACTTTGATTGCCATCGGCCATCGACAAATCTCCGTTGCGCTCGAAATCGTGAAAACGAACTTGTTCGATATAGATAGGCATTCGTCCGACAAAATTCAAACTTGGAAATATTTTAGATATTCCGAATATCGGAAAACGATCTGGCAAAATAATACGTTTTAATATTTCCACGTATCGCACGAATAATTCTTGGCACTCCTATCTATCGAGTGCCAATGCGCCTATACAGGAGCAGCGGCCACCCATGCCGGCTCCAGAAAGAAATTCCATGAAATTCCGGCCGCTCCGCGACCGGCCGGGCGACCTATCTCAACCCAATCAGGAAGGAACTTGTTCCGTGTCCACACAAAGCAGCAAGCCATCTCTCGCGCGTCGCTGGGAAGACTACCAGCCGGCCAAGTCCACGCTTTTCTGGGCATGCGCAGTAACCCTCGTCGCCACGCTGATCATCGGTTTCAACTGGGGTGGATGGGTGACAGGCGGCACCTCGCGCTCACTGTCGGCAACGGCCGGCGATGTGGCGCGGGGCAAACTGGCCTCGGCCATCTGTGTCGATCGCTTCAACGCAGCGCCCGATGCGGCCGCCAAGCTTGTCGAGTTCAAGGCCCTGACCGACAGCTACAAGAAGCGGCAGTTCATTGAGACGGGCGGCTGGGCGACCATGCCCGGAGAAGCATCGCCCGACAGGCTGGGCGCCACGAGCTGTGCGGTTGCTCTCGCGGCATGAACTCTTCTACCTCTTCGAGACAAACGAACTCTGCATAAGAGCCTGAAAGACAGCCGCCGGGGGATCTTCCCCGGCGCGACCCAGCGGCAAGGAGAACGACAAATGATAACGTTCGTACCGAAGCCAAATTCTGTACCGGCAACCGAACCAGCCGAGGAAAGCCGCTTCGACCGCATTCGCCGGCTTGCCGCCGACAAGCATCGGAAGGCCGACGCCGGCACGATACGCCGCGACCCCCAAAAGGCCGGCGACAAGCGCCCGATGTAGCGGGCGCATGTCCTGATCAGGAGACGGGTGCCGCGCCGCCCTGTTCGGTGCGGCGTGCGATGAACTCATCGAGGATGCCTGACGTAGCAGCGGCGGATGTCGGTGGCTGGAAGTCGGCGACCAGCCGCTTCCAGACACCCGTTGCTCGTTCGGTCGCGCTCTTCGAGCCGGCTTGCGTCCAGTTGCCGAAATTCGACCAGTCGGCGACCAGCGGCTCGTAGAAGGCGGTGCGGTAGCGCGCCATTGTGTGGCTGGCCGCGAAGAAATGCCCGCCCGGCTGCACTTCGGCTATGGCTTCGAAGCCGATCGCATCCTCGTCGCCAGGTGTTGATGCGCAGAGTTCCGCGACCGTCTGCAGCGCCTCGATGTCGGTAATCAGCTTCTCGAAGGAAACGCTCAAGCCCCCCTCGAGCCAGCCGGCGGCGTGGATGCAGACGGTGGCGCCTGCCAGCACCGAGCCCCACAGCGCGAACTGCGTCTCGTGGGCTGCCTGCGCATCAGAAATGTTGGCGGCGCTGCCACCGCCCGAACGCCAGGGCAGGCCGGTGAAGCGCGCCAGCTGGCCAGCCCCCAGCGTCGCCTTGACGTGCTCCGGCGTGCCGAAGGCCGGCGCGCCCGACTTCATGTCGACATTGGAGGAGAAGGAACCGTAGACGACCGGCGCGCCCGGCCGCACGATCTGGGCAAGGGTCAAGCCCGCCAGCGCCTCGGCATGCTGCAGCGTCAGCGCGCCGGCCACAGTGATCGGCGCCATGGCGCCCGCCAGGCAGAACGGTGTGATGATCGACACCTGGCCGGCGCGGGCGAAGTCGATGATGCCTTGCGCCATTGGAATGTCGAGCTGGCGCGGCGAGTTGGTGTTGATGACGGTGTAGCAATGGGCGCCGGCAAAGAATTCTTCTTCGGAGAACCCGCGCGCCAGCCTGATCATCTCGAACCCGTCTTCGACCTGCGGCGTGCCGCGCGCGAAAATGAACGGGACTTTGTCCGACAGCGTCAGCTGGGCGCGGTTGACGGCATAGTGGCGGAAGCGATTGTCGACGTCCTGCGGCTCGATGCACGGGCAAAGCATATGCAGCACGTCGAAATGCTGGATCAGCTTGGTCAATTCCTCAAAAGCGGCAAGCGTTCCTGGCCGCCGGCCGCGTTCGAGATCGGTGACGTTGGGCGCGCCGGCCCCGGCGAGGAAGGTCATCGAGCCGAGTTCGAGCATCAGGTCACGGCTACGGTCGCCCGCCAGCGCCCGGATGGATTTTGGCGCCGAGGCCAGTGCGGTCGCGACGATGTCGCGGCCGATGCGTACCATCTGGCTGTCCTCGTCGACCAGCGCGCCGGCGCGGGCGAAACGCTCACGCGCTTCGGGCAGCAACACCTTGATGCCGAGTTCCTCCAGCACGCGCAGTGCCGTATCGTGGATCGCCGCCACCTGATCGTCCGAAAAGACCGGCTGCGGCAGGAACGGGTTTTTCAGCGAGCGGTAGTCCGGGCGGCGGCTCGACTCGCTGCCGGCCTCGCCGGTGCGGCCGCGCCGGCGCTCGCGCCTGGTGTCGCGTGCAGCGTCATCAACCATAACAGTTCCTCCTCATTGCCGCATCGCCTTGCCCTCGGGGTCGTAGGGCGAGGCCGGAATGACGCGCGCCGGCCGCTCGACGCCGACGATATGCACCGACAAGGCGGTGCCTTCTCGAGCAAAATCGCGATCGACAAGCGCCAGCGCCAGGCTCTTGCCGACCGTGTAGCCATATCCGCCTGAGGTGACGAAGCCAACGCGCCGGCCCTGATGCCAGACCGGTTCGAAGCCGCTGGCGTCGGCGTCAACGGCATCGACCTCGAGCGTCACCAGGCATTGTCTGATGCCGCCGCCATCGCGCTCCGTCAGCGCCGCATCGCGGCCGATGAAATCGCCCTTGGAGAAAGCAATGAAACGGTCGAGTCCGGTCTGGGTAGGCGTGTAGGCCTGGGTGAATTCGCGCGACCAGATGCCAAAGCTCTTTTCCAGCCGGAGCGCATTCAGCGCATAGAAGCCGACTTCCGCTAGGCCGAGATCCTCGCCGGCCGCAAGCAACGTGTCGCGCAAGGTGGCATGCATGGTGGCCGGACAATTGATCTCGAAGCCGACCTCACCGGCGATCGACAGCCGCGCGACACGTGCTTGCGCCATGCCGATGTCGAACGCGCCGCAGGCCATGAACGGCAGGGCGTTCGCCGAGACATCCTGATGCGTGGTGCGCGCGACGATTTCCCGGGCATCCGGCCCGGTGACGAGGAAACCTGAGATCGTGTCGGAAATGTCGGTGACAGAGACGCCGTCGGCACCATGCCCCTCGAACCAGCGCATGTGGAATTCCCTGAGATAGTAGGAGCCCATGATCCAGTATTGGCCGCCACCCCAGTTGAAAACGGTGAGATCGCCCTTCAGCCTTCCGTCATGGCCGAGCATCGGCGCCAGCCTCACCTGCCCCGGCTTCGGCAGCCTGCAGGCTAGTAGCCGGTCGAGCCAGGCTTCCGCGCCCGGCCCGGACACGGCGTAGCGCGAGAAGGCGGAGGTGTCGACGAGACCGGCGGCGCGGCGCACCTGCAGCGCCTCGTCGCCGACGATGTCGAAGGCGTTGGAGCGCTTCAGCGTGGTGTTTTCGCGAAAACCCATCGGCGCGAAATAGGCGGGGATTTCCAAGCCCCAGGACGAGGTCCATTCGCATCCGGCAGCGCTCATGCCGTCATAGGCGCCGGGGCGTTTCAGCGGTCGGCCGGCAGGCAGGCGCTCGTTGGGAAAGGTCATGACGAAGCGGCGGGCATAGAACTGCCGCGTCGTCTGTTTCAGATACTCGCGGTTGGCGGCAAAGGCGCCGTAGCGGGCGATATCCATGCCGAAGATGTCGGCCTCAGGCTCACCATGGATCATCCATTCGGCCAGCGATTTGCCGACGCCGCCGCCCTGGCTGAAGCCGGCCATGACACCACAGGCGACCCAGTAGTTGCTGAGGCCGCGCACCGGCCCGACGATCGGGTTGCCGTCGGGCGTGAAGGTGAAGGCGCCGTTGACCCATTTGCGGATGCCGGCGGTGGCGAGGCAGGGAAAGCGCTCATAGGCTTTGGCGAGTTCCGGGCTGATGCGGTCGATGTCTTCCGGGATCAGCTCGATGCCGTAATCCCAGGGCGCGCCGTCCATGTTCCAATGCTTCGGGTTCTGCTCGTAGACGCCGAGCAGCACGCCCTTGCGCTCCTGGCGGAGGTAGGCAAAGCCATCGAGATCGACGGCGAGGCCGAGTTCCTTGTCGAGGGCGGCGACCTCCGGAATGTCCTCGGTGACGAAATAGTGATGCTCCATCGGCGTCACCGGCAGCTCGACGCCAGCCATGCGGCCGAGCTGCTTTGCCCAGAGACCGCCGGCGTTGACGACATGCTCGGCGACGATCATGCCCTGTTCGGTGAAGACGTCCCAGCCGCCGTCGGCGCGCTGCTTGAGGTCGAGCACCCGGTTGCGCAGGATGATTTCGGCGCCGCGCTTCTTCGCCGCTCCAGCATAGGCATGGGTAGTACCATAGGGGTCGAGATGGCCTTCGTTGGAATCGTAGAGGCCGCCCAGCACATCGCTGACATCGACGATCGGGCAGATCTCCTTGATTTCTTCCGGGCTCACCAGCCGCGCCGTCTCGATGCCGACCGACTGGAACACCGCCCAAGCCGATTTCAGCCATTCCCAGCGGGCGGGGTCGCTGGCCATGTTGACGCCGCCGGTCATGTGCAGGCCGGCATTCTGGCCGGACTCGGCCTCGATCTCGCGATAGAGTTTTATCGTGTAGTCCTGCAACGCCGCGACGTTCGGGTCGGCGTTCAGCGCATGGAAACCGGCAGCCGCATGCCAGGTCGAACCAGCGGTCAGTTCGGCGCGCTCGATCAGCGCCACGTCTTTCCAGCCGAAGCGCGCCAGGTGGTAGAGAACCGAGGCGCCAACCACCCCACCCCCGATGACGACTGCGCGATAGTGCGACTTCACGAGCCTCTCCCTCTCGTTGGAGGCTCTCACCATACAGGCACTGTACATATGTGTCTAGACACTTGTGTACAGACCGCTTGCACGCCGCTGCGCGCCATGGCACTTGTGCGGACATGATCATGATTGCACCCCAGGACGAGCCGGCGCCAGGCAACATCAAGGTGACGCGCTGGGACTGGATCAATCTGGCGCTGCAGACGCTGATTTCGGACGGCATCGAAAGCGTGCGCGTGCTGCCGCTCGGCCAGAAGCTCGGCGTCTCGCGCTCGAGCTTCTACTGGTATTTCCAAAGCCGCCAGGACCTGCTCGACCAGTTGCTCGCGCACTGGCACGACACCAACACCAAGGCGATCGTCGAACGCGCCGGGCGCCCGGCCGAAAGCATCATCATGGGCGTCATGAACGTCTTCGAATGCTGGGCCGACGAGCGGCTGTTCGATCCCCGGCTGGACTTTGCCATTCGCGAATGGGCGCGCCGCTCCGACGATGTGCGGCGCATGATCGACCAGGCGGACGACGAGCGCCTCGTCGCCATCCGCGACATGTACCGCCGGCACGGCTACGACGAGGAAGACGCCTTCATCCGCGCCCGCGTGCTCTACTACATGCAGATCGGCTATTACGTGCTCGACCTCAAGGAGCCGGTCGAGGCCCGGGTCAGTCATCTCGCCGCCTATCTGCGCAGCTTCACCGGCCAGGAGCCGAGCGAGGCCGACGTGGCGCATTTCATGCGCTTCATCGCGGCGCGCTGACATCGGCCGGGCGCTATCAGCCTCGAAGCCTTCTCTACCCAGTCAACAAACCGCGCGGCGTGGCTTCGCTGCCCTTGTGAGCAGTGCTAAAATGGACGAATAGTCTTCTCCGGGGCGCCGTCTTGAAATCAGGTCACGGCGTGGGGCGGAATTCTGGAATGACCAGTCCTTTGATGCCACGCAAGAGAAGAGGTCCGATCGCCGCGGCGCTGCTGGCGGTGGATGCGTGGCTCGATTCCTCGCTCTACGAGATCGGCTTCAAGGCACGCCAGTTCTGGGAAGCAGCTACCATCTTTTCCCGGCGTTTCCGTGTCAAAGGCTGGCGGCGCGGCATCGTCGAAGTGCTGAGCGAAGGGTTTACGCTGGGCGCCGGCGGCATCGTGGTGCTTTTTGCGCTGGCCTTGCCAGCCTTCCAGATCACCACCGGCGACTGGCGCACCCAGGGCGACTTCGCCGTCACTTTCCTCGACCGTTACGGCAACGAGATCGGCCAGCGCGGCATCATCCAGCGCGATTCGGTGCCGGTCGACGAGATGCCCGACCATGTCATCAAGGCGGTGCTGGCGACCGAGGACCGGCGTTTCTTCGACCACTACGGCATCGACGTGCTCGGCCTGTCGCGCGCGATCTTCGAGAATGTGCGGGCCAATTCCGTCGTCCAAGGCGGTTCCAGCATCACCCAGCAACTGGCCAAGAACCTGTTCCTGAGCAATGAGCGCACCTTGCAGCGCAAGATCAAGGAAGCCTTCCTGTCGCTCTGGCTGGAGGCCAATCTGTCGAAGAAGGAGATCCTGCAGCTCTATCTCGACCGCGCCTATATGGGTGGCGGCACGTTCGGCATCGAGGCGGCGGCGGATTTCTATTTCGGCAAGAGCGTCAAGGATCTGAACCTCGCCGAGGCAGCGATGCTGGCCGGCCTGTTCAAGGCGCCGACCAAATACGCACCGCATATCAACCTGCCCGCCGCTCGCGCGCGGGCCAATGTGGTGCTGTCGAACCTTGTCGATTCCGGGTTCATGACCGAAGGCCAGGTGCTGCAGGCGAGGCTGCATCCGGCCGACGTCGTCGATCGCGGCGAACAGAAGAGCCCGGACTATTTCCTCGACTGGGCCTTCGACGAGGTCAAGAAGATCGCCGCCAAGTCCGGCCAGCACTCGCTCGTCGCCCACACCACGTTCGATGCCAACATCCAGAAGGCGGCTGAAGAGTCCGTCGAATTCCACCTGCGCCAGTTCGGCAAGGAATACAACGTCACCGAAGGGGCGGTGGTGGTCATCGAGACCAATGGCGCGGTCAGGGCGATCGTCGGCGGCCGCGACTATGGCGCCAGCCAGTTCAACCGCGCCACCAAGGCACTGCGCCAGACCGGCTCGTCCTTCAAGCCCTATGTCTATGCCACCGCCATGGAGCACGGCTTCACGCCGGACTCGGTTGTTTCCGGCGGCGCGATCAGCTGGGGCGGCTGGTCGCCGCACAATTACAATGGCGGCTCGGCCGGCAACGTGACGCTGATCACGGCGATCGCCAAATCGATCAACACCGTGCCGGTGCGACTGGCCAAGGACTATCTCGGCATCGGCCCGATCAAGGCGATGGCCGAAGCGATGGGCGTGGAGTCGCCGCTCGAAGGGCACAAGACCATGGTGCTCGGCACGTCGGGCATGACGGTCATGGACCAGGCGACCGGTTACAGCGTGTTCGCGCAGAACGGTTTCGTCGGTTCGCGGCACGGAATCACGCAGCTCGTCACCCGTAGTGGCGAGGTGGTCTACGACTGGGCCAAGGACGCGCCGCCGACGCACCGCGTGCTGTCGGAACAGGCGCTGAAATACATGAACACCATGCTGGCGGCAGTGCCGGTGATCGGCACGGCACGGCGCGCTCTGCTTCCCAACATCGTGGTCGCCGGCAAGACCGGCACGACGCAATCCTACCGCGATGCCTGGTTTGTCGGCTTCACCGGCAATTACACCGCCGCTGTCTGGCTCGGCAATGACGACTTCACCCCGACCAAGAACATGACCGGCGGCACGCTGCCGGCGATGGTGTGGCAGCGGCTGATGGTCTACGCGCACCAGAACATCGACTTGAAGCCGATCCCCGGCCTCGATCATCCCTTCGTCGATCCGGAAGTCGCGGCCAAGGCCGAGGAGGCGGCAAAGAAGAACGCCGAGCAGGCGGAGGCCGAAGCCGCCGCCGAGCGCCCGCCGGTGCTGTCCAGCCGCACCACTCAGACGCTGCGGGAGATGACCAAGATGTTCCAGGCAGCGCCCGTGCTCGAGCCGCCCAAGGCGCCGGAGACGCTGTCGGCGCTCTGAGCGGCCAATTCAGCCGGACGCCGGCCTTGCCACGAGCCCCTGCCCCGCGATATCCCCGAGCGGCAATCCTTTGTTGTTCCCGGCCCCTGATGCTCAAGAACGCCTTTCTGACGCTCGTCGCGCTTGCCATCGCCATCGGCGGCGGCGGCAGCAGCGTCTGGTATGCGCTGAAGGCACAGGACGGCGTCGGCGCGATCAGGATCGGCCAGTGGACCGCCTTCCCCGAGATCGGCACGCAAGCGGCCGACCCCTATTCGAAGGCACGCGTGGCACGCGAGGGCGTGCTGGCGCTCGGCCGGGCCGAGGGGCTCTCCTTCATCGCCGAACGCGATGCCGGCGGCGACCAGCTCAGGCGCGAATGCGCCTACATGATCGAAGGCGGCTTCCCAACCGCCCGTTTCTGGACCCTCTATGCCGCCGACCAATCGCTCGGCGTGGTCGACACCGACAGGCCGAGGCTTGCGGCTCTGCAGTCCTATCAGGTGCTGCGCCAGCCCGACAATTCGGTGATCATCACCGTCGGCAACCGCCCGGCCCCTGGCAATTGGCTTCTGACCGAGGGCTTCGGACGGATGTATTTCGTGCTCACCTTCTACGACACGCCGATCGCCAGCAGCACCGGCCTTTCCGATGTGACGCTGCCCAGGATCGTGAAGGCCGGCTGCAATGCGTAAGTTGCTGCACACCGTCCTGCTCGGTCTGCTCGGTGCCGGCATCGTGCATATCGTCGTCTTGATGCTGGTGCCGGAATTTTCCGAACGCGACGCCTGGTCGCGATTGGCGATGGCCTCGGACCTCTATAAGATGACCAGGCTCGACGCCGAGGCCGGCGGTGCGCCGGTGGTGAAATCCGTCGATCCCCTATTTTACGCCGCGGCCTGCCGCTTCGACCTCGCCGAGGGCATGGTGCGTATCAAGGCGCCCGGAAACGTACCGTTCTGGTCGGTCTCGGTCTATGACCGCAGCGGCCACAACCTCTATTCCTTCAACGACCACAGCGCCACCGGCGGCGTGCTCGATACCGTGGTGCTGACGCCGGCTCAGATGATCGATGTGCGCAGGCAACTTCCCGAGGAGCTGCAGGGCGCGATCTTCGTCGAAGCGCCGATCGAGGAAGGCATCTTCGTCATCCGCTCCTTCGTGCCCGACGACAGCTGGAAACCTGTCGTCTCACAGTTCCTGGAGCAGAGTTCCTGCGAGCTGCAGGACTACTGATTTCGACCGCGGCGCCCTAATGATGCGGGACCGGCGTCCTCGGCGCACCCGGCTTGTCCGGACCGCTTGGCCTCGCATCGCCGGTTAGCGGCGAAGGTTCGTAGCGGACGCCGGGGAAAATGATCACCGCCGCCGGCGTACCGGTGTTTTGACTTGCTCGATTGGTTGGTGCCGTTCGCGGCACGAAAGACAGTACCATGCCCATGGTTCGCGCATTCCTCTCGGTTGCCCCGGAGCACAACGCAACGCCTCCAAATATGATTAAGGCGGGCAGAGGGTTAACGGAGCGCTAACGGATCGTCGCTAACTTGATCTTTGTTCTTGGTAATCGCGAAACCGACACAGTCCCGGTCGAGCGTGGTCCAAGTCGTGTCGAGTGTCGGGCGTATCCTCCGTGTCATCTTCGGATTTCAGGCAAATCGCTATTCGGGCTGAAGCGGGAAAGGCCGAAAGGTTGTTCCGCGCCGTGGTGTCGGCATTCTGCTCACTCACCCGGCCCTCGCGCCGCGAGATCGCCCAGCTCGAAGATCTGACGCTGCCGCTGTTCAGCGAGGTTTCGGTCGAATCGCGCCGCTATGTCGCCGCGGCACTTTCCGAATGCGAGTATGCGCCTAGCGCCCTGGTGCGGCGCCTGGCCGAGGAGCCGGTCGATACCGCCGCTCCCCTGCTGATCCGCTCGCGGGCGCTGAGCGACATCGACCTCATCGCGCTGATCGGACGGCACGGCCTGCCGCATGCGCGCGCCATTGCGCGGCGCAAGGACCTGAACCCGACCATATCGGATCTGATCAAGGCGCTTGAAAAGCCGACGCTGGTCAGGATGCGGCCGCCGCAGACGATCGTGACGGCAATGCCGGCGAAAACCGAGGCAGCGCCGGGCAATGCAGAAGCGGTGCCGGCGAAGGAAGCGGCCGCCGCTGCAGCCGACGCGGAAACGCGGGAGCCCCGCGGCAATGCCGCCGAGAACGCAAGGCGCCGGCTGCGCGCGATGATGCGCCCCGATACGGCCGGCGAGGATGTCAGCGTCAATCCGTTCCTCGGCCAGGCGAGCTACGTCAAGCTGCGCGAGACGGCGCTGACCGGCAATGCCGCCTTCTTCCAGACCGCGCTCGCCGATGCGCTCGACATCGATTTTCAGACGGCGCGGTCGCTGATCGAACAGTCAAGCCATGCCGCGCTGCTTACCGCGCTCAGGGCACTCGACCTCAGCGAGGACCGGGCCTTTCTGATCGCGGTCGCCGTCTTCCCGAGGGAGTTTCCGCATCCGCAGGCAATCCGGCTGTTCCTCGACCGTTACCGGCTGCTGCATCGCGAGGCGGCGCTGGACAGGGTGCGCGGCTGGAAGGCAGAGGCATTGTCGCGAGCGATCCGTGGCAATGGCCCCGAAGTGGCGAATGCCGAGAGCCGCCAGTCGTCGAACGGCGACGATCCGGCCGCCAGCCGCAAGGCATCCTAGAGATCAATCCAAGCCTTAGTCCGTCTTGACCGAAAGCAGTTCCTCGACCGGAACAGCGCCGGCCTCGATCTCGAGCACCCAGATATCAGGATCGAATTTCTTCTCCCGCTCCAGCCTGGCGTCGAGCATTGCGGCATCGTCGCCCGAACCGAGCAAGGTGAAGAAGCGGTCGTCGGGCTTCGCCGAATCGTAGCTTGTCTGCGGCGCCGGCCCGAACAGGGCGACCTCACCCAGCCTGCTCCGCGCAAGCACGAAGACGGCGCCGGCCTCGGCCGCACCGCGCTTGACCACGGCGGCAAAACCGCCAGCGGCAAACACCCGGCGCAACAGGGCCGACACCCACAGATCAGTGGTTACACGCATGGGAGGTTTCCGGTCGACATGCGCGGCTCCTTACAGCATCGCGCCGGAAACAGGAACGGTTCGGTCAGCCACTGCCCCCAGGGTCAGTTGGTCAGGCCGATCTCGCGCATCTTGACGTAGACGAGCTCGTCGGGCTCGCCGGTTTCGGGCAGTCCGAAGAGCGACTGGAATTCCTTGATCGCCGCCTTGGTGCGGGCGCCGACGACGCCGTCGAGCTGCATGTCGTCATTGCCGAATGCCTTCAGCCCGGCCTGGATCTTGATAATGCGGGCATCGGGCGCCTGAGCCTCTGCATTGGAGGGCGCGGAGGCCGGGATGGGTGCGGGCGTCGGATCGGCGACGGCCGGGGCGGCGGCAGCGGTGTCCACGGGCCTCGGCACCGGATGCGGAATGGCCGCTGTCGTCTGCCTGGCGCCGAGCTGATCGAGCAGCACGGCGTCGATTTCGCCCGAGGCCGGCAGACCGACTTTCTGCTGGTAGGCCTGGATGGCTTTGCGCGTGTTGGGACCGGAAATGCCGTCGACGGTGCCGGAGTAGAAATCGAGGTCCTTCAATATGCCCTGGACCTCTTCGATTGTCGGGTCGCTTTTGACCGGCGCCGGACGCACGATGTTGATGGTGGTTTCGGGCTCGTCTGAGCCTGTGCGCGGAAAGTCCTCGATGCTCCTGGTGGCAAAGAACGCGCCGGCATGCGGAAACGGCTGGTACCAGAGCGCATTGGCCGAGACGTAGAACAACGTGACCAGGAAGGCGGTCGAGCCGCCGACCAGGACAGGGTTGCGCGAGATCATGCCGCCGACGGCCATCGCGCCGTCCTCGAAGGCACTGCCGCGGCGCTTGACCGCCTTAGCCTGTTTTGCGGAGCGAGCCATTCCTGTCCCCCTTCGTCATCACCGCGGGCATTGCCAGCACGCCGCCGTCCTTGCCCTTCGAACGTCCCTTCGGCCCGTTCACCGGCAGGCTGATCGTCACCGTGGTGCCCTCGCCCAGCATGCTCTCGATCGACATCGTGCCGTCGTGCAGCGCCACCAGGCCCTTGACCAGCGACAGGCCGAGACCGGTTCCCTCGAAGCGGCGCGTATAGTCGTTCTGGATCTGCATGAACGGCTTGCCGAGATTTTCAAAATCCTCCTCGGCAATGCCGATGCCGGTGTCGCTGACCCAGAAATGCAGCCGCGAGCCGACCCGCTTGGCGCCGACGAGCACGTCACCGCCATCGGGCGTGAACTTGATGGCGTTGGAGACGAGGTTGATCAGGATCTGCTGCACGGCGCGGCGATCGGCATTGATCTCGCCAGAGTCGGGGGCGATCTGCGTCGTAAGGCGGATGCTCTTGGCCTCGGCCTGCAACTGCATCATCGACCGGCACATGTCGACCGCTTCGACGAAACGGAACGGTTCCAGCTCGGTCGCGTAGGCGCCGGCCTCGATCCTGGAGACATCGAGAATCGAGGTGACGACGCCGAGCAGATGCTGGCCGGAGTCCCTGACCAAGCCGACATATTCCTTCTGGCGCGGATCCTTGAAGGCGCCGAACATTTCATGCAGCAGCATGTCGGAAAAGCCGATGATGGCATTCAAAGGCGTGCGAAGCTCGTGGCTGACCACCGCCAGGAAGCGGCCCTTGGCCACTTCGGCGGCCGCGGTCGCCTCTTTTGCCGCGGCAAGCTCTTCGCGCAGCCCGGCGACGTCGTCGTTTTCGCGCAGCAGCAGCGTGAACGCATCCTGCTGATGCTCGGCCCGCATCAGGTCGAGGCGGAACGGCCTGAAATTGTCGGACGAAGCGCCGTCGCGCGGCAGCCGGACGCGCAGGTCGACCCGCCGCGCCACGGCCCCGTCGCGCATGTCGGCGAGCGCGCTGAGGTAGGCGACGCGGTCGGAAAGATGGACGCGCTCGAACAGGCCGGCGCCGAACAGAAGCTCCGGCGGCAGCTTCAGAATGCTGCGCGCCCTGGCCGAGGCATCCAGCACCTCGCCATGCCTGGCAACGCGCAGGACGACCGCATCGATCATATCCTCGAGATGGTCGCCGGCAGGGGTCGCATGCCCAGCGTTAGCCGGGTTGCGCAGCGCCGTCAGCCGCACAGCCAGCGTCAATGCCCAGGCCAGCGGCAGAAGCCAGTGCCAGGCGGCTATTTGCGACGGCCCGAGCGGCAGGATGGGACCGGCAAAGGGCTGCAGCAGGATCGCTGCGAGAGCGCATAGCGCACCCCACAGGCCAGCGCGCCTCGATCCGCCGATCCACCAGGCTTCGAACGGCAATGCCACGGCAAACAGGGCAATCGGTGAGGCCAGGCCGCCTGCCGCAAAGATCGCTCCGGTAAGCGCGAGGCCGCCCATCGCGAGCGCCGCCTGGCCGGCCAAGGCCATCCGCCCCGTCGCGGCGACAAGCAAGGCGGCGAACCAGCACAGGCCGAAGGCAGCGAAGATCGCAGCCACGGTGACGGCCGCGCCGAGGCTGGAGGTGACCAGCGTCACCGCGGCGCCTGCGGCAAGGAAGGGGGCTGCCAGCATGACGCCGATGAACCGGCGCTGGCGCAAGCGCTCATCCGGCACGGTGATGGTCGGATGAACCATACGTTCGCAGCCGGCCGCTATCGCGCCAGGCAATTCGACGTATCTGGCCGTAATCGAACTCAACGCACTCGCACCCGGTCGTGAATTTGCCCTGCTTTTTGCAGGTCGCTCTTATTGATCTGAAACTCGCATTGAGCGTTTAAGGAATGGATAAGGCAGGACCCGGCCGACGCCAGGCCCGCGGCAAATATCGGGACGCCGGCGCAGGCGATCTGCCGTCATGGTAAATGGAGCGTTATGCGGATCGGGCGCCGCCGTGCCTTCGGCCCAGGCTGGCAGCGTCACTCCGTGCCCGAGAATATTCATAAAAATCAAATAGATGCATGGTTACTGCTTGATGAAAAAAATCGACAGCTTTCAAGTCAAATCGATTGCAAAACCAATCGTTTCGAATTTGCCTAAAATTTGAGGAAAATCCTCGGTTTCAGCGCAAGCCGTCCTTTGCGCGGGTGTGCCACCATACTGCCCATAAAAGAGGTCATGCCGACGGATGCATGATCCGGTCACGGACGAGAGGGCATTGCGATGGGCTTTCTTATAAGGGCGGCTTTCTGGTTCTCGCTGGTGCTGCTGGCGCTGCCGCTGAATGTCGGCACCGACGAGGCCGGTCACGAGAGCGTCGGACCGATCCAGGCCCTGTTTGCGGCGCGCGAAGCGGTCGGCGACATCGCCGGCATTTGCGAGCGCAAACCCGATGTCTGCGAGACCGGCAAATCCGCCATGCACACGATTACCGCCCGGGCCAAGGAGACCGCCAAGATCGCGGCCGCCATGCTGGACGACCAGCAGGCAAGCGATCAGCAGGCTGCCGGACCCGACACCACGGTTGCCACCGGCAGTGTGGCCGAGACTATCGTCCTGCCGGCGACAGTCGAGATACCTGTAAGACTGCCGACGACCAACTGAGACCTTTTCCTGCCGCAGATCTTGGCGACACCGCAGGCGCGTCCGACCTCTCGACGCCTGCGGTGTTTTTCTTCTTTTTCCGTGACGCGACAGTGCCGGATGACTATATCCGGTATGATGACGACGACGATCCAGACGATCCGCGACGACTTTTCCCTGCTCGACGAGTGGGAAGACCGTTATCGCTATGTGATCGAACTGGGCGAAGCGCTGCCGCCATTTCCCGATGCCGAGCGTAGCCCCGCCAACAAGGTGCCGGGCTGCGTCAGCCAGGTCTGGCTGACCACCGAACAGGGACCGGGCGCCGATCCGGTCATCTCTTTCAAGGGCGATTCCGACGCCCATATCGTGCGTGGTCTGGTCGCCATCATGCTGGCGCTGTTTTCGGGACGGCCGGCGAGCGAAATCCGGGAGACCGACGCGGAAGCGACGCTGAAGGGCCTCGGCCTCGACGAGCACCTATCGCCGCAGCGCGCCAACGGCCTCCGCTCGATGGTCAAGCGCATCAAGCGCGACGCCGATGCGGCGCTGAAGCTGACCGCCTAACCGGACATAGGCCGGTATGATGGACTGTTCGTCTGCCGGCGGACACAGACAAATCCATTCAAAGCAAAACGGCGCCCGCAGGCGCCGTCTGTCGTCGAAACGAAATCAGCAAAGACCAGTATCAGCGGCCCTTGCGTTTGCGGCCGAGACCCATCTTCTTGGCAAGCTGCGAGCGAGCCGCGGCATAGTTCGGAGCAACCATCGGATAGCTCGCGTCCAGACCCCACTTCTCGCGGTATTCATCGGGAGTCAGATTGTAGTGGGTCATCAGGTGGCGCTTCAGCGACTTGAACTTCTTGCCGTCCTCGAGACAGACGATGTAGTCGTCATGGACGGAGCGCTTCGGGTTCACCGCAGGCTTCTGCTTGTCGGCGACAGGCGCCTCGGTGGCTCCGCCCACGCGCCCGAGAGCGGCATGGACATCGGCGATAAGGTTCGGCAGTTCGCCAACCGGCACGGGGTTGTTGCTGACATAGGCGGCCACCACATCGGCGGTCAGCTCGATCAGCGCATCGCTGTTTCTGGAAGGTGTTTCGACGATATCCATCATATTCAGGCCCCAACGAGAGTTGTTTCTAACTGCGCCCTTTTTTGGCCGGGCATCGCGCGAATTTTCATGCAGGTGAGTGACCCTGCGATTCGCGTCGGGGAATCTTAATGAGCCCGCGAACCAAGTAAGTCAATTCGCATATTACGCTATATTCAGCGATAGTAATCAAATATTCGCTGTTCAGCTTCAAAATTTCGTGCGCTGCGTAACTTAGCGAGATTTTTCTGACCCGACCAGCGCCGGCTGACGCGACGTCAGGCCTCCGTTACATCAGCAGCAACAGCTAAAAGGAGCGAATGCTTGGGCTTTGCTTGACCGGAAACAGGTCGAAAGGTTTCCCGATTCTAATGAAATCATGGGTTGCAGCGCATTACTGATGCGTGTGACTGAGCCGCAGGAAACCAGGGCCGGTCAATAGGGCGTGATGTACTTCCCATAGACCCACCCGGTGACGAAATGGCCGTTCTGCGCCGGATCATGCCAGATTTCGCACCAGCGATAGCGGATCTTCTGTTCCTGCCTCCAGTGCGGCTGACCGGCAATATCAAGCAGGTTTATGCCGCCGGTGCATTTGCCGGTCATCTGCAAGACTGTCCCGTTGGGATAGGCGGCCTGCTTCTGCGATTCACCTGATGGATATTTGCGCGCGTTGAGCGTGTCGCCGAACGGCACGTTGGCCACTTGCCAAGCCGCGAAGACGGTTGCATGAGACTGACCGGTGAAGGCCAGAACAGTCGAAGCAACGGCGAGAGCCGCAGCGGTGCGAATATGGAACTTCATCATCCCTCCTCCGGCCCATCTCCTGAGAGCCGCCCTCATCCTGCCGTCCTGCCCTTGAACCGGTGCTGGTCGGCGTGTTCATTTGCCATTCAAACAACTTCCCAGCGAGACGCAATGACCAGGACACCAGCCTTTCCGACCGCCAGCCCGCCGCAGCCCGAGAAACGGCCTGTCTTCGACACGCATCACGGCTTCACCCGCACCGACGACTATGGCTGGCTGCGCGCCGATAACTGGCAGGCGATGTTCAGGGATCCTTCCCTTCTCGACGGCGACATCCGCGCTCACCTCGAAGCCGAGAACGCCTACCAGGCAACGCTGACGGCCGATATGGCCCCGCTGCGCAAGCGGCTCTTCGCCGAGATGAAGGGACGCATCAAGGAGGACGACTCCACCGTGCCGATGAAGGATGGCTCTTACGCCTACGGCTCGTCCTTCAAGCTCGGCGGCGAGCAGCCGCGATATTTCCGCACGCCGCGCGATGGCGGCGACGAGCAGATCCTGCTCGACGGCGACGCCGAAGCCGAGGGCAAGGCCTATTTCCGGCTCGGTGGCGTCGACCATTCGGCCGACCACGGGAAGCTGCTATGGGCGTTCGACGACAAGGGCTCTGAATTCTTCACGCTTCGCGTACGCGATCTCGCCAGCGGCAAGGAACTGACGGACCAGATCCCCGATACGGGCGGCGGCGGTGTCTGGGATGCCGGCGACAGCGGCTTCTTCTACACCCGCCTCGATTCCAACCATCGCCCGTCCAAGGTGTTGTTCCACGCGCTTGGCGACGGAACCGAAAACGACCGGTTGGTCTATGAGGAAACCGATCCCGGTTTCTTCATGGATGTCGGCGGCACGCGCTCCAACGAGTGGATCCTGATCGGCATCAACGATCACGAGACATCCGAATACCGGCTGATGCGCGCCGGCGATCCGCTTGCCAAGCCGAAGCTGGTGGCAGCGCGCGAAAGCGGCCTGCAATACGATCTCGAGGAAGGCGGCGACGTCTTCTTCATCCTGACCAATGCCGACGGCGCCAAGGATTTCAAGATCATGACGGCGCCGGCCGGCGACCCGGTGCGCGCCAACTGGCAGGAGCTGGTGCCGCACGAAGCCGGCCGGCTGATCCTGTCGGTGATCGGCTTCAAGGACCATATGGTCCGTCTCGAGCGCAAGGAAGGCCTGCCGCGCATCGTCGTGCGCGACCGCAAGAGCGGTGAGGAACATCTCATCTCGTTCGACGAGGAGGCCTTTTCGCTTGGCCTGTCCGGATCCTATGAATACGACACCGAGTTCATGCGCTTTACCTATTCGTCGATGACGACGCCGGCGCAGATCTTCGACTACAATATGCGCACCCGCGAGCGGGTGCTGCTGAAGACCCAGGAAGTGCCGTCCGGCCACGACCCGGCCCACTATGTCACGCGCCGTCTGATGGCGCCTGCCGCCGACGGCGAACTGGTGCCGATCTCGCTGATCCATCACCGCGACACGCCGCTCGACGGCACAGCACCTTGCCTGCTCTACGGCTACGGCTCCTATGGCATCACCGTGCCGGCTGCCTTCAACACCAATTGCCTGTCACTGGTCGATCGCGGCTTCGTCTATGCGATTGCCCATGTCCGCGGCGGCAAGGACAAGGGCTATGGCTGGTACGACGACGGCAAGCGGCAGCACAAGATGAACACCTTCACGGATTTCATCGCCTGCGCCCGCCATCTCGTGGCCGAGCGCTACACCGCGCATGACCGTATCGTCGCGCAAGGCGGCTCGGCCGGCGGCATGCTGATGGGGGCGATCGCCAACATGGCGCCGGAGTGTTTTGGCGGCATCGTCGCCGAGGTTCCGTTCGTCGATGTGCTCACCACCATGCTCGACGCGACGCTGCCGCTGACGCCGCCGGAATGGCCGGAATGGGGCAATCCGATCGCATCGGTGGAGGACTACCGGACCATCTCTGTCTATTCGCCCTATGACAATGTGGCGGCGCTCGACTATCCGCCGATCCTGGCGCTGGCGGGGCTAACCGACCCGCGCGTCACCTATTGGGAGCCGGCCAAATGGGTGGCGCGGCTGCGCGAGCGCAAGAGCGGCGACAACCCGGTGCTGTTCAAGATCAACATGGACTCAGGCCATGCCGGCGCCTCCGGTCGGTTTTCCAGGCTGGAGGAGATCGCCTACACCTATGCCTTCGCGCTCAAGGTGACAGGCAAGGCCGATCTGGCCGGGTGAATGCGATGCGATGCCCCGCCTTGGGTAATGATTTTTTGATTTGCGCATGACCTTTTTCGAAGCTTTGAATGAGCGGCAAGCGCCGCTGATTTTCCGCTCGCAATTGGCATCGCCGCGCGCTACCCAATGCTCGGCTTTTCAGAGCCGCACCTGCCCGTCACAACCTCGCAAGGGTCCGCCATGCTGCTCGTCGACGTCTATCTCGACAAATCGTCCATCCAGGGCATCGGCGTCTTCGCCAAGAAACACATTCCACGGGGCACGCTGGTCTGGAAGCTCGACCCCCGGTTTGACCGGCTGATCGAGGTCGACACCTATGAGGGTGAGACCGGGCCGGTGAAGGGCTATCTCGACCGCTACTCCTATCCTGATCGGCGCAACCCCGGATACATCGTCTTCGAAGCCGATGACGCGCGCTACATGAACCATGCCGATGAACCGAACTGCGACGTCTCCTCGCCCGAGGAGACTTATGCGTTGCGCGACATCGCGCCCGGCGAGGAATTGACCTGCGACTACAATCACTTCTTCGACAGCGGCTTCGATTTCCTCGGGGACCGCCACCCGTAAATTGCGCTGATCAGCCCGCCGGCTTTTTGCGTGCGGGATAGCCGTTGGGATGCGGCGGGGCCGCCTTGAGATAGGCGGCGATGGCCGCGCGGTCCTCGGGCGTCAATTGGGCCATGTTCCTTTGCACGTCGACCATTGCGCCGCCAACAGAATCGAAGTCCGGTGTGAAGCCGGTTTCGAGATAGTTGGCGATGTCGGCATCCGACCAGTCACCGATGCCGCCCTCGCCCGAGGTGACGTTGGGCACGATACCGCTGCCTTCGGCGGCAGTCGCACCCGCCAGCCACTCGGCCTTCTTCGTTCCTCCCGCAAGATCGCGCGGCGTGTGGCATTCGCCGCAATGGCCTGGCCCCTCGACCAGATAGCGGCCCGCCATCACCTTGTCCGGCGTGCCTTCAGGCAAAGCGATCACCGGCTGCGGGCTGAGATAGAGCAGCTTCCACAGGCCAATGCCGCGGCGGATGTTGAAGGGGAAGCCGAGCGTATGGCCCGGCGCCTTGCCGGCCACCGCCGGAAGCGTCTTCAGGAAGGCGTAGAGGTCGGCAATATCAGATGGTTTCATGCGGGCGTAGGAGGCGTAGGGAAACGCCGGATAGAAGTGCTCGCCGCCCGGCGAGACGCCGTTCAGCATGGCGTTGGCCAGGTCTTCCTCCGTCCAGGCGCCAATGCCGTCCTTGGCATTCTGCGAAATATTCGGCGGCACGAAAGTGCCGAACGGCGTCTTGAGCTGAAGACCACCGGCCAGTTGCAGACGCGCCTCGCCTTGCGAGCCGGGCTTGGCATGACAGGAGGTGCAGCCGCCGGCATAGAAGATGCGTTTGCCCCTGGCGGCATCGCCGGGACCGAGCTGCGCCACGGTTTCAGCGTCGAGCCTGACCGGCGCCGACATAAACCACGCGGCAACAGCGCCGACGCCGCCCAGAACGAGGGCGGCGCCGATGAGCTTTTTCAGCAAGGGCATTGCCCGCCGTCAGCCCTTCTTGATCCTGTATCCCTCGTGGCAGGTGCCGCAATCACCGCCGATGGTGTTGAACTGCGCCTTCAGGGCATCGACATCGGCGGGGGCGGCCGCGACCGCCGCCTTGACGTCGGCGACATATTTATCGTTGGCCGCCTTGAAGCCGGCCGTGTCTTCCCAGATCTTCGGCGACGCCTTGGTGTCGCCCTTGTCGCTGCCGGCCGGGAAGAGGGCATCGACGTCAAGTTTCTCGGCATTCGCCTGCAGCGACTGCAACGCAGTCAGCACGGCGGCAGCATCGAAAGCCTCCTCACCCTTGACCACTTTCGACAATCCGCCGGCAATCTTTCCACGTTCCTTCATCAGGGCCTGGCGATCCATGATCGGGTCGGCAAACGCCGCCGAACCGGCAAAGGCGAGCATAGAGATGGCGATGACAAGCTTTCTCATTCAATTGGCTCCATGGTGAAGATAGTTCGAGACAAAACAATAACGGCGTGGATGGCCTGAATATTCCCCTCCCCCAGGTGCAATTTTGTTGACGCTGCTTCAGCGCCGAAAAAGAAAAGCCCCGGTCGACCGGGGCTTTTCAAAAGTGCGATCAGGCTTTTTCGTAGAGTTCGAGGACGTGGTCCCAGTTGATGAGACTGTCGACGAAGGCCTCGAGGTACTTCGGCCGGGCATTGCGGTAGTCGATGTAATAGGAGTGCTCCCAGACGTCGACGCCGAGGATCGGCGTGGCGCCATGGACCAGCGGGTTCTCGCCGTTCGGCGTCTTCGAGATCGTCAGCTTGCCGTCCTTGACCGAAACCCAGGCCCAGCCCGAGCCGAACTGGGTGGTGCCGGCGGCGACGAAGTCCGCCTTGAACTTGTCGTAGCCGCCAAGGTCGCTGTCGAAGGCCTTCTGCAGCGCGCCCGGCAGCTTGTTGCCGCCGCCGCCGCCCTTCTTCATCCACTTCCAGAAATGGATGTGGTTGTAGTGCTGGGCGGCGTTGTTGAAGAGCCCGGCATTCTTGCCGAAGGACTGCTTCACCACGTCCTCGACCGACAGGTCGCCCATCCCGGCCTCGGCGGCCAGCTTGTTGCCGTTGTCGACATACGCCTTGTGGTGCTTGTCGTGGTGGTATTCCAGCGTCTCCTTCGACATGTAAGGCTGGAGCGCCTCGTAGTCGTACGGCAGAGCGGGCAATTCGAAAGCCATGGATGGTACTCCCTCATGGAAAAATCCGGTGTCGATACCGGACTAACATAGGTCTGGAATGATTAGGGACAACTCCGGAATGAAGCGCCGGTTCCCTTTCTAGAGAGGTTCCGGAAAACTGTCACACGGTTTTGCGAATGGACCCTGCGTCAAAACAAACGGCGGGCAAGCGAAGTAGCCCGCCGCAAGTCGCCTGGCGGCTCAGGCGGCGGACGTCGAATGCGCCCAGTCCCAATAGAGTTCGCGCGCCTTCTTGGCCACCGGCCCCGGCTGGAGGTTGCGCTCCTCGATACGGGTGATCGGCACGACCTTGGAATGGTTGCCGGTCGAGAAGATCTCGTCCGCCTCGAGGAAGTCGCGCACCGACAGCGTCTTTTCGGTGGTCTTGAAACCATAGTCGCCGAGCAGGTTTATGGTGCGCGAACGGGTGATGCCGGACAGGAAGGTGCCGTTAGCGGCCGGCGTCAGCACATGGCCGTCCTTAACCAGGAAAATGTTCGAGGTTCCGGTCTCGGCGACATTGCCCAGCATGTCCAGCACCAGCGCATTGTCGAAGCCGCGCATCTTGGCTTCGAGGATGGCGCGGCCGTTGTTGGGATAGAGGCAGCCGGCCTTGGCGTTGGTCGGCATGGTCTCGATGGTCGGCCGCCGGAACGGCGACACGGAGACCGAAAAACCCGCCGGCGAGATCATCGGCGATTCGTAGAGGCAGAGGCAGAAGCGGGTCGAGGCCGGATCGGCCGGCACGCCCATGTAGCCGCCGTGCTCGGCCCAGTACATCGGCCTGATGTAGACCGCGGTCTTGCCGTCGAACTTCTTCAACCCGTCCCAGGTCAGCCCGACGATCTTGTCGGTGGTCATGGTGGGTTTCAAGCCGAGCGCGATCGCCGACGCATTCACCCGCGCTGCATGAAGCTCGAGGTCGGGCGCGACGCCTTCGAACCAGCGGGCGCCGTCGAAGACGCTGGTGCCAAGCCACATAGCGTGGCTGCGCGGTCCCAGGATGGCGACATTGCCCTCATGCCAGTCGCCGTCGACGAAGGTCCATGTCACGGATTGCGCCGCTGCCGCCAGTGTCATCGCTTGCTTCCCTGAATGATATTCCGGGGCAGCATAGGAAGATGCTTTGACGGCTGCCGTCAACCGGCATCGCCGAGAATCGTTCAGGCCAGCATGAGCGCCTTGCAATCAATGCTTGCGCCTTTTGCCTGCTCGCCTCAAAACTGTCGCCATGCATCACGCAGCCTATGTTTTCGACGCCTACGGCACGTTATTCGACGTGCATGCCGCCGTGCGACGCCATGCCGACCAGATCGGCCCGGACGGCCAGCTGCTGTCCGAAATCTGGCGCGCCAAGCAGCTCGAATATTCCTGGGTCAGGACGCTGATGGGCGCCTATGTCGATTTCTGGCAGCTGACCGAGCAGGCGCTGGATTTCGCACTTCGCAAGGTGCCCTCGGCAGACAAAGGGCTACGGACCAAGCTGCTCGACGCCTATTGGCGCCTCGACTGCTACCCAGAGGTGCCGGCCGTGCTCAAGGCGCTCAAGGCGTCGGGAGCAAAGCTCGCCATCCTCTCCAACGGCTCGCCTGAGATGCTGGAGGCGGCGGTCAAGTCGGCGGCGCTCGACCAGGTGCTGGACGACGTCTTTTCCGTCGATACTGTCAGGCGCTTCAAGGCCGATCCGTCGGTCTACGACATGGTGAGCACTGGATGGCGTCTCTACCCGGCGGCGGTGTCGTTCCAGTCCTCCAACCGCTGGGACGTCGCCGGCGCCACCAAATTCGGCTTCCGCACGGTGTGGATCAACCGCGCCAACCAGCCCGACGAATACCGGGATCTTCCACCATCACTGATCCTGCCGTCGCTAGAAGGTCTGATGACCGGTGGATGAAACCGCTCCCGCCCATGGTTCAAGGCCTGTGACGTGGCCTGTTGCTGTTGGGCAACAGATGCATGGCAGTCACAGCTTTGCCTTTGTTTGTCCACCGTCAGGCCAGAATCGGAACCGCCTATCGCCACCGACCGTTAGGTGGACCGCACGCTCGGTACATTCACGCTATCTTGCAAACTAAGACCTAGAAAAGGCAACCATGTTCACACCCGATTCGTCCTCCCTTCGCCTGAGCCGCCGCGGCTTTCTTAATGCCGCCGCGCTTGGCGCAGCCTCGGTCGCGGTTTCCGCCTGCGGCACAATCGGGCAGCAGCCGGTCGAGCCGCCACCGCCGGCCTATGTCGAGCCGCCCCTGTCCGATTATGCGATGATGTACGGTCCGATGAGCGACGGAGGCTTCGAGGTTCCCGCCATACCGTACCAGAAGATCGACCCACAGTTCCTGCGCCAGATCGTTCCCGACCCGACCGGCCAGAGGCCGGGCACCATCGTCGTCGATACGACCGGCCACCACCTCTATCTCGTGCGTGAGGGCGGCCAGGCGATCCGCTACGGCGTCGGCCTTGGCCGCGCCGGCTTCGAATGGGCGGGAGATGCCGTCGTCCAGTGGAAGCAGAAATGGCCGAAATGGACGCCGCCGGACGAGATGGTCGCCCGGCAGCCGGAGCTGAAGGAATACAGTGCCGACAATGGCGGCATGCCCGGCGGGCTCAAGAACCCGCTCGGCGCACGCGCGCTCTATCTGTTCCAGGGCAACCAGGACACGCTCTATCGCCTGCACGGTTCGCCGGAATGGAATTCGATCGGCAAGTCGGTATCGTCGGGCTGCGTTCGCCTGATCAACCAGGACATCATCGACCTCTACGACCGCGTGCCTTCGAAGACGCCTGTGGTCGTTACCGCCAATATCGGTCAGCCCATGGTGGCGACGGCGAACCGCAGGGCTATTCCGATCGACGCCGGCGTCCCGGATGGATCGACCCTGCTCGGCCCTGTGAACTGATCCCGAATTCGATTTTCTGAGCTCGTCGTACAGGGCGGCGAATGTCGCCGCCCTGTGGCTCACGTCAGCATCGAATGTGGGTCGGTGCGCAACGCACACCTCGCGGTGTGCTGTTGGACTAGCCTATCAGCCACACACCAGCCTTTGCGCCGAGATCAAGCGACATCCTCGATGACGGCAATGAATTCGGATTGCACCAGAGATGGGCTATCCGGGGGCAATGGCCGAACGTGCCGAGCCGGGCGCGATTGCGGATCAGGAAACATCCGCAGCCATTCTTGGTTCACGGCATTCCTGTCGCTGCTGTCACGGAGATAGATTTCCACCTTGATGATGTCCGCCGCGCTGCCGCCGGCGGCTTCGATGATGGCAAGCATGTTGGCAAAAACATTGGCGGACTGATCGGCCATGCCGGAGGGCAGCTCGTGCGTGATCGGGCTCACCCCGTGAACCGCGCCTGAGAACACCATATTGCCAATCCGACAGGCATTGGGAACCGGATGCCTGTGGCTCAGTCCCTTCACCGAAATGCTCTTGCGCATGGTCTGATGATCCTCCGCGAGATCTGGTTCGTGAGGTGCTGGTGGCGAGTCTAGGAATCAAGGTTGCTGCAAGAGCAAAACCGAAGCCGGCTATCGTCTCGCGCGCACAACGGCGGCCTCGGCAGGCGGGGAAGAAACGCCGCTGTCGGGGCGCGGCGCGAGAGGCTCATAACCAGGAGTGAGTTGAATTCCACGCGTCTCGGGCAGCATGAGGGTTGCGGCAAAGGCGATGCTGTAGCCCAGCAGCGCAACCAGGCCGATCGCCTCCGCCAGAGTGATGTATTGCGCCAGTATTCCAATGGTGGACACGGCTACCGCGCCTGCCGCCTTGCCGAAATTGTAGGCGAAACTCTGGCCGCTGGCGCGAATGGCGGAGGGGAACAGCTCGGTGAAGAACGGGCCCAGCGCCGCATAGTTTCCGATCGTGAAGAAACCGAACGGCGCTCCCAGGACAACCAGCGGCCAGCCGGAGAGCGGCAAAAACATGTACGCGATGGTGATCAGCCAGGAACACAGGAGAAACAGCTGGAACGTGCGGCGCCGTCCCAGATAATCGGACAGGTATGCGCTCGCCAGAAATCCGAAAAACGAGCCACCGGTCGCCACGAACACGTAGTACCCCGAATCGCTCGGCGACAGTTCGCGCACTGTCTTCATGAAGGTGGGCAGCCAGTTGACGATCGCACCGCCAACGCCAATCACGCCGAAGGCAAGCAATGAGGACAGGATCGTTATCCGCAAGGTTTCCGGCTGGAATATTGCGCCCAATCCCGGACGAGTCCCGGTCTTCTCAACATGTGCGCGCGTTTTGACGAAAATCTCCGGCTCCTCGATCTTGCGGCGCAAATAGAGAACCAGAAGGCCGGGGAGAACACCGATCATCAACAGAACGCGCCATCCATACTCCTGGGGCAGATGCGCCAGAACCAGGCCTGCCAATATGGCGGCAGCGCTCCATCCAACGCCGAAGCCGCTCTGGACGGTGCCCACGGCCTTGCCGCGATGTTCGGCGCGAATGATCTCGCCCATGAGAACCGCGCCGGCGGCCCACTCGCCGCCAAAGCCCAGCCCTTGCATGATGCGCAGGACCATCAACTGCTGGAAGTCCTGCGCAAAACCGGCAAGGAAGGTGAAGGCGCAGAACCACAGGATCGTGAACCGCATGATGCGGGCACGGCCGAAACGGTCGGCAAGATATCCGCAGGCCCATCCTCCGATCGCCGCGGAGAGCAGCGTTGCCGTGGCCAGATAGCCGGCCTGCGCCGTCGTCATTCCCCAGGCCGCAATGAGAATTGGCAGCACGAAACTGAAGAGTTGCGCGTCCATCGCATCGACTGCCCAGCCGGCGAAGCAACCCCAGAAGGTGTTCCGCTCCCGCTCCGTCAACTCCCTGTACCAAGCGAACATCTTTTCCTCCCGTGATTTTCTTTGCTGTAAGGCTGGGTCAAACGACCAATGGAGTGAGACCTCCGTCCATGGTCAGCGACGCCCCTGTCACGTAGGAGGATCTTACGCTGGCGAGAAAAAGCGCGGCGTCGGCCACTTCTTCAGGATTTGCGTAGCGCCGCAGCGGGATGCGCTGCTCGTTCAATCGCAGCAGCTCCTCCGGCGTCTTGCCCGTCATTTTGGACTCGACCTCAAGCGACAACTGCAGACGCTCGGTCATGGTGGCGGCGGGATTGATGACGTTGACCCTTACCCCGGCGTGCCCCCAGGCAGCCGCCAGCCCCGCCGAGGCGAGCATCAGCGCCGCGTTGGCGGCCCCTCCCGGCAAATGCATGGGTGATGCGATTTTGCCGCCGGTGCCAACGATGTTGACGATCGTGCCGGCGCGCCGTGCCACCATCAGGGGCAGGACGTAGTCCGTAACGTTCATGTAGGTGAAGAATTTCGCGTCCATCGCAATACGCCACTTGTCTGGCGTCAGTTCGTCCGGAGGAACTCGCCTGGCGCCGCCGGCTGAATTGACCAGGGACGCGATCGGACCCACCTGATCCTCGAGTGCGGCGACCATTTCCTTTGCCGCAAGCTCGTCCGACAGGTCGGCGGCGAAACTCGCTACCGACAGGCCCTCGGCAGCGAGTGCTGTTTTCGCGGCATCCAGGTTCTGCTGGCTGCGCGAGACAATCACCACGCGAGCGCCCTCCCTGCCGAAGGCCCGGGCGCAAGCCAGCCCTATTCCCTTGCTGCCGCCAGTTATCAGGACGACTTTGCCGTCGAGTTCGAGGTTCATATCAGTGATCCTGTTTTAAGCCGTCGGCGTTGTGCAAGTTGATCGGACTTCCCTCAGCGAACGCGACGATCTGGTCGAACGCGTTGCCGTAGGCGAACTCGTAATTGTCGCGTTCGACGTAGCCGAGATGCGGCGTGCATAGCGCGTTGGGGAGCCTGAGCAAGGCGTCGTCCGGATTGGTGAGCGGCTCGCGTTCGAACACATCGACGGCCGCCTTGCCGGGTCGGCCATTCTTTAGCGCCGCCACCAAAGCTCCCGGCTCAATCAACTCGGCGCGGCTGGTGTTCACAAGCAGGGCCGTTGGCTTCATCAAGGCCAGGTCATCAGGACCAATCACACCGGTGGTCTCGGCATTCAGCCGCAGATGCAAACTGAGGACATCCGACAGCCTGAACAGCGAATCCTTGTCCGCGGCGGTGTCAAACCCCTCGGACCTGGCGCGAGCGAGCGAGCCCTCGCGACCCCAAACCAGCACATCCATGCCGAAGGCCTTGCCGATGCGCGCCACCATCGAGCCCAGGCGGCCGAAACCATAGATGCCCAGGACACGGCCTCTCAAGCCGAGCCCGATGGTCGTCTGCCAATGGCCTTGCCGCAGCGAGGCGCTCTCGAACGGAATGTTGCGCATCGCTGCAAGGATCAGCCCCCAGGTAAATTCCACCGTCGAATAAGACGGGCGCGACGTAAGAGCGGACGAAACGACGACGCCATGCCTCTCGCACGCCGCCAGGTCGATATGGGGGATGTGTCCGTTCTGGCTGATGAGCTTCAGATTGGGCAGGCGGCTGAGCAGATCTTCATCGATCCTGGTGCGCTCGCGCATCAGCACAAGGACGTCTGCGTTGGACAGACGATTTGCGAGCAGGTCGATGTCGTCAACGATATCGGTCCAGATGGTAATTTCATGACCTTCCAGCCTGGAAAAGCAGTCCAGTGTCCGGACCACGTCCTGGTAATCGTTGATGATGGCGACGCGAAGCTTTTTCACTGGATGATCCACCGCTTCATGCATTGCCCGGCAGGTCTGCGACCGAGGTGCCAGCGTCGATTGCTTCGCACTTCGCCCATTCAAAAGCTGACTTCTTCAGCGCCTTTGCGAGGACCTCGGCGGCCCGGGCGATCGGGATGAAGCAGACGCCTGTTTCGTCCGCAACGACAATATCGCCGGGAGCAACCCGGACGCCGGCAATCTGGATATCGCCGTTGATCTCCACGGTCTCGATCCGCCACTTGCCGGTGACGGGCGTGACCTCGGTGGCCCAAAGCGGATAGCCGACCCGTCGCGAATGCCCGAGGTCGCGAATGCCTCCGGAGACGATTGCACCTGCCTCCCCCTGTCTCTTTCCCGTCTGGGCCGAGATCCCGCCCATGTTCGAAACGCCGGCGACGCCGTCGATGACCACCACGTCGCCCGGCAGAGCCAGATTGTGGGCTTCGAACTCCGCCATCCGGTTGACGTGGTTTCGCGCCGTCTCGTAGACATGCTCGCGCTGCAGGATGTTGCGTACCGTAAGTGCTGGACCAACGATTGACGTTGAAGGCAGGGTCGGCTTCAGAAGCGATGCGCCAGTCGCACCGGTGATGCCGAGTTCATCCAAAATATCCGAAATAACGCTGGTGGCGTCGCCGATCCGCTTGAAGCCGTCGATCAGCTCCTTCGGCGGACGCGGCGTCCGCATCAGCCGAATTCGGTCGGCGCTGATCTTGCCGGTAAGTTTCGGCAGCACGTCCGCGAAAGCGAGATCATTCATGGCGTATCCTCTGTTTTGGGCGGAGCTTTTAGCACCAGTTGCGAGGTGCGCGCATTCACTCGCATGCGTTCGGTGGCTCGTTCGAAACAGGATTGCTTGCCGCGGGCAGTGCGTCCAATTTAGAATTAGACACAAGCGTCATTTCCTGGGTGAATAACGTGCGCCTCGATCTGAACCTGATCGCAGTCCTCGAGGCTATCATGCTGGAAAGGAACGTGACGCGTGCGGCCTCGAGCCTGGCAATGAGCCAGCCGGCGGTCAGCAATGCATTGCGCCGCGCCCGCAAGCTGACGAAGGATCAGCTCTTCCTCAAGACAGCGATTGGTGTCCAGCCGACGGCCCGCATGGTCGCGATGTGGCCCGAACTGCATCGCTCGCTTACGGCAATCCGCGCCTCTTTCGCGCCGGACGATTTCGATCCCGCATCGGATGCGACCAGTTTTCGAATTGCCGTCACCGACAGTCTCGCCATGGAAGGTGTCAGCTCAATCACGCTGACGTTGCAGGCGGCGTCCCCACGCGCCCGCGTTTCCTTTGCGGTTCATACCCATGAAAGCTCTCTGGAAGGGATCGACCGCGGTACGCTTGATTGCGCCGTCGGCATGTTTGCCTCGCTGCCAAGAGATGTGCATGTGCAAAGCCTGCGGACGGATCGCTATGTCTGCGTCATGCGCAGCGGGCACGAATTTGCCGACGGACTAACGCTCGATCAGTTCACCGCCGCGGCGCATGTTCTGGTAACCCCATCCGGTCTGGAACTGGGATTGGTGGATGGCTGGCTCGGCCTGACGGGGCGGACAAGGACGATCGCCGTCGTCGTCAATCACTTTGCCGACGCGCTGAGGATCGTCTCCCGCAGCGACCTTCTGACTTGCGTGCCGCTGGGCTTCTTCAACGGACCCTGGCGCACCATTGCTGCCGAGCGACAGCTGGTGGCGCGAGACTTGCCCTTCGAGACAGAGAAGTTGCTCTACAAGCTGATCTGGCACGAACGATTGCACACCCACCCTGCCCACCAATGGTTTCGTTCGCTGGTAGGAGATGTCTGCGGATCGCGCTTCGACGGCCCGCCGACTGAAGATGCTGCCCCAGCTACGCAAACATAGTCTGGCTTATGGAGGCCTATCCCTGTTCGTAATTTAGGGGCACGTAGGTGTAGGCGTTCTCGGCCTCGCGTCGCACATGGCCCAGCCCAGGAAACGATATGTGCGCACCGCCCACGATGTAGCCATTTTCTGCCGCATCCGCGAATGCGAGTTGGTGCACGCGTTCGGCCTCGGATGCGTCCGCATCGTACTGGATCGTGACGGAAGGGTCTTTGAACTGTACGGCGGCGACGTGCACGACATCGCCCCACAGCACTATTTTCTCGCCCTTGCTCTCGACCACGTACATGGTGTGTCCGGGCGTGTGGCCATAGGCTGTTTGCGCGCGCACACCCGGCACGAGATCGGTGTTGCCTTCGAAAACGGCGAGCTTGCCGGCTCGCATATATGGCGTAATCGATGCGATGGCGCCCTGAAAGAACCGCTTCGCTTCAGCCGGAGCAGCGCGCATATTTGCCTCGCTTAGCCAGTAATCGGTGTCCCGCTTCTCGACACGCACAATCGCGTTGGGAAAAGCCCTCTGGCCCTCGGCCATGAGACCGCCAACGTGATCCGTGTGCAGATGTGTAAGGTAGAGCTCGTCGACCTGCTCCGGCCGATAACCCGAGGCGCGCAAATTGCTGAGTAGATGGCCCGTCGTTGGCCCCAATAGCGTGCCTGCACCAGCGTCGATCAAGACCAGCTTGGCTCCGGTATTCACGAGGAAGGAATTGTGCGAGGTCTCGACAAGGTCGCCGAGATAGTTGCGTTTCAGGGCTTCTTCGATCCGAGCCGGGTCGCCCTGCAGCAACTTCGTGGCAGGGAGCATATTGCTGCCGTCGGACAGCGCCGTTATCTCAAAATCGCCGACCGCCAGGCGATAGAACCCGGGTGCCTGGCTTTTCACCATGGGCGCATCTGCGAGCAGAGGCGTCGCAAAACCGCAGGCCAGGCAAAGACAGCCAGCTGCCAAAAAGGCGCGACGGGTAGGATTGACGGCGTCGCCGCTGGGCAGCTGGACAGAGCCTTTGGTGTCGTCGAACAAGCGATCGAGCGGCATCCGGGGAGCGACCATTCTCGGACCTCTGTTTGCGTTTGTCGGGGCACTGCAGCTGGACTTCCGCCTCGCTGCTCACTCGCCGAAGTTCTGCACGCCTCGGCCGGGCTGTTGCGGGCGTACCGTTGCCGAGATGGCCAGCCCCGTCCAATTCAGAGTTTAGGGGCAGCATCATAACTCCGTTGAATAACGGCGGCTTAACCGTCGCGCACCAGGCGGCTTGCGTTGGGCGCAATTCATCGCGTTCGTGTGCCGCCTATCGGCCGCGTCATTGTCCGTGCAAACCCATTCTTTCACATCCCCAAATACTCCATTTCGGAATTCGTCATTCATTCGCGGGACGGCCAGGAATATCCATGTCCAGTGACCAACGGCATTCACTCTCAGATCTACCAATGATTGATGAGCGCCCGTCAGGTCTTCTCGTGAAGCGGCAACGACCTTCGCTTCGTCTCGACGAAACAAGGTCGCATGACCAACGAAAGGTTCAAATATGTCTATGTCAAAATGGGCCGCGGCCGCAGCAGCAGCCATTGGCTTTCTCTCGGTTACCACCTTAGCATTTGCCAGCGACGCTGATGTTTATGGTCCCGACATCACTCTGTCGGAGGCCAAGCAGGTTGCCGCCGGCGCTATCAAGGAATGCGCAGCCAACAAGTGGCTCATGGCCATCGCCGTCGTCGATACGCACGGCGCCCTGGTCTATTACGAAAAGGCAGATAACACCGAGGTGGCGAGCGCCCAGATCGCCTTGGACAAAGCAACTTCGGCAGCCGTCTACAAGCGTCCGACACGCGACTTCTTCGACGTCACGGCCAAGATGGGTCCATTCATGCTGAACATGGATCACGTCATCGCAGCGCCTGGCGGCATTCCGGTCATGAAGGACGGCAAGATCGTCGGTGCGATCTCGGCTAGCGGCGGCACGGGCGCGCAGGACGAGCAGTGCGCCAAGGCCGGCCTTGCCGGCTTTTGATCCTCGTTCAGCGACGGCTCCGGACGGAGCTGCCGCACTCCAAAGGAACCATTGACATGATGCATCTCAAATCGCTGGGTAACCGTCTTGCCGCGGCCGCCGCGCTCACCATTTCGCTTGCATTGCCTTCGCTCGTAAACGCCGCCGAGCTTTATAGCGGAAGCAATTCCGATGTCCGCACGGTTCTCTACTACAAGGCTTCGACGGCTGCGCTCTCCAGATTCCTGCCAGCAGGCTGGGAACTCAGCCCGTTTACAACAGCACCTTCCGCCGGCGCCAACCTCCAGGTGGAATTTGTGGACCAGCTCTATGCGGTGGATCCCAAGGGTACAGTCGGAGCTCCGTACCGCTACGTGCTTTTCGGCATCCCTGTTCACAAGACGGGAAGCAGTGAGAACGTGCTGATGTTGTTCGATGGCCTTTCGCGCGGTGGAGCCGGTCCTTACGGCATTGCCGAAACGGCCAAAGACGACGTCAATCGTGGGGTTCACTATAACTCGAGCCCGACGACGGTGAGCGAGAACTGGAACTTCGAAGGCAGCGGTGAGAAGGTTTCACTGCAAACGGAATTCGAACGTGGCCCGATGACCCTGGAGAAGGGCGACAGTCACGTCTACTCGCAGCTCAAGCCAGAATTCTCGCGCATCTATCGCTACAAGGAGGCTACTGACGTTGTGAAGTCCGGCGACGCAAACCATCTCCGCAGCCTGTCCTTGAAGGCCGAAGGCAGAAAGTTGACCGCGATCTTCGACGGCAGCGAGAGCCTTGTCTCGGTCGTATCGTTGCCTGTCTATTCCCGCGACATCCTTGTTCCGCAACCCTGAACTCCGCTTTCTTTGGGGGCGGCGGCCACCCAACAGGTTGCCGCTGCCCTCCAAGGTTTCTACTGCGCCTGCGGCTTTCCGTTTGCAGGCACATGTAGCGCGGGTCGATTCTGCTTCATGAACGTTATGAAGGCAGCAAGGGCTGCAGGTATCTGTCGGCGGCTGGGATAGTACAAGTAGATCCCGGAGATCGGGGAACCCCACCCCTCGAGGACAGTCACGACGCGTCCCGATCGCAGCTGTTCCTGCAGTAGAACGGCTGGCACCAGGCCGATTCCGGCGCCTCCGGCAATTGCACTGGCAACCGCACGAAGATCGTTGGCCACGACATGCGTGCCGGTGGCGGGTTCGGCCTTCTCATCCCCCTTGTAGAGGGTCCAGGGCTGGATCGTGCCGTCCCACGGGGATCGAAGGCGAACGCACCGGTGATCCACGAGCGCGCCGGGCGCGCTGGGCTCGCCATGAGCCAGCAGGTAGTCTTTCGCAGCAAAAAGAAGTTCGTTGAAAGGTTCGGCGATCCGGACGGCGATCATATCCTTCTCGATGCGTTCTCCGACCTGAATGCCCGCGTCGATGCGGTGTTCCACCAGATCAAGGTGAAGATCCTCGACAAGGATTTCGAACTCAATTTCGGGGTGCCTTGCAAGGAAGCGGCCGATAAGAGGGGCTATCAGGACAGTTGTTGCCGTCCGTGAACCCAGAATTCTCAGTTTCCCGCCCGTAGCGCTACGGAACTTGTTCAATCCGTCGAGGACACTGTCCAGTCCGCTCAATATCGGGCCTATGTTGGTAAGAAGCTCTTCGCCCGCCGCGGTCAGCGACACGCTACGGGTGGTTCGTGTGAGCAGTCTCACGCCGAGCTTCTCTTCCAGACCCCTCAGCGTTTGGCTGAAGCTGGGTAGCGACACCCCCAGTGCGGCGGCGGCCCTGGTAAAGTTCAATTGCCGAGCGGCCTCCGCGAAGGCGATGAGCTCCCGCAGTTCTGGCTTGTGCATTTGTCCTCCTCGCTAGGGCCTGCCGTCGATTGACGGTTCGGTAAGTGCTCAAGCTTCAATTTCCCGACCGGCGCGGCGTCGCGGCCGAAGCTCTGACAAGGCCGCTTCGGAATAGCAAGGTTGAGCATCACATTGTTTGGCGGGCCCAAAGAGCCCATTCCGTAATCGATAATTCTACCTGTTCATACGTTCAGTTACCTCCTGTTGCGAGACGAAGGCGTTCAGGCAACTCCGGGTCGGCGCCTAACCGCAACCAAGGAGCTTCCTATGAAGACGAAATTGCTGGTTTCCGCTGCGATGATAAGTCTGGCACTCAATCTTGCGCCAGCGTTCGCCCAGGATGGCACGTGGCAGATGGGAACGCCGATGCCTGAGCCTCAGAGCGAGAATTCCAGCGCTGTGGTTGGCAATCAGTGGTTAGTCATTGGCGGCATCGACGTGCCGGAGGTTATGCCCGTCGGCACGGTCGTGATGTATGACGAAAATACGAAGGCCTGGTCGAAGAGGGCGGCAATGCCTGAGCCGGCCCATCATACTGCAACTGTAGCTTACGACGGCAAAGTGTACGTGTTCGGTGGTTTCGTCGGAGAGCCGGGCACCAAAGAATGGCAACCGACAGCTGATGCTTTTGTCTACGATCCGAAGACCGACGGCTGGTCCAGGCTTCCACCTATGCCAACTGCCCGCGGAGCGGCAGCGGCTGTGGTGCTCGACGGAAAAATCTACGTGGTCGGCGGCGCACATGCCCATGAACATGGCCGTGACATGAAGGAGCCCCTTTGGGCCGACGTTCCCAACATCGTCGGCAGGACTGTCGAGGTCTACGACCCCGCATCCAACACTTGGACAAGCCGATCTCCCATGCAGACCGGCCGCAATCACTTTCTCGCCGCTGCTGTCGGTGGAAAAATTTATGCGATTGACGGTCGAATTGGTCTGCCCTTCGTGACCAAGAGCGACGTCACCGATCTGGTCGAGGAGTACGATCCCAAATCCGATTCCTGGACCTACAAGGGCCGTTCCCCCACGCCGCGGGGCGGGGTGTCGGGCAGTGCCTATGGTGGAAAGATCTATGTGACGGGTGGCGAGTACCAGGACCCGGCAGGCAAGCGCACATTCTGGGCCTTCGAGGCCTACGATCCCGCAACCGACACGTGGCAGACCCTACCGCATATGCAGATTGCCCGCCACGGCTTCGTAGCCGGTTTCATTGGCAACGAGTTCCATGTCGCTGGTGGCTCCTTCCAGTCCGACGGCATGCCTGGGATCAATGCTCAGATGAACACCCACGAGTTCTACACCGTGCCCAAGTAGTTCAATTCAATGCCGATCCCGATCGATATGCGGGCTTTAGGTCGATGCAGTTCAGCGCCCCCTGGCGAGGCTTCCCAAAATCCCGCGCACGATCGCCCGTCCGACCGACGAACCCACTGAGCGCACCACCGATTTGATCGCGGCTTCGGCCACGGTCTGGCGGTTGGACGGCCGTGGCGCCGGTGCGCGGCGGCCGCCTGGCTGCGGCGCGGGGTCGTCATTGCCGAAGCCGGGAATGGTCCAGCGCGAGCGGCCGCTGTCGGCCTGCTGCGCCTGCTCTTCCGCCTCCTGCGCCTCCTTGGCCTTCTTCTGCAGCATCTCGAAGGCCGATTCGCGATCGACGGTCCGGTCGTACTGGCCGGAGACCGGGCTCTCGCCGATCAGTTGGCGGCGCTCGTCGGGCGTGATCGGACCCAGCCTGGACGACGGCGGGCGGATCAGCGTCCGCTGCACCATGGACGGCACGCCCTTGGTTTCCAGCGTCGAGACCAGCGCCTCGCCGGTGCCGAGCTGTGTGATCGCCGTGGCGCAGTCGAAATCGGGATTGGGGCGGAATGTATCGGCGGCGGTCCTGACCGCCTTCTGCTCGCGCGGCGTATAGGCGCGCAGCGCATGTTGGACGCGGTTGCCGAGCTGGGCGAGCACGGTTTCGGGGATATCGAGCGGGTTCTGGGTGACGAAATAGACGCCGACACCCTTGGAGCGGATCAGGCGGACCACCTGCTCGACCCGGTCGACCAGCACCTTCGGCGCGTCCTCGAACAGGAGATGCGCCTCGTCGAAGAAGAACACCAGCTTCGGCCTTTCGGGATCGCCGACTTCGGGCAGTTCCTCGAACAGTTCCGACATCAGCCAGAGCAGGAAGGTGGCGTAGAGCCTGGGGTTCATCATCAGCTTGTCGGCGGCCAACACGCTGATGGCGCCGCGCCCGTCGCGCGTGGTGCGCATGATGTCGGCGATGTGCAGCGCCGGCTCGCCGAAGAAGTTCGCCGCCCCCTGCTGCTCCAGCACCAGCAGCGTGCGCTGGATGGCGCCGACCGACGGCTTGGTCACATTGCCGTAGCGGGAGCCGATCTCGTCGGCGCGCTCGGCGATGTTGGCAAGCAGCGCCTGCAGGTCCTTCAGGTCGAGCAGCAGCAGGCCGTCCTCATCGGCGATGCGGAAGGCGATGTTCATGATGCCCTCCTGCGCCTCGGAAAGGTTCATCAGCCGCGACAAGAGCAGCGGCCCCATTTCCGAGACGGTGGCGCGGATCGGGTGGCCCTGCTCGCCGAACAGGTCCCAGAAGATGACCGGGAATTCCTGGAAATCATAGGGATCGAGCTTGACCTGCTCGGCCCGCTTGACCAGGAAATCCTGCGCCGTGCCCATCATGGCGATGCCCGACAGGTCGCCCTTGATATCGGCGCAGAACACCGGCACGCCGGCGTTGGAAAAGCCCTCGGCCAGGATCTGCAGGCTAACCGTCTTGCCGGTGCCGGTTGCGCCGGTGATCAGGCCATGGCGATTGCCGTATTGCAGCAGAAGCTGCTCGGCGCGCTGATAGCTGTCGTCGGGCTTGCGGCTGGCGCCGATGAAAATGCTCTTGTCGTCAGCCATATGTCCGGTCTCCGCAAACTGATCCGTCGAAAATGTCAGGCTCATCCGAGCTATAGTAACGCTATCGTGCAGCGGCAATGGCCGCCATTGAAATTGGCCTTTCGAAACTTGCGGATTTTGCGCATGTTTGGCAATCGGTTAGCTATCCCCGGGAACTGGCGGAACGGATGCCGCATTGTGATATCCAACCGGGGACCTTAGACTGGACTCCCGGCTGATGCGGCCGAGAAAACGGGGAATGCAATGGGCGCCGGCGCCTTGACCATGGATGTCGACCTTCCGAACGTTGAGCGCCAGCGCTGGCTGGCCTTGGCGGAAAAGGCGCTTGCCGGCGGATCCTTCGAGGACAAGCTGGTGTCGCATAGCGATGACGGCATCCGCATCGAGCCGCTTTACGAGCGTTCGGTCACGGCTGAGCCGCTGGTGCGGGCAAATCCGAGAGCGCCATGGATTGTCAGCCAGCGCATCGACGATCCGGATATCGGCCGCGCCAAGGCGCAGGCGCTGGACGATGTCGCGCAAGGCGCGACCGGGCTGTCGCTGGTTTTCGAAGGCGCGCCGAACGCTTTTGGCTACGGCCTGCCGAGGACGGCCGAAGCGCTGGAAACGGTTTTGGACGGCGTGCCGCTCAACCGCGTCCAGATCCGCATCGATGCCCATCCCTGGAGCCGTGCGGTGGCCGACTGGCTGGTGGCGTTCCTCGGCAAGCGGCGCTCCGACCCGGCAAAGCTCAATCTGTCCTTCGGTATCGATCCGGCGGCGATCTTTGCCGGCACCGGCCGGCTGCGCATGTCGATCGAGGCGCTGCAGGCCTCGATGCCGCAATCGCTGGCGCATTTCTTCTCGATGGGCGTGCCGGGCGTGCTGCTCGAGGCGGACGGGCGCGTCTTCCACAATGCCGGCGCGACCGAGGCGCAGGAACTCGGCACGATGCTGGCTTCGGCGGTCTCCTATCTCAGGATGTTCGAGCAGGCGCGCCAGCCGCTGGTCTATGCCGCACCCCATATCGGCTTCGCGCTCAGCGTCGACCAGGACCAGTTCCTGTCGATGGCCAAGGTCCGCGCCTTGCGCCGGCTGTGGGCCCGAATCCAGGAAGCCTGCTCGATCCCGGCCTCGACGGCCAGCATCCATGCCGAGACGTCCTATCGCATGATGACCGCGGCCGATCCGGAGACGAACATATTGCGCACCGCGATCGCCGGTTTTGCCGCGGCCGCTGGGGGCGCCGATTCAATCTCCGTCCTGCCGCATACGATCGCGCATGGACTGCCGGCCGGCTTTGCCCGTCGCGTCGCCCGCAACACGCAGCTGATCATGGCCAATGAAAGCCATGTCGACCATGTCGCCGATCCGGCGAGCGGTTCGGGCGCCGTCGAAGCGCTGACCGCCGATCTGTGCGCGGCCGCCTGGGAGGAATTCCAGCGGATCGAGGCGGAGGGTGGCGTGCTGGTCAGCCTGCAGCAGGGATACATCCAGAACCGCGTCCAGACCGCGTCCGCGAAGCGCAATGCCGCATATCGATCGGGAGAACGCGCAATCGTCGGCACGACGCTTTTCCGGTCCGGCACCGAGCGTCCGGTCGAGACGCTGCCGGCTGAGCGGCGGCCAGCCCTGACCGAGGGCGTGGCAGTGTGTGAGCCGCTGTTTCCGGTCCGCATCGATCAGTCGATCGGAGCCGGATCATGATCCCGGATTTCAGCCAGATCGGCTGGTCGGCGCCACGGCGCATGCCGGCCGAGGTCAAGGGCCAGCGGCTGACGCCGGAAGGCATTGCGGTCAAGCATCTCTACAGCCAGGGCGATCTCAAAGGATTGCCGCATCTCGACACCTATCCCGGCCTGCCACCCTTCGTGCGCGGCCCCTACCCAACCATGTATGTCCAGCAGCCGTGGACGATCCGGCAATATGCCGGTTTCTCGACGGCCGAGGAATCGAACGCCTTCTATCGGCGCAATCTTGCCGCCGGCCAGAAAGGCCTTTCGGTCGCTTTCGACCTCGCCACCCATCGCGGCTATGACAGCGACCATCCGCGCGTCGCCGGCGATGTCGGCATGGCGGGCGTCGCCATCGATTCCATCCTCGACATGCGCCAGCTTTTCGACGGTATTCCGCTTAATGAGATGACGGTGTCGATGACCATGAACGGCGCGGTGCTGCCTATCATGGCTCTTTACATCGTGGCGGCGGAAGAACATGGCGTTGCGCCGAAGGATCTCGCGGGAACCATTCAGAACGATATTCTGAAAGAGTTCATGGTGCGCAACACCTACATCTATCCGCCAAAGCCTTCGATGCGGATCGTGTCGGACATTTTTTCCTACACGTCTCAGCATATGCCGAAGTTCAATTCGATCTCGATCTCCGGCTACCACATGCAGGAGGCGGGAGCGACCGCCGACCTCGAGCTCGCCTACACGATTGCCGACGGCATCGAGTATGCCCGTGCCGGCGTCGCCGCCGGCCTCGACATCGACCGCTTCGCGCCACGGCTTTCCTTCTTCTGGGCCGTCGGCATGGACTTCTTCATGGAGGTCGCCAAGCTCAGGGCCGCGCGCCTTTTGTGGTCGAGCCTGATGAAGAAGAATTTTTCGCCGAAGGACGAGCGCTCGCTGTCGCTGCGCACCCATTGCCAGACATCCGGCTGGTCGCTAACGGCGCAGGATCCCTACAACAACATCACCCGCACCATGATCGAGGCGATGGCGGCCACGCAGGGCCATACCCAGTCGCTGCACACCAACTCCTTCGACGAGGCGATGGCGCTGCCGACCGACCATTCGGCGCGCATCGCCCGCAACACGCAGCTCATCCTGCAGAAGGAATCGGGCACCACGCGCATCGTCGATCCGTGGGGTGGCTCGGCCTTTGTCGAACGGCTGACGCATGATCTGGCGGCGCGCGCGCTTGCCCATATCGAGGAGGTCGAAAGCCTTGGCGGCATGGCCGCCGCGATCGAAAAAGGCATCCCAAAACTGCGCATCGAGGAGGCCGCCGCCCGCACCCAGGCCCGCATAGACTCCGGCGAGCAGACCCTGGTCGGCGTCAACGCACATCGCCCGGAGAAAGACATCGAGGTCGACGTGCTGAAGATCGACAATGCCGAGGTCCGGGCTCGGCAGTTGTCGAAGCTGCAGCGGCTGAAAGGCACGCGCGATGTCAGCGCGGTCGAGAGCGCGCTCGCGGCACTCACCCGCGCCGCGGAGAGCGGCGAGAACCTGCTCGAATTCGCCATCCGCGCTGCGCGCGCAAGTGCCACGGTCGGCGAGATTTCACTGGCGCTGGAAAAGGTGTTCGGCCGCCATGTCGCCTCGGTGCAGACGATCTCCGGCGTCTATCGCAATGCGCTTGGCGACAATCCGGCGGTCGACCGGTTGCAGGACAAGATCGCGGCTTTCGAGAAAAAGGCTGGCGCCAAGCCGCGTATTCTGGTCGCCAAGATGGGCCAGGACGGTCATGACCGTGGCCAGAAGGTCATCGCCACCGCCTTCGCCGATCTCGGCTTCGACGTCACGGTCGGTCCGATGTTCCAGACGCCGGAAGAGATCGCGAAACTGGCGGTCGCGCAGGATGTCCATATCGTCGGCGCTTCGTCGCTGGCGGCGGGACATCTGACGCTCATTCCCGAACTCAAGGGCGCGCTGAAGAAGCTCGGCCGCGGCGACATGCTGATCGTCGCCGGCGGCGTCATCCCGCCGCAGGACTACGACGCCGTGCTCAAAGCAGGTGCGGCGGAAATCTTCCCGCCGGGTACCGTCATCCCGGAAGCGGCGGATCGTTTGCTGGACAGACTGCTGGCGGGGTAGCTTGTTATAATTCCGGTTGCAACATCCGGCATGTTGCGTTATAATCGATGTTGAAACAGGACATTTCAACATGAACACCACCATTCGTAAGATCGGCAATTCCGACGGCTTGATCCTGCCCAAAGAGCTTCTTGAGCAGCTGAATCTGAAGACGGGCGATAAGGTAGCTGTCGTTCGGGAGGGCGAGGAGCTCCGGCTGCGCCGCCTTGAGGACTCTGCCGAGGAATTCGAGCGCAAGATGAAGATCGCGCGTGAGCGGATGAAGAAATACGAGGTTGCCTACCGCGCGCTGGCGAAATGATCGAGCATCATTCGCGGGAATTCGTTGAAGCGATGCATGCAGAACAGTTACGCCTTCACGGCGGAGCGCCGGGTATCGGCGACGAAGGCATGCTGGAATCAGCGCTCGCCAGACGGCAGCAGAAAGAGGCCTACGGCGAGCCCGATCTTTGCGAATTGGCGGCCGCCTATCTTTTCGGCATCGCCAAGAACCATCCGTTCGTTGACGGCAACAAACGCACGGCTTTTGCGGCAGCCGACTTGTTTCTCTACTTCAACGGATTGAGCTTAGAAGCTGAGCAGGCGGATATCATCCAGTTGCTTATGATGGTCGCAGCCAGCGAAATCGATGAAGCGGGCGCGACAGCGTTCTTCCACGATCATGTCGTCAAGCTTGAAGACTAGCTGTCCGAGAGCTTGACGATCTCCCACTCCTTGCCGTTGACGCTTGCCACGTCGCCGACCTTCTTGCCGAACAGCGCTACGGCCATCGGCGAGACATGGGAAATCGAACCCTTGGCCGGGTCGGCCTCATCTTCGCCGACGATCTTCCAGTGCACCTTCCTGCCGTCATCGCCTTCCAGTGTGACGCCCATGCCGAAACGAACCAGGTCGCTGCCCGGCTCCGGCACGGATAGCTCGGCGCTTTCGCGCCGGGCAGTCCAGTAGCGCAGATCGCGCGACACCAGCGCAATGCGCTCGCGGTCGGCCCTTTTCTCGGCCTTGGCCAGTTCATCGCGCAATTCGGCCAATTCAGAGTCTATCAGCGCGAGACCGCGCTCCGTCACCAGGTTGCGGTGCTGGCTGACCGGCCGCTCGCCGATGCCGGCAATGGCGTTTTCGCTGTCTTCCTCGCGGGTGAAGGCCCTGCTCATAAACCAAACTTAGGCGTGTAGCAGTGACTTCACAAGCCATTGCCTGCGTTCCGGCCAGGTCGGTCCGGCCTGGCACGTTTCCTGCGACTTGAGCGACAAACGCCAGGAATCTGTGCCGATGTTGAACAGACGAACGCTTCTCACGGGAACCGCCGGTTTTGCGGTCATCGGCCTTGCGCTGAGCAGGGTCTCGGCGAAAGTCCTGCCTGGCATCGAGAATGCCTCGATGCGCGGCTCGATCGACGCCACCGAGCTTGGCGTACAGCCCGGTGCGCTCGACGATCAGAGCAAGGCTTTTGCCAAACTGCTGCGCGACGCCACCGAGCGCGACATGCCGGTGTTCCTGCCGCCGGGAACCTATGTCGTGTCCAATCTGACGCTTCCAGCCCGTGTCAGGCTCTCCGGCGTGCCGGGCGCAACGCGGATCGTCTATGGCGGCAACGGCCATCTGATGATGGCCGAGCAGGCTGAGCATATCGATCTCAGCGGGCTGGTGTTCGACGGCGCTAACCGCTGGATGGCCGACTATGCACAAGGGCTGCTCGACCTGCGCCGCGTCGCCCACCTGATGATCGACAATTGCCAGGTCACCGGCAGCCGCAAGAACGGTCTGGCGCTGGAGCATGTGACCGGCCGCATCGAGCGTTCGGACATATCGGGCGCGGCGGACGCCGGCATCTATTCGGTCGAGGCCGGCGGCCTGGAGATATCGGGCAACACCGTGTCCGACTGCGGCAATGGCGGCATCCTCGTGCATCGCTGGCAGCAGGCGGAGGACGGCACCATCGTCAGCGGCAACCGCGTCCAGCGCATCCAGGCGCGCAGCGGCGGCACCGGCCAGAACGGCAATGGCATCAACACCTTCCGCGCCGGCAATGTCGCCATTTCGGGCAACAGCGTTTCGGACTGCGCCTTCTCGGCGATCCGCGCCAACAGTTCGAGCAACCTGCAGGTCACCGGCAACACCTGCTCGCGGTCCGGGGAAACCGCGCTCTATTCCGAATTCTCTTTTGAAGGCGCGATCATCGGCAACAACATCATCGATGGCGCGGCCAACGGCATCTCGATCGTCAATTTCAACGAAGGCGGCCGTCTGGGAGTGTGCTCGAACAACATCGTGCGTAACCTCTCGACGACGGGCCCCTACCCCGCCGATGCCCCCGGCTTCGGCGTCGGCATCAGCGTCGAGGCCGACACCACCGTCTCTGGCAATGTCGTCGAGAACGCACCGCTCTACGGTATGCAGATCGGCTGGGGGTCGTATCTGCGCAATGTCGTGGCGACCGGAAACATCATCCGCAAGGCCGGAACCGGCATCGTCGTGTCAGTCGTCGAAGGCGCCGGAACGGCAGTTATCTCGGACAACGTCATCGACGGCGCGAAAAACGGCGCCATCATCGGCCAGCGCTGGGCGGAACCGGCGACGGGTGACCTCGCCTCACTGGGCAATGCCGGCTATGCGCATCTGACGGTTGAACGAAACCACGTTAGCTGAGCGCCGCCGTTGGCCGAAGCGAACCCACCTTGACGCCGATGCGGCTCTCGATGGCCGGATTGGCTTGTTCGATCAGCTTTGCCGCCAGCGCCTCATCGGCGCGCAGCAGCTTCGCCAGCACGGCAGCGGTCATGGCTTCGGCGGCACGTCCGGCGCCGTCGTCGCATTTGAGCGCAATGCCCAGGCCCAGTTCGGGAACTGCCGCACAGTAGACGCCTTCGGCGCCGGTCTTGACGAAAATGCGGCCGGGCGCGGCCTGCATCAACGCGACGTCGGCCCTGCCGGTGCCGGCGACGAGAAAAGGCTCGGCCATGCAGGCGGAAAACAGCCGCTTCGCCGCCTTGGCGCGCACAGGTTCGAGGCCCGCACCCGTCGCCATGCGGGCAAAGCCCAGCGCAAAGTTTTTCAGCGGCACGGCATAGGTCGGGATCGAGCAGCCGTCTGTGCCGCAATGATCGACATCATGGGCGGCGCCCGTCACCGCCTGCATGGCGTCGCGGACCAACTCCTGGAAGGCATGGCCCGCCTTGACGTAGCCGCGATGCGCAATGCCGGTGTGCACGCAGGTGCAGAGGAAGCCGGCATGCTTGCCGGAGCAGTTGTTGTGCAGCGGGTTCGGTACGCCGCTGGTGCGCGCCAGCGCCACCGTCGCGTCATGATCCATCGGCCAGTGCGCGCCGCATTCGAGTGCGGTCCGGTCAAGGCCGGCCTTGGCCAGCATCGCGTCGGCCAGTTCGGCATGTGCCGGTTCGCCGGAATGCGAGGCGCAGGCGAGCGCCAGTTCCCGGTCGCCGAACCCATAGGCGTCTGCAGCACCGCTTTCGACCAGCGGCAGCGCCTGGATCGCCTTGACCGCCGAGCGCGGAAACACCGGGCGCGCCGTGTCGCCGAGCTCCCAGACGGGCTTGCCGTCGGCATTGAACACGGCGACCGCACCGCGATGGCCGCTCTCGACCACCGCGCCGCGCAAAACCTCGACCAGAACCGGATTTGTCATGAAATCACCCGCGAAATGCGGGCCGCTTCTACCTGATCCGGTCGAGAATGGAAACGTAGTTGGCGACCGCGGCACCGCCCATGTTGAAAATGCCGCCGAGCTTGGCGCCCGGCACCTGGATGCCGCCGGCCTCGCCGACAAGCTGCATGGCGGTCAACACATGCATCGACACGCCGGTAGCACCGATCGGGTGGCCCTTAGCCTTAAGCCCACCGGAGGGGTTGACCGGCAGCCGGCCGTCCTTTGCCGTGGTGCCGTCCAGGGCCAGTTTCGCGCCCTCGCCCGGCTTGGCCAGGCCCATCGCCTCATATTCTATCAGCTCGGCGATGGTGAAGCAGTCATGCGTCTCGACGAAGGAGAGGTCGTCCAGCGTCACGCCGGCCTTTTTCAGCGCCTGGTTCCAGGCCTGCTCGCAACCTTCGAACGCGAGGATGTCGCGCTTCGACATTGGCAGGAAATCCTGCACATGCTCGCTGGCGCGGAAGGCGACCGCGCGGCGCATCTTGAGCGCTGTCGAAGTGTCGGCCAAGACCAGAGCGGCCGCACCATCGGAAACCAGCGAACAGTCGGTGCGCTTCAGCGGGCCGGCGACGAAGGGGTTCTTCTCGCTTTCCTGACGGCAGAATTCGTAGCCGAAATCCTTGCGCATCTGCGCATAGGGGTTGTCGACGCCGTTCTTGTGGTTCTTGGCGGCAATCATCGCGAGTGCGTCCGACTGGTCGCCATAGCGCTGGAAATAGGCCTGCGCGATCTTGCCGAACACGCCGGCGAAGCCGGCCGGCGTCTCGCCGTCCTCCGGCAGGTAGGATGCCTTGAGCAGGTTCTTGCCGATCTCGGGACCGGGCGTCGTCGTCATCTGCTCGGCGCCGACCACCAGCACCACGCGGGCGGCATTGGCGTCGATGGCGCGAATGCCTTGCCGGACCGCCGCCGAGCCGGTGGCGCAGGCGTTCTCGACCCGGGTCGCCGGCTTGAAGCGCAGCCGGTCGTCGGCCTGCAGCACCAGGCTTGCGGTGAAATCCTGGGCGGAAAACCCGGCGTTGAAATGGCCGAGCACGATCTCGTCGACATCGTCCGGGCCGATGCCGGCGTGGTCGAGCGCGTCCGTTGCCACTTTGACGATCAGGCCCTCCAGCGTCTCGCCTTCGAGCTTGCCGAAGCGCGAATGCGCCCAGCCGACGATGCATGCGGTCATATGGCGGTCTCCATCCTCGGCGCCAGTTTAGCACGTAAGGCAACGGCGCGCTGTTCAAGCATTGTTCAAGCATGAACCATTTCTGTCGATCCGTGAAGGGCCGGAACCGAACAATCGCTTGGTGCAGCGCACACGCTCTGTCAATTTTTTGTTGATTGACGGGTCAATAAAAAATAATCATGGCGAAAGAGCCGGGAACAAGAATGCCGAAAGTCGGAATGGAGCCATTGCGCCGCAAGGCGCTCATCGACGCGACGATCTCGGCGATCGGCGAGCGCGGCTCTCTTGACGTGACCATGTCGGAGATCGCCGGCCGCGCCGGCGTGTCGTCGGCACTTGCCCATCACTATTTCGGCGCCAAGGACGAGCTTTTGCTGGCGACGATGCGGCACATACTGGCCGAACTGACCGCCGACACTTTGCGCGCCCTGGGTTCGGCCAAAACCTCACGCGAGCGTGTTTCGGCGGTGGTCGCGGTCAATTTCTCCGATCTCCAGTTCCAGCCGGAAACGATCGCCGCCTGGCTCGCCTTCTATGTCGAGGCTCAGAAATCGGCCGCACTTCGCCGGCTGCTCAAGGTCTATGCGCGGCGGCTGCATTCCAACCTGTTGAGCGGGCTGACCAGCATCCTGCCGCGCACCGAAGCCGACCGCGTCGCCGAGGCGACAGCGGCGCTGATCGACGGGCTATACATCAGGCGCGCGTTGAAGGACGGCGTGCCCGATGCCGCGACGGCGATCGCACTGGTCGAGGACTATCTCGAAACCAAACTCAACGGCCGGAGCGCGCAGTGAATCGACCCAATTTCCTCATCGTCATGGTCGATCAACTCAACGGGACCTTGTTCCCGGACGGACCGGCCGACTTCCTGCATGTGCCGCATCTGAAGGCGCTTGCCGCCCGCTCGGCGCGCTTTGCCAACAACTATACGGCCTCGCCGCTCTGCGCGCCGGGCCGTGCCTCGTTCATGAGCGGGCAATTGCCGTCGCGTACCGGGGTCTATGACAATGCCGCCGAATTCGCGTCTTCCATCCCGACCTTCGCGCATCATCTGCGTGCCGCCGGCTACTACACCTGCCTATCCGGCAAGATGCATTTCGTCGGACCGGATCAGTTGCACGGTTTCGAGGAGCGGCTGACCACCGACATCTATCCAGCGGATTTCGGCTGGACGCCGGATTACCGCAAGCCCGGCGAGCGCATCGACTGGTGGTATCACAATATGGGTTCAGTGACCGGCGCCGGCGTCGCCGAGACCACCAACCAGATGGAGTATGACGACGAGGTCGTGTTCCTGGCCACGCAGAAGCTCTACCAGCTCTCGCGCGAGCAGGATGATGCCACCCATCGACCCTGGTGCCTCACCGTTTCGCTGTCGCACCCGCACGACCCTTACGTTGCGCGCAAGCAGTACTGGGATCTCTACGAACATTGCCAGGCGCTCGACCCTGAAACCGGGTTCATCGCGCATGACGAGCAGGACGCGCATTCGCAGCGGCTCTATCATGCCTCTGACTACCCCTCCTTCGACATTACCCGCGAGCAGGTGCGCCGTTCGCGGCGCGGCTATTTCGCCAACATCTCCTATGTCGACGACAAGCTCGGCGAGCTTCTGGACGTCCTCAAGCGCACGCGCATGCTCGACGACACCGTCATCCTGTTCTGCTCGGACCATGGCGACATGCTCGGCGAGCGCGGCCTGTGGTTCAAGATGAACTTCTTCGAAGGCTCAGTGCGGGTGCCGCTGATGATAGCCGGCAAGGGTGTGCCGGCCGGTCTGGTCGAAGCGCCGGTCTCCAATCTCGACGTGACGCCGACGCTTTGCGACCTCGCCGGCATCGACATCGGCGCCATCGCGCCGTGGACCGATGGCCAGTCTCTGCTGCCGCTTACCAAGGGCGGACAGCGCGCCGCGCCTGCGCTGATCGAGTATGCCGCCGAAGGCTCCTACGCGCCGCTGGTGGCGATCCGCGACGGCCAATACAAGTTCGTCCATTGCGAGCTCGACCCGCCGCAATTGTTCGATCTCGAGGCCGACCCGCTCGAGCGGGACAACCTTGCCGCCGACCCGGCCAATGCGGCCTTGGTGGCGGCGTTCATGGACAAGATCCGGGCGCGCTGGGACATGGCCGGTTTCGACGCCGCCGTGCGCGAAAGCCAGGCGCGCCGCTGGGTCGTCTATCCGGCGCTGCGCAACGGCGCCTATTACCCCTGGGATTTCCAGCCGCTGCAAAAGGCCTCGGAGCGCTACATGCGCAACCACATGAACCTCGACAATCTCGAAGAGAGCAAAAGGTATCCGCGAGGCGAATGATGACAATTCTCGTCCCCTCCCTCGATCACCTCAAGCAGGCCTATGCTGTTACTTCGAAGGCGACGCAGATCACGCCGCTGCTGGAATCGGCCGCACTTGCCCGCGAGACGGGTGCCGCCCGCGTCTTCATCAAGCCGGAATCGCTGCAATGGGCCGGTTCCTTCAAGGTGCGCGGCGCCTATTGGCGGCTGAAACGGCTTTCGCCTGACGAGGCCAAAAAGGGCGTCGTCGCCTATTCCTCGGGCAACTTCGCGCAAGGGCTGGCGGCTGCCGGCCAGGCGCTCGGCATCCCCATCGCCATCGTCATGCCGATCGACGCGCCGGCCGCCAAGCGCGACGCGACCGCGGGGTACGGCGCGCGCGTCGTGCTGACCGACCATGGCGAGCGGGCCCGTGAAGAGGTCGCGGCGGCCAAGGCGCGCGAGATCGCCGAGACCGAAAACCTCACGCTGCTGCATCCTTTCGACGATCCGGAAATCGTCGCCGGCCAGGCCGGCGCCGGGCTGGAAGCGCTGGAACAACTCGACGCCAAGGACACCAAGGCCGACCTCCTGTTCTGCTCGGTCGGCGGCGGTGGACTGATCGGCGGTGTGTCGCTCGCCTTCCACTATCTGTCGCCGGCCACCGAAATCATCGGCGTCGAGCCGGAGGGATTCAACGGCATGGGCTCGTCGCTGGCGCATGGCGCCATCGAGACGATGCCGATCGGACCGAAGTCGATCTGCGACGGGCTGATGTCGCGGCGGCCGGGTGACGCGCCGTTCGCGGCGGTCAAGACGGCTGGCGTTCGCGGCATCACCGTCGACGACGCGTCGGTGCGCAACGCAATGCGGATCGCCTTCGAGCGGATGAAGCTCGTGCTCGAACCGTCGGGCGCTGCGTCGCTCGCGGCACTGCTCGGCGGCAAGGTGGATGTGGCGGGCAAAACCGTCCTTGTTGTGGCTACCGGCGGCAATGTCTCGCTCGCCGATTTCATGGCGCATATGAACCATGCTTGAAGCAGATTTCGTCATCATCGGCTCCGGCTCGGCCGGCTCGGCCATGGCCTACCGGCTGTCGGAAGACGGCAAGCATTCGGTGATCGTCGTCGAGTTTGGCGGCACCGATCTCGGGCCGCTGATCCAGATGCCGTCGGCACTGTCGATCCCGCTCAACATGAGCCTCTACGACTGGGGTTTTGCCAGCGAACCGGAACCGCATCTCGGCGGCCGCGTGCTGGCGACGCCGCGCGGCAAGGTCATCGGCGGCTCGTCCTCGATCAACGGCATGGTCTATGTGCGCGGCCATGCGCGCGACTTCGACCATTGGGCCGAAGAGGGCGCGACCGGCTGGGGCTTCGCCGACGTGCTTCCCTACTTCAAGCGGATGGAGGACTCGGATGGCGGCGAGGACGGCTGGCGAGGCAAAAGCGGCCCGCTGCATGTGCAGCGCGGGCCGCGACGCAATCCGCTCTACGGCGCCTTCGTCGAAGCAGGCCGCCAGGCCGGCTTCGAGCTGACCGTCGACTACAACGGCGCCAAGCAGGAAGGCTTCGGGCCGATGGAGCAGACGATAAGCGGCGGCCGCCGCTGGTCGGCGGCAAGCGCCTATCTGAAGCCGGCGCTCAGGCGAAGAAATGTTAGCCTGCTCAAGGGTTTCGCCCGGCGGGTGATCATCGAGAATCAGCGCGCCATTGGCGTCGAGATCGAAGCTCACAAACAGATTCAGGTCGTTAAGGCGCGACGTGAAGTGATCGTCGCCGCTTCCTCGATCAATTCGCCCAAGATCCTGATGCTGTCCGGCATCGGCCCGGGCGCGCATCTTCAGGAAAACGGTATACAGGTCGTGGCCGACAGGTCTGGCGTTGGCCGCAACCTGCAGGATCATATGGAGCTCTACATCCAGCAGGAATCGACCAAGCCGATCACGCTGAACTCAGTGCTCAATCCGTTCTCGAAGGCGCTGATCGGCGCGCAGTGGCTGTTCTTCAAAACCGGCCTCGGCGCGTCCAATCATTTCGAAGCGGCCGCCTTCGTGCGCTCGCAGGCCGGTGTCGACTATCCTGATATCCAGTATCATTTCATCCCGGCGGCGGTGCGCTATGACGGCAAGGCGGCGGCGAAGTCGCACGGCTTCCAGGCGCATGTCGGACCGATGCGCTCGAAGTCGCGCGGCTCGGTGACGCTGCGCTCGCCGGACCCAAAATCGAAGCCGGTGATCCGCTTCAACTACATGTCGCATCCGGACGACTGGACCGAGTTCCGCCACTGCATAAGGCTGACGCGCGAGATCTTCGGCCAGAAGGCTTTTGACGGCTTTCGCGGCAAGGAGATTTCGCCTGGCAGCCATGTCCAATCGGACGAGGATCTCGACGCTTTCATCCGGGATCACGCCGAGAGCGCCTACCATCCTTGCGGCACCTGCAAGATGGGCCGCGCCGACGATCAAATGAGCGTCGTCGATCCGGAATGCCGCGTCATCGGCGTCGAGGGATTGCGTGTCGCCGATTCCTCGATCTTCCCGCGCGTCACCAACGGCAACCTCAATGCGCCGTCGATCATGACCGGCGAGAAGGCCGCCGACCACATCCTCGGCCGCACGCCGCTGGCGCCGTCCAACCAGGAACCCTGGATCAATCCGCGCTGGCAGGTGTCGGACAGATAGAGCATTGTCGGGCGGACTGAACGATCCGCATGTAAATTGGAGAACAGCCATGCGCGCCCAGCCAACGGCATCGCACTATGTCAACGGCCGCTACCTGGACGACGAGCGCGGTGCGCCGTTGCCGGTCATCTATCCGGCCACCGGCGAGACGATCGCGACATTGCATTCGGCGACGCCCAACGTGCTGGAGCTGGCGATCGAGGCCGCGCGGGCGGCACAGCCCGCCTGGGCACGTTTGAAGCCTGTCGAGCGCGGACGCATCCTGCGCCGCGCCGCCGACATTCTGCGCGCACGCAATGCCGATCTCGCCCGCATCGAGACTTTAGATACCGGCAAGGCGATCCAGGAGACGTTGGTGGCGGACGCGCCGTCGGCGGCCGACTGCCTGGAATATTTCGGCGGCGCGGTCGCCGCCTTCAATGGCGAGGCCATCGATCTCGGTGGACCCTTCGCCTACACCAGGCGCGAGGCGCTCGGCGTCTGCGTCGGCATCGGCGCCTGGAACTACCCGATCCAGATCGCCGGCTGGAAGTCTGCGCCGGCGCTCGCCATGGGTAACGCCATGGTGTTCAAGCCGTCGGAGAACACACCGCTGTCGGCGCTGGCACTGGCCGAGATCTACACCGAGGCCGGCCTGCCCGACGGGTTGTTCAACGTCGTGCAGGGCTATGGCGATGTCGGCGCCGGCCTCGTTGGCCATGATGTCGTCGCCAAGGTCTCGGTGACCGGCTCCGTGCCGACCGGCCGCAAGGTGCTGTCGCTCGCCGGCTCGAAGATGAAGCATGCCACGATGGAGCTCGGCGGCAAGTCGCCATTGATCGTCTTCGACGACGCCGATCTCGAAAGTGCCATCGGCGGCGCCATGCTCGGCAATTTCTACTCGACCGGTCAGATCTGCTCTAACGGCACGCGCGTCTTCGTGCAGAAGGGCATCCACGACCGCTTCGTCGAAAGGCTGGTCGAGCGGACCAAGAAGATCCGCATCGGCGACCCGCTCGACCCCGAGACGCAGATGGGACCGCTGGTCAACAAAGCGCAACACGAAAAGGTCGTCGGCTATATCGAGATCGGCAAGCAGGATGGCGCAACGCTTGCCTGCGGCGGCAATGTACCGTCGCTGCAGGGTTTCCAGGGCGGCTTCTTCGTCGAGCCGACAGTGTTCACCGGCGTTACCGATACGATGCGCATCGCCCGTGAAGAAATCTTCGGGCCTGTCATGAGCGTGTTGAAGTTCGACAGCGAGGACGAGGTGATCGACCGCGCCAACGACACCGAGTTCGGGCTTGCCGCCGGCGTCTTCACGCGCGACCTGCAGCGCGCCCATCGCGTCATCGCCGAATTACAGGCCGGCACCTGCTGGATCAACGCCTACAATCTGACACCGGTGGAAATCCCCTTCGGCGGCTTCAAGCAGTCAGGTATCGGGCGGGAGAATTCGCTGGCGGCGCTTGCGCATTACTCGCAGCTGAAGGCGATTTATGTCGAGACTGGGGATGTGGCGAGCCCATATTGAGGTTGGCGATTGGCGAAAGCCGACATGAGAGCCGATCTCCCCCTTGCGAGGGATGTCGGCAGCTTCAACCTCTCAGCTACCCTTCTCCGCCGTCCCATCCAGATACTGCGTCAGCGCGCAAACCAGATGATAAAAAATACTGGCCGGCACGTCTGATGCCAGCGAACGGCCGCGCTCGTCGATGCGGTCGATCCAGAGGCCGAGCGGCGCCGGGTCGATGTGCCAGCGGAACAGACGACCGACGCGGGCTTCGATCTCGGGCTTCAGGTCCGGCCCGCCTGAGCCATCCAGCGCGATCGCCGCCTTGACCGCCTCGGCCTGCGGCCAGCTGCGCGACACAAGGTCAAGCGGCAGGCCCTGCCTGGAGACGGCGCCGTAGGACAGGCCGGTGGCGCGGTTGAGGCCGTTGGCGATCGCCGAGGCATAGAGTTTTCGGGCAAAGCCGCTCAACTCGGTCTGGCCGCTGCGGGCGGCGAAATCGACCAGCAGCGAGGCCCATTCGAAATGATGGCCAGGTTCGGTCCCCTGGCCTTTCTCGCCGGTGGACGGCTTCCATTCCCGGTCGAAATATTCGCCCAGCGTCCAGCTTTCCGGGTCGAAGAAATGGCTGCGGAAGAGGTCGATGATGCGCGCCGCGCGGCGCAGATAGGCGCGCTCGCCGGTCGCCTGATGCCAGGCGAGGAAGGCCTCGAGCAGGTGCATATGCGGGTTGGAGCGCCGCTCGCCCTCGCCGCTCGAGGTTTCCAGGAAGCCGGTCATGCGCTCATCCTCGAGATGGGCATCGAGGAAGGCGAAGGTCTCCTCGCCGAGCAGCAAGGCATCGGGATTGCCCGACATATGGGCGTGCGCCAGTGCCAGCAGAACGCAGGAATGATCGTAGGCGTCCTCGGCGGAATCCGCGACCGAACCGTCGACATTCAGAGTGCGCACCCAGCCGCCGCTGTCGGTGCGGCCCTTGCCGGCCATGAAGTCGATGCCGTGGCTGATCAGCCGGTCGGCCGGGCCGGTCCAGCCGCGCGCCTTGGCGACGGCGAAGGCATAGACCTGCCTGGCCTGCGTACGCATGCGCTTCGGCTTCAGCAGCGGCGCGGCGTCGAAGCCGAGCGCCTCGTGGAAGCCGCCATGGCGCTCGTCGACGCCTGATGTCGACCACAGCGGCAAGGTCTCCTCGAACAGCCAGTGACGAACACGCCGCCGCCAGGCGCCGCTTTCAATGACCCGGTCATGCGCTGGCGTGAAGCGGGTCTCCAGCCGGCCCGACTTTTCCAACTGTTCGACGATCTTCTTGACGTGCTGGCTGTGGCTGACCGGGGCGACGAAGGTGGCGTCGGCGGTCGAGACAATGGCGACGTCCTTCATGCCGATGGCCGACAGGAGCCGACCGTCGCTGCGGATGTAGGAGTTCTCGCAGTCGATGGCGACCACATCGCCGACGATGACATTGCCCTGGCTGTCGGAAGGACCGACATCGAGCAGCGACTGCCAGGAGCCAAGGTCGTTCCAGCGAAAGCCGGCCGGCACCATGGCGATGCCCGTCGCCCGCTCCATGATGGCGTAGTCGATCGAGGTCGAGGGAATGGCCGCGTAGAGTTCCAGCGGCATGTAGAGGCCGGAGAGGTCCGATGTCGCCGCCTTGTAGGCCGTTTCTGTCGCCTGCCAGATTTTTGGCTCAAACGCCGCGAACGCATCGCGCATGGCGCCGGCGCGAAAGAGGAAGATGCCGGTGTTCCAATAAAAATTTCCGGCCTCGAGATAACTCTGCGCGGTCGCGAGATCGGGCTTTTCGACGAAGCGCGACACGTCGAAGATGCCGGCCTTGTCGCGCGATACCTCGATATAGCCGTAGCCGGTCTCGGGCTGGGTGGGCTTGATGCCGAACACCACCAGCCGGCCATCGCTGGCCGCCGCGGCACCCGCTTCGATGCTCTCCCAGAATTGCCGCGTGGTGGAAATCTCATGGTCGGACGGCACCACCAGCACCAGGCTGTCGCCGAATTCCGACAGCGTGCGCAACGTAGCCAGCGCGACAGCGGCGGCGGTGTTGCGGCCGGTCGGTTCGAACAGCGGGCCGCCGCCGGCGAGATCGAGGCCGGCGAGATCGGCATGAACACGCTCGGCGTGACGCTCGGCGGCGATCAGGAAGATCGGCGTCTCGCCATCTGGCCTTGCCGTCAGGCGGCGCAAGGTCTTGGCCAGCATCGAGCCATGACCGGAAAGGTCATGGAACTGCTTCGGATTGTCCTCGCGCGACAGCGGCCAGAGCCGCGACCCGACGCCGCCGCTCATGACAAAACTGACGATCCGCTCGCTCATTCAGGTCTCGCGCTCAAGGTTGTGGCCGACTGCTTACTACACATGCCTTTAAGCTGTGTTTAGCCGATTGGAAATGCGCTCGGCCGCCAGCTCGATGAAAGCCTTGACCAGCGGCGAAAGGTGGCGGCTGCTCGGATAAAGGACATGCAGCCCGCCGGCCGGCGTCGTGTAATCTTTGAGAACACGCTTCATGCGCCCTTCGCTGATGAGCGCCTCGGCCATGCCGTGCGGCAATTGGGCGATACCGAAGCCCGCAAGCGTGGCCGCAACGACTGCCTGCATCTCGTTGGCGGCGAAGCGCCCGTCTACGGCGACCGTCACCTGACCGTCCGGCCCCTCCAGCACCCAATGAGCGCCGGTAGCCGAGGCACCCGCGATGACACAGTCGTGGCCGACGAGATCCGTGGGTGCTTCCGGCACTCCGCGACGCGCGAGATAGTCCGGGCTGGCGCAGAGCAGCCTGTGGGTCGAGCCGAGCTTGCGGGCGATCAGCGTCGAATCCTGCAGGACGCCAGTGCGGAAAGCGAGGTCGATCCCGTCCTCGACCAGATTGAGCCTGTCGTCGGTCAAGCGGAGCTCGACCTTGGCCTTTGGATACATCGCCAGAAACTCAACTACGGCGCCGGTGAGGAAATATCCCCCGAAGCCGACGGGTGCTGAAATGCGGATCGTGCCGGAAGGTTCGGCCCTTGCTTCCGCGAGGCGCAGATTTGCTTCCTCGAGCGTCCGCAACGCCTGGCTGCTCTGCTCATAGTAGAGGCGCCCGGCGTCCGTCAGATTGAGGCTGCGTGTCGTGCGCTGCAGAAGACGGACCCCGACCTCGCGCTCGAGCGCGGCTATGCGCCGGCTGACCGTCGTCTTGGGCATGGCGAGCAGGCGCGCGGCAGCGGTGAAGCTGCCGGCTTCGACGACGCGAGCGAACACGACGATATCGTTGAGATCGAGCATTGTATCCGAATGTGGGACAAAGTTTTTCAATTATAGGCAGTTATGCATCAATATGGCAGTCCCTAAATTTGCTCCACCGCAACGAAGGAGCAGACTCAATGACCAGCAAACGAAGCATTTTGGTGACCGGCGCCACCGGCCAGCAAGGCGGCGCGGTTGCGCGCGCCCTGCTGTCGAAAGGACATCGCGTCAAGGCACTGACACGCAGGCCGGACAGCGATGCCGCAAGGCAGCTGGCGTTGGCGGGCGCCGACGTCGTGGGCGGCGATCTCGCCGACACAGCCTCCGTCGTGAGAGCCGCAAGCGGCGTCGACACCATGTTCCTGATGGGCAACAGCTATGAGGCCGGCATGGAGGAGGAGACGCGCCAGGGGATTCTTGCCGCCGATGCGGCGAAGACTGCCGGCGTCGGGCATCTGATCTATTCGTCGGTTGCCGACGCGGACAAGCAAACCGGCATCCCGCATTTCGACAGCAAGTATCTCGTTGAGAAGCATATCGTCGGGCTCGGCGTCCCCTACACGATCAGCGCGCCGGTCGCCTTCATGGAGAATGTCGTCGCGCCATGGTCGATCGGCGCGCTCAGCCAGGGCACGCATGCCTTTGCGATGCCCCCGAAGCGCGTCCTCCAGTTGGTCACCCTGATGGATATCGGCGCTTTCGTTGCCGCTCTGGTCGAGCAGCGCGAACAGGTGTTCGGCAAGCGCTTTGATTTTGCCGGGGACGAGTTGTCCGGCGAGGAACAGGCGAAGATCCTGACGCAAGCCATCGGCCGCCCAATCCACTACCAGGAAATCCCGATCGCCGTGGCCCGCGAGCAGAGCGAGGATGCGGCACTCATGTTCGAATGGTTCGACCGTATCGGTTACGACGTCGATATCGCCGCCCTGCACAAGGAATTCCCGGAGGTCCGCTGGCACAGTTTTGCCGACTGGGCGCGCGCATTCGACTGGAGCGCACTCAAGCGGGCATCTTCCTCCGCCTGACTGCTCTTCGCCTGAACCCAAAGCCGAGGCCTGAACCTAAATGGTCTGATTGTAGGCGCCAACCTCGGCGCTGCGGCGCAGCACGGCGTCGACGGCTTCGAACATCTGCCGGCGCCGCTCCGACGATACCGGGCTCTCCACCACGACGACCAGCTCCGGTTTGTTGGAGGAGGCCCGCACCAGACCCCAGGTGCCGTCCTCGGCAACGACGCGCACCCCGTTTACCGTGACGAGTGCGGCGATTTTCTGGCCGGCGAAGATAGCGCCGTCGCGCTGCATTGCCTGAAAGTCGGAAACCACCCGCTCGACCACGCCATACTTCACATCGTCCGCACAGTGCGGCGACATGGTGGGCGTGCCATAGGTAAGCGGCAGCGCGCGGTAGAGATCGGCCATCGAACTGTCCGGGCTGCGATCGAGCATCTGACAGATGGCGATAGCGGTGATCAGCCCATCGTCATAGCCGCGGCCGATCGGCGGGTTGAAGAAGAAATGGCCGGACTTTTCGAAGCCGGCGACGGCGCCGAGTTCGGCGACGCGGCGCTTGATGTAGGAATGGCCGGTCTTCCAGTAGTCGGTGACGGCACCGTTGGCGCTGAGCACGCTGTCGGTGTTGAACAGGCCGGTCGACTTGACGTCGACGACGAAGGTCGTGCCGGGATAGATCCGCGAAATATCTCGCGCGAGCATCACGCCGACCTTGTCGGCGAAGATCTCGTTGCCTTCATTGTCGACGACGCCGCAGCGGTCGCCATCGCCGTCGAAACCGAGGCCGACATCGGCCCCTGTCTCCAAAACCTTGTCCCTGATGGCATGCAGCATCTGCATGTCCTCCGGGTTCGGATTGTAGCGCGGGAAGGTATGATCGAGCTCGACGTCGAGCGGGATGACCTCGCAGCCGATGCGCGCCAGCGCCTCCGGTGCGAAGGCGCCGGCGGTGCCGTTGCCGCAGGCGCAGACCACCTTCAGCTTGCGCGCTATGCGCTTGTCTCCGACCAGGTCGTCGAGATAGGTCGCGCGAAAACCGGAGACGAATTCGTAGGAACCGCCGCCGGCAAGGTCGAAATCGCCTGCCAGCACGATTGTCTTCAGCGCGCCCATCTCCTCGGGGCCAAAGGTCAGCGGCCGCGTCGCACCCATCTTGACGCCGGTCCAGCCGTTTTCGTTGTGCGAGGCGGTGACCATGGCGACGGAGGGCGTATCCAGCGCAAACTGGGCGAAATAGGCCATCGGCGACAGCGCCAGCCCGATATCCTTCACCCTGGCGCCGGCGGCCATCAGGCCGGACACCAGTGCCAGCTTGATGCCAAGCGAATAGGAGCGGAAATCATGCCCGGCGACGATGTCGGGCCCGGCGCCGAGACGACGGATCAGCGTGCCCAGCCCCATGCCGAGCGCCTGGACGCCGATCAGGTTGAGCTCCGGCTGCACCGTCGAGCCCGGATGGCCGAACCACCAGCGCGCGTCGTATTCGCGAAAGCCGGACGCCTTGATCAGCGCGTCGGTTTCGAATTCGAAGCTGTTGGGCCGGGCATCGCCAACGATTTTTAGGGGCAAGACAGCAGAACTCCAGGCGGCAGAAAATACGATCTATCGAGGCAGCGGCTTAGCACGCAAGCCTTTAGACCGTGTTTATCCCGGGGGAAAATCCGAGCATTCCGGCCATGCCGGACGAAAGCGGACGAAATGCGACAGAAGCGCTGCCATTGCCGCTTGCAGGAACGAAGTACGGCGGCTATAAGCCCGCGGTCTGGTCACGGAGTGTAGCGCAGCCTGGTAGCGCACCTCGTTCGGGACGAGGGGGTCGCAGGTTCAAATCCTGCCACTCCGACCAGAAAAAACAAGCACTTGGGTGTTTGTTCCTCCCGCCGCCCCCACATCAATCGAGCAGCTCCAAATGCGTGCCGGATCGTGGCCAGTCGCGATGATGCTCGACAGCAAGCCCTCACTTTGACCTAATGGCGCCCTGCCCTAGTTGCACGGGTATGATGGAGTCAGGAATGGCGAGACCGGACAAGACATGAAGCTGACGTCGACGGCCGCCTTGCCATTCACCCTGGCCGCTATGCTCCTTCTTGCAGCAGGCTGTTCGTCGACGGGCAGATCGCTCGACCCGGCGAAATACGACAAGATGACGTGCACCGAGCTCAACAGCGCGCTCGGCGACACGGCCAGCGACATTTCGCAAACCGCTATCACCCGCGGCAAGGTTGCCAATACCAGCGTCCCACGCTGGCTGCTCGGCGGCTCGACCGTCAAGACAGCGGTCGCCAACCGCGAGACGGCCAGAATCGAACGGCTCCAGCAGCAACAACTAGCCATCGTCGCGGCAAGGAAGCGCCAGTGCCCTTCTTCGCAATGAGTGGCAAGCCGTCGGACGACTGTCGCCTCAGGCGCTCAACCGAAACCGCGTGACATCGATCGCCGCGTTCATCAGCGTTTGCGTGTAGGCGGCTTGCGGATTGCTGAAGATTGCCTCTGTCGGCCCTTCCTCGACGATCTTGCCCTGCTTCATGACGATGATGTAGTCGGCCATGGCGCGCACGACGGCGAGGTCGTGGCTGATGAACAGATAGGACAATCCGTGGTCGGCCTGCAGCTTGCGCAGCAATTCGACGATCTGCTTCTGCACGGAGCGGTCGAGGGCCGAGGTCGGCTCGTCCAGCACCACCAGCTTCGGCTTCAGGATCATGGCCCGCGCGATGGCGATGCGCTGGCGCTGGCCGCCGGAGAATTCATGCGGATAGCGGTTGCGCGAATTGGGATCGAGCCCGACCTCAAGCAAGGCCTCGACGGCACGCTGGTCACGCTGCTTGCCCGAAAGGTTCGGCTCATGCACCAGGAGCCCTTCGGTGATGACCTGGCCGACGGTCATGCGCGGTGACAGCGAGCCGAACGGATCCTGGAAGACGAGTTGCATTTCGCGCCTGAGCGGCCGCATCGCCTGCCGGCCGGCACCGGAAATGTCGCGATCGCCGAAGCGGATCAGGCCGTCGCTGGGCAGCAGCCTGAGCAAAGCGCGGCCGAGCGTCGACTTGCCCGAGCCGGATTCGCCGACGATGCCGATCGTCTGGTTGCGCTGCAGCCGGATTGAGATGCGGTCGACGGCGCGCAGCATCAGCGGCTCGCCGGAAAGAAAGCCGCCGCCGATCCTGAACACCACTTCGACATTCCTGCCTTCGAGCAGCACCGGCGCGTTGACCGGCGGCGGCGCCTTGGAACCGGTCGGCTCGGCGGCAAGCAGCATCTTGGTGTAGGCGTGCTGCGGGCTGGCGAAGAGCGCTTCGGCGTCGCCCTCCTCGACCACTTCGCCCTGGCGCATGACGTAGACGCGGTCGGCGAAGCGCCTGACGATGCCGAGATCGTGGGTGATGAAGACAATGGCCATGCCGAGCTTGCGCTGCAGTTCGGCGAGCAGCATCAGGATCTGCGCCTGGATGGTCACGTCAAGCGCCGTCGTCGGTTCGTCGGCGATCAGTATGTCGGGATCGTTGGCCAAAGCCATGGCGATCATGACGCGCTGACGCTGGCCGCCCGACATTTCGTGCGGATAGGATTTCATCCGCCGCTCGGGATCGGGAATATGCACCAGCCGCAGCAGCTTGAGGGCCTCCTCGCGTGCTTCGGTCGCATTCAGCCCGCGATGCCTGCGGATAGGCTCCATCAGCTGGTTGCCGATCGAATAGAGCGGATCGAGCGAGGTCATCGGCTCCTGGAAGATCATGCTGATCTTGCGGCCGCGGACCTTGTTTAGCTCGGACTTGCTCAGCGTCAGAAGGTTGCGGCCACGGTAGTCGACACTGCCGGTGGCTTCGCCGTTGGAGGCCAGCAGGCTCATCGCCGCCATCATCGTCTGGCTCTTGCCGGAACCGGATTCGCCGACCACGGCAACGGTTTCGCCTGCCTTGACGTGGATGTTGATGCCCTTGACGGCTTCGACTGCGCCGTCGAGCGTGCGGAAGCGGACACGAAGGTCCTTGACGCTGAGGATCGTTTCGGGAATTCCCATATCAACGGTTGCCATCTTTATCGATCTCTCGGGTCGAGCGCGTCGCGCAGGCCGTCGCCGACGAAATTCAGCGCGAACAGCGTCGAGACGAGGAAGAAGGCGGGGAACAGGAGCAGCCAGTTGGCGGTGCCGATGTTCTTGGCGCCGACCGATATCAGCACGCCCCAGCTGGTCATCGGCTCCTGCACGCCAAGGCCGAGGAAGGACAGGAAGCTTTCAAGGATGATGACCTGCGGCACCAGCAGCGTCATGTAGATCACCACCGGTCCGAGCAAATTGGGGATGACATGGCGGATCAGGATGCCGCGCTGGCCGACGCCCATGGCCTCGGCCGCCTGAACATATTCCTGGCGCCGGATCGACAGCGCCTGGCCGCGCACGATGCGCGCCATGTCGAGCCATAGCACCGCACCCACCGCCAGGAACATCAGCACGAAGTTGCGGCCGAAGAACACCACCAGCATGATGACGAAAAAGATGAAGGGCAAGGAATAGAGCACATCGACGATGCGCATCATCACCTCGTCGATCTTGCCACCGGAAAAGCCGGCCGCCGCCCCGTAGAGGACGCCGATGACCACGGCGACAACGCCGGCAAGCAGGCCGATGGCGAGCGATATGCGGCCTGCCATCAGCGTGCGGGACAACAGATCGCGGCCGGTATTGTCGGTTCCGAACAGGAAATATTGCTGCTTGACCGAGGTACTCATCGTCACTTCGAGCCCGTCAGGCGACTTGCTCTCTATCTTGGTGTCGTCGAAGGCATCGGAGCGGTCGAGATAGCGGATGTTGCGCTCGTCGATCGGCTTGGTCGAGGTGACGGTTACGGTGACGCGATCGCCCTTCTGCTTCCACTCCTTGATGTCGACGCGCATGCGCTTGATCGCATCCTTGAGCGCAGTCTCGATCATGTCGGCCTTCGGATAGGCTGAAAAACTTGGCGGCGTGCGCACGTAGTCGGCGTAGATGGTGGTGTATTGATGCGGCACGAACCAGGGGCCGAACACGCTGATGACGCCAATGAAGGCGAGATAATAGAGGCTGAACATGGCGGCGCGGTTGGCCTTGAGCCGCGCCCAGGCATCGCCCCAGAGTGAGCGGCCGACGACGGCCGGAGGAGCGGCGGTGGCTGCGATGTCAGTCATAGCGCACCCTCGGGTCGACGACCGCGTACATGACGTCGACGATCAGGTTGAAGACGATGGTGAAGAGCGCAATCACCACCACGGTCCCCATCACCAGCGTGTAGTCACGGTTGAGCGCGGCATCGACGAAATAGCGGCCGACACCGGGAATGGAGAAAATGGTCTCGACGATGACCGAACCGGTGAGCAGCGCCGCGGCCGCCGGACCGGTGAAGGAAACGATCGGCAGGATGGCGCCGCGCAGCGCGTGCTTGACCACCACCGACCAGTCGGAGAGGCCGAGCGCACGCGCCGTTCGGATATGATGCGAACGCAAGCTCTCAATCATCGAACCGCGCATCAGGCGGGCAACGATGGCGATCTGCGGCAAAGCCAGCGTCAGCACCGGGCCGACCTTGTTGATGAAGGCGCCATCACCCCAGCCGCCGATCGGCAACAGCTTCCAGGTCAATCCGAACACCAGCTGAATCACAGGAGCGATGACGAAGGTAGGGATGGTGCTGCCGGCGGTCGCCAGCGCGATCACCGTATAGTCGCCAAGCTTGTTCTGGTTGAGCGCGGCAACGGTGCCGAGCACCGAACCCAGCAGAAGCGCCAGGATCAGCGCGGAGGTGCCAAGCTGGACTGAAATCGGCAAGCCTTTGGCGAAGAGTTCGGTGACGGTGAAGTCAGGCAAATTGTAGCTCGGCCCGAAATTGCCGCGCAAAAGATTGCCGAGATAATGGGCATATTGCAGCCAGAGCGGATCGTCGAGGCCGAACTGAGCTTCCAGATTGGCCCTGATCTCGGGGCTCAAGCCCCGCTCCTGATTGAATGGGCCGCCTGGTGCGACGCGTATCAGGAAGAACGCCATGGTCACGATGACGAATAGCGTCGGTATGGCGGTCAGAAGCCGCCGGAGAATATATCGCAGCATCGGCGCCCCGCTTCGGCCAGAGCGACATTACGTCAATGCGGACGCATTGCCATGCTCCGGCGCCAAATCTTCGCACCGGGCTTGCCGAAAATCGAGCACGACTTTCGGACCGATGCGATGACCGACCAGCCCGCCGCGCCCAGATGAGGCGCGGCGGGCTGGTCAAGGATGATTCAGTCCTTGGAGACGAAGCGGGACGGATGGATGTCCATCACATTGTCATCGAAGCCATGCAGCTTCGAGGAAACGATATCGTGGAAGCTGTAGTAGAGAAGCGGAATGTTGCCGACGTCATCGACAAGGATGCGCTCGGCCTCAGTGAGGTCCTTCATGCGCTCTTCTGGCTTGCCGCCGGCAGCCGCGGCCTTGTCCATGGCCGCTTCATATGCCGGGCTGACATAGTTCGAATAGTTGTTGCCGCTGGCCTTGCGTGTGATGCCGAGGAAGGTCTCGGGATCCTTGTAGTCGGCGATCCAGGCGGCACGCGCCACGTCGTAGTTGCCCTTCTGCTCAAGGAAGGAGTAGTGGGTCTTGGTGTCGGTGTTGAGCAGCGTGACCTCGACGCCAAGCGGCTTCAGCTGTTCCTGGATGGCAACCGCGGTGTTCTTGTGGTTTTCCGAGGTGTTGTAGCGGATCTCCATCTTCAGCGGATGCTCGGGCGTATAGCCGAGTTTCTCGAGAATCTTCTTGGCAGCGTCCTCGCGGTCGATCTGCGGCATGTCGGCGTATTTGGCCATTGCCGGGGTGTAGCCCGCGATGCCCGGAGGCACCATCGAGTAGCCGGGCAGCATCGAGTTCTGCCAGACTTTCTCCGCGAGGAAGTCGCGGTCGATCGCCATCGAGATGGCGGTGCGCAGCTCTGGGTTGTCCCACGGCGCTTTGTCGGTCTTGATCGCATAGTAGTAGGTTCCGAGATACGGTCCGACGCGGACCTGATCGCCGAACTTGGTCTTGAGGTCAGCGAGCTGTTCGGTCGGCAGGTCGCCGTAGCTGTCGAGTTCGCCTGCCTCGAAGCGCTTCATCGCCGATGAGCGGTCTTCGGTCGGGATATAGTTGACGACGTCCATCTTGACGCTCGCGGCGTCCCAGAATTTCGGATTCTTGACCAGCTTCATGTGGTCATTGGGAATCCACTCGGCCAGCGTATAGGCGCCGTTCGAAACCAGATTGCCCGCCTTGATCCAGTCGGCGCCGAGCTTTTCGATTGAGGCCTTGTTGACCGGATAGGTGGCCTGGTGGGTCAGCATCTCCAAGAAGTATGGTGTCGGTGCCTTCAGCGTCACTTCCAGGGTGTTGGCGTCAATCGCCTTGACGCCCATATCCTCGGGCTTGCCTTTCTTGGTGTTGACTTCCTCGGCGTTCTTCACCGGATAGAGCATGGAAGCGTATTCGGCGGCGGTCGCCGGATCCTCCAGCCGACGGAAGGAGTAGACGAAGTCGTCCGCCGTCACCGGGCTGCCATCCGACCATAAGCCGTCCTTGCGCAGCTTGAAGGTGTAGACGGTGCCGTCATCCGATACCGTCCAGCTTTCGGCGGCGCCCGGAATGAGGTTCGTCTTCTGATCGTGCATGACCAGTCCCTGGAACAGGTCGCGTATGATATCGGCTTCGTAGACGGTCGAGGTCTTGTGCGGATCGACCGTCTCCGCTTCGGCGGCGCTGCCTCTGTTATAGACGGTCTCGGCGAAAGCCGGCGTGTAGAACGTTCCGGCCGTCAAAGCCATCGTCGTAGCGAACAATGTCGCCTTCAGCATATTTTTCAGCATGACGTTTCTCCCTGTCGGCACTGCCGTCGGCGCGCCTTTACGTGTTGACGCCCCGGAACCGATATCTGGCCCCTTTTGAGCGCGCTGCCGGTTCCCTGTCCGGCGGCTGGTGGCAGGAGACTAGACAGACGGAAATGCGATTTCAACCGAGTCTTGCTTGACGCTAAGTGAGCAACCTTCCGCTAAAACAGCGACGTCTAAAGTCTAACGCCCTTCAACTTGGCACACCCAACGGTTGCTCGGCCTGTTTTCTGTTTTTGCAGTCGGGATTTGGCATGCTCGGCACTATGCCGCAGAGCCCCAAAAGCCGCAGTTCATGACCTCGCTTCCGGACAGACGCCGCGGGAACTTCGTCCGCTTCTGCTCGGCATGGTTGCACGCTGGGCCTTGGCCTCGACAACCGCGCCAGTCGACGACCTGGTCTACAATGTGCTTGCCGCGCTCGTCGTGTATGTCGGCGAGGCCGATATCCGTGTTACCGGCGCGACCTGCGGGCGCTCCGTGCTTGTTCAATAGGATGCTTCAGCCTGCCCGCCCGAGAAACCAGCCGAGCGGCGCCAGCGACAGACCCTCTTCTTGCGCAACAGCAGCAGCGCCACCCGGATCGATCGCCTCGACGCTGGCCAATTCCGGCGGCAACGCCCAGCTTGCCGGCTCGTCGGCGAAGTTGAAGACGCAGAGCAGCGTCTCGCCGCCGCCTTCACGGATAAAGGCAAGAACATCGCCTTCGGCATCGAGGAAGCGGATCGAGCCGGTGACCAGCGCCGGATGCCGCTTGCGCAAGCCGAGCATCGCCCGGTAGGCGGCAAGCACCGACGCCTGCTCACCGTTCTGGATGTCAACGGCGCAGGCGCGATAACCGACCGGCACGGGAAGCCACGGCTTGCCCGAGGTGAAGCCGGCATTGTCGGCGCCCGCTTCCCAGGCCATCGGCGTGCGGCAGCCGTCCCTGCCCTTGATGCCCGGCCAGAAGCGGATGCCGAACGGATCGCGCAAATCCTCGAAGGCGAGTTCCGCCTCCTCCAGCCCGAGTTCCTCGCCCTGGTAGAGGCAGATCGATCCGCGCAGGCAGGAGAGCAGCGCGATGGAGAATTTCGCTACCACTTCGGGGTCGCCGCCCGGGCGCGTCCAGCGGCTGACATGGCGCACCACGTCATGGTTGGAAAAGGCCCAGCAGACCCAGCCGTCGGCGACCGCGGTCTCGAACGCCTCGACGCAGCCGCGAATGTGCGCGGCCGAGAATTGCGGGCCGAGCAGGTCGAAAGTGTAGCACATCTGCAGCTTGTCGCCGCCGGAGGTATAGGCGGCGAGCGTCTGCAGCGAGCGGTCTTCGTCGCCGACCTCGCCGACCGCGGCGCGGCCGCCATGTTCGTCGAGCAGCGCCCGAAAGCGCCCGAGGAAAGTCAGATTTTCCGGCTGCGTCTTGTCGAACAGATGCATTTGAAAGGCATAGGTGGTGGTGGCCTCGTTGGTGCCGGCGACGCTTGCCGCCAGAGGCGGGTTGTCGCGCAGCCATTGGTCATGAAAATAGTAGTTGACCGTGTCCAGCCGGAAGCCGTCGACGCCGCGCTCCAGCCAGAACCGCACCGTTTCCAGCAGCGCGTCCTGAACCTCGGGATTGTGGAAATTCAGGTCCGGCTGCGAGGCCAGGAAATTGTGCATGTAGTACTGCCGCCGCGTGGCATCCCATTCCCAGGCCGGGCCGCCGAAGAGCGACAGCCAGTTGTTGGGCGCGCTGCCATCGGGCCTTGCGTCGGCCCAGACATACCAATCGGCCTTGGGATTGTCGCGGCTGGCGCGGCTTTCGACGAACCATTCATGCTTGTCGGAGGAATGCGACAGGACCTGATCGATGATGATCTTAAGCCCGAGCCGGTGCGCTTCGGCGATCAGCGCGTCGAAATCCTCGAGGCTGCCGAACATCGGATCGACGTCCTGATAGTCGGATACGTCATAGCCCATGTCGGCCATCGGCGACTTGAAGAAGGGCGACAGCCAGACGGCGTCGACGCCGAGCGAGGCGACATGCTCCAGACGGTTGGTGATGCCACGTAGGTCGCCGCTGCCGTCGCCCGTCGTATCCTGGAAGGAGCGCGGGTAGATCTGGTAGATGACGCAGCCGCGCCACCATTCGGCATTTTGGTCAGCCATTTACGAACCCTTCCTGGCGCTGGCCTTTCCGGCTCGGCGCTCAATCATGAAAATCACCGTCCGCCCCGGCACAGGCCGTGCGATGTCGACGCCGCCGGCCGGGGCTTCGATCGCCGGAACCCAATGAAATCCCTCACGCCCGGGTAGCGTGAATATCGATTGGCGACGGTCGCCATTGACGATGACGGCAAAGCGGCCATCGCTAGCGCCGGCGCCGCCAAGCAGCATGACCAGGCGATGCCGCCGCAGATCGTGCCAGTCCGCCTCGCGAAGCGGCGCTCCCGTCTCGGTCAGCCAGGCGACGTCGGGAAAGTCCGAACCCGCCGGCGGCTCTCCGGTCAGAAAATCTGTGCCGGAAAGCACTGGTGCGGCGCGGCGTATTGCGGCGAGCACGAATGCGTGGGCTTCCAGCTTCAGGTCGCGCCCGGCCCAGTCGAGCCAGGTGATCGCATTGTCCTGGGCATAGGCGTTGTTGTTGCCCTTTTGCGTGCGGCCGAATTCGTCGCCCGCCGTCAGCATGATCGTGCCGCGCGAGGCAAACAGCGTGGCGAGCAGCGCGCAGCGGTCGTGAAAACGGTCTTCGGCAATCCCAGTATCCGAGGTCTCGCCTTCGACACCGTTGTTCCACGACAGGTTCTCGTTGTGGCCGTCGCGGTTCTGCTCGCCATTGGCCGCGTTGTGCTTGCGCTCGTAAGCGACGAGGTCGGCCAGCGTCATGCCGTCATGCGCGGCGATGAAGTTGACAGTGCGGTTCACCGACTGATCTGCCTTGGCGAACACATCGGACGAGCCGGCGAGCCTTGTCGCCAGCGCGCCGACCATGCCGGCGTCGCCGCGCCAGAAGCGCCTGACATCGTCGCGGTATCTGTCGTTCCACTCGAGGAAGGGCGCTGGAAAATTGCCGAGCTGATAGCCGTCCAGGCCGATGTCCCAGGGCTCCGATATGAGAACCCTGTCGGCGAGAACGGGGTCGGCGGCGATGGCCTTGAGCAGTGGCGCGGCCGGGTCGAACACGCCGTCGATGCGGCCGAGAATGGGCGCGAGGTCGAAGCGGAAACCATCGACCCCGGCATGGCGGACGAAATGACGGAGCGTGTCCAGCACCATCTCCGCGACGATCGGGTGATCGCAGGCGACTGTGTTGCCGGTGCCGGTGTCGTTCACCAGCCTGCCGTCCGGTTCGTGCCGGTAGTAGGCGCTGTTGTCGAGGCCGCGCAGCGACAGCGTCGGGCCGATCCGGTCGCTTTCGCCGGTGTGGTTGAAGACGAGGTCGAGGATGGTGCCGATGCCGGCCTTGCGCAGTGCCGAGACCGTGTCGCGCAATTCGGTCAGCCCGCCTGGCGCCAGGCGCGGGTCGAGCGCCATGAAGGTGACGGGATTGTAGCCCCATGCGTTGCTGAGCCCGAGCGGCGGCAAATGCCGCTCGTCGATCGAGGCCGTGACCGGCATCAGTTCGACGGCGCCAACGCCGAGTTTCTTCAGGTGCTCGATAATTGCAGGATGGGCAAGGGCCGCAATCGTCCCGCGCTGTCTCTCGGGGATATCCGGATGCAGCATGGTGAAGGCGCGCACCGGCACTTCGTAGACGAGGCCACCAGGTCGGAACAGGGGCGGCAAGACAGGCAGCGGCTTCGGCAAGGTCTTGGCCACGGCCTTCGGCATCAACGGCGCGGTGTCTGCGCCCTCGTTGCGCCGCGCGGCAAGCCGCCAGTGATGGGCATAAGGCCTGTCGATCTCAACGGCATAGGGGTCGACGAGCAACTTCTCCGGATCGAACCAAGAGCCGCGATCGGGCGCATAATCACCATCGGCGCGAAGGCCGTATCGCGCGCCGGCACCGAGGCCAGCGACGAACAGGGCATGGACGCCCTCGCCTTCCGGCTGGAGCTCGAGCCGGTCGATTTCGCGGTTTCCAGTCTTGTCGAAGATCGAGACCCAAAGGCGCCTCGCCGACGACGACCAGGCGGCAAAACGGATGCCCTCGCGGCTGACGGTTGCGCCGAGCTGGCTCACGCGAGCGCCTCCCCTTCTCCCCTTGTGGGAGAAGGTGGATCGGCGCGCAGCGCCGAGACGGATGAGGGGTGTTGGAAGAAATGAGGCATCAGTGATTTGAACGCCGATTGCGCCAAGCTGGAGCACCCCTCATCCGACCGAGCTTCGCTCGGTCCCCTTCACAAGGGGAGAAGGGGGAGCCCTCTCAACCAACCTCAAGTAATCACGCTCGGCTTGTTGCGGCCGGTGTGGCTCTTGATCCCGGCGATATCGTCTGCAGCCTCGATCAGATCGGCAAGCGCCTCCTGCGTGTCCAGATCGTGCCTCGCCTTGTCGGGCTCGTAGCGCTCGATATAGACGCGCAGCGTCGCGCCCGAGGTGCCGGTGCCGGACAGGCGGAAGACCACGCGCGAGCCGCCTTCGAACAGCACCCGGATGCCCTGGTTCTTGCTGACCGAGCCGTCGACCGGATCGTGGTAGGCGAAATCATCGGCGCTGGCGATTGTCATGCCGCGCACGCTGGTGCCCGGCAGCGAGCCAAGCTTGGCACGCAGCTCGTCGACCAGGGCGTTGGCGCGATCGGTCTCGACCTCTTCATAGTCGTGGCGCGAATAATAGTTGCGGCCGTAGGTTGCCCAGTGCTCGGTGACGATCTGCTTGGCGCTTTCGCCGCGCACCGCCAGGATGTTCAGCCACAACAGCACCGCCCACAGGCCATCCTTCTCGCGGACATGGTTGGAGCCGGTGCCGGCACTTTCCTCGCCGCAGATCGTCGCCATGTCGGCATCGAGCAGATTGCCGAAGAACTTCCAGCCGGTCGGCGTCTCGTAGATGCCGATGCCGAGATTTTCGGCGACGCGGTCGGCCGCACCGCTGGTCGGCATCGAGCGGGCGATGCCTTTGAGGCCTTCCTTGTAGCCCGGCGCCAGATGCGCGTTGGCGGCAAGCATCGCCACCGAATCCGACGGCGTGACGAAGATGCCCTTGCCGATGATCAGGTTGCGGTCGCCGTCACCATCGGAGGCGGCGCCGAAATCCGGCGCGTCCGGTCCCATCATCTCGTCGTAGAGATGCTTGGCATGGACCAGGTTCGGATCGGGGTGATGGCCGCCGAAATCCGGCAATGGCTTGAAGTTGCAGCAGGTGCCGTTGGGAGCGCCAAGCCGCCGTTCGAGGATTTCCTTGGCATAGGGCCCGGTGACCGCATGCATGGCGTCGAAGCGCATGCGGAAGCCGTATTTGAAATTGGCGCGGATGGCGTCGAAATCGAACAGGCTTTCCATCAGCTCGGCATAGTCGGTGACTGGATCGATGATCTCGACGGTCATGCCGTCCGCCTTGACGGTACCGATCTTGTCGATGTCGATCGGCCCGATGTCGGCGATCTTGAAGCTCGCAATCGTCTTGGTCTTTTCGAAGATCAGGTCGGTCAGCTTTTCCGGCGCCGGGCCGCCATTGCCGGCATTGTACTTGATGCCGAAATCCTCATGCGGACCGCCGGGATTGTGGCTGGCCGACAGGATGATGCCGCCGAAGGTCTTGTATTTGCGGATGACGTGCGAAGCGGCCGGCGTCGACAATATGCCGCCCTGCCCGACCATCACCTTGCCGAAACCGTTGGCTGCGGCCATGGCGATGGCCTTCTGGATGACCTCGCGGTTGTAGAAGCGGCCGTCGCCGCCGATCACCAGCGTCTTGCCCTCAAATCCCTCCAGCGCGTCGAAGATCGACTGGATGAAGTTCTCGGCATAATGCTCCTGCTGGAATACCGGCACCTTCTTGCGCAGGCCGGAGGTGCCGGGCTTCTGGTCGAGATAAGGTTTGGTGGCGACGGTTCTGATCATGCCTCAGGCAGCCCTTTTCGATAGCAGCAAGCGATAGAGTTCGACGTATTTTTCGGCGCTCTTGTCCCACGAGACATCGGCCTTCATGCCCTGGCGCTGGATCGATTGCCAGGTTGCGGCGCTGGCATGCGCGTCGACCAGCCGGCGGATGGCGTGCAGCAGCGCGCCGGCATTGTTCGGCGCGAATTGGAAGCCGGTCGCCACGCCGGCCGAAATCGCCGCTTCATTGGCGTCGATGATGGTATCGGCAAGGCCGCCAGTGCGGGCGACGATGGGCACGCAGCCATAGCGCAGGCCGTAGAGCTGGGTCAGCCCGCAAGGCTCGAAGCGCGACGGAATGATGATCGCGTCGCAACCGCCCTGCATGGTGTGGGAGAGCCCCTCGTCATAGCCGACGACGACGCCGATACGGCCGCGATGGCGGGCGGCGGCGGCGAGCAGCGCACCTTCGAGACCGGCGTCGCCAGAGCCCAGGATCGCCAGCCGCGCGCCGGCCGCGACGACGCCGTCGACGACCGCGGCGAGTATGTCCATGCCCTTCTGCCAGGTCAGCCGGCTGATGACGCAGACGATCGGGCTGTCGTCGCGCTCGAGGCCGAAGCGGTCCTCGACCGCCGTCCGGTTGGCGCGCCGCGCCTCAAGCGTCGCGCCCGAATAACTTGCCACCAGATGCTTGTCGGTTTCCGGGTTCCAGATGTCGACATCGATGCCGTTGACGATGCCGTAGAGATCGGTCGAGCGCATGTTGATCAGGCCGTCGAGGCCCATGCCGAATTCGGCCGAGCGGATCTCCTGCGCATAGGTCGGGCTCACCGTGGTGATCGCCCAGGCGGCCTGCAGGCCGGCCTTGAGGAAGCCGACACCGCCGTAATATTCGACGCCGTCGAGCGCCATCGCCACCGCCGGCAGGCCAAGCTCGCCGAAGATGCCGGCGCCGAACTGACCCTGAAAAGCGAGATTGTGCACGGTGATCAGCGACGGTATGCCGACCGCCTTGCCGTAACGCATATAGGCCAGCGTCATCGCCGACTGCCAGTCATGGGCGTGCACGATGTCGGGCTGGTAGCCGGAGATGGCGCCACCGGCTATGTCGCCGCCGGCCTGGCTCAAGGCGGCGAAGCGCCGCCAATTGTCCGGCCAGTCGGCGCCTGTCGCATTGCCATAGGGGCCGCCGGGACGGTCGAACAGATGCGGCGCATCGAGCACGAACAGGTCGAGCCCGGCGATCTGGACGGCATGGATCGAGGCCTTGCCGCCCTGCAATAGCGGGTATTGATAGACCGCCTTTTTTTTCTTGAAAGCGTCCATGACGACAGGATAGCCGGGGATCAGCGTGCGCATGGCGACGCCCTTGCCGGCCAGCGCAATGGGCAGCGCGCCGGTCACGTCGGCAAGCCCGCCGGTCTTGATCAGCGGGAAGATCTCGGGCGTGACCGACAGAACCTGCATGCGCCTACAAATCCAATTCTGCCTACAGCTTCAGCTTGTCGATCATGTCCTGCGTGACCAGGCAGATGCCTTTTTCCGAGACGCGGAAACGCTTGGCGTCGAGCACGGGATCTTCGCCGACCACCAGCCCTTCCGGTATCCTTACGCCGTGATCGATGACCACGCGCTTCAACTTTGCGTTCCGGCCGACATGAACGTCGGGCAGCATGACGACTTCTTCCAGCGTCGAATAGGAATTGATGCGGGCGCCGGTGAAGATCAGGCTGCGCTTCAGCGAAGCGCCCGAGACGATGCAATCGCCCGACACCAGCGAGGAGACAGCCGAGCCGCGCCGGCCATCCTCGTCGTGCACGAACTTTGCCGGCGGCTTCAATTCGGCATAGGTCCAGATCGGCCAGTCGCGATCGTAGAGGTCAAGCTCCGGCGTCACGTCGGTGAGGTCGATATTGGCCTCCCAATAGGCGTCGACTGTTCCGACATCGCGCCAGTAGGCCTCGTTCTCGGCGGTCGAACGCACGCAGGATTTGGCGAAGCGGTGGGCGATCGCCTTACCGTTCTGGACGATATAGGGAATGATGTCCTTGCCGAAGTCGCGGCTCGAGCCGGGCTCGGCAGCATCGCGGCGCAGTTGCTCCATCAGGAACTTGGTCTTGAAGACGTAGATGCCCATCGAGGCCAGGGCGAACTCCGGCTTGTCGGGAATGCCGGGCGGGTCGGCCGGCTTTTCGACGAAGGCGATGATGTTGTCCTTGGCGTCGACATGCATGACGCCGAAGCCGGTCGCTTCCATACGCGGCACTTCGAGGCAGCCTACAGTGACGTCGGCATTGGCGTCGACGTGCTGGCGCAGCATCAGCTCGTAGTCCATCTTGTAGATGTGGTCGCCGGCGAGGATGACCATGTATTCGGGCCCGTAGGCCTCGATGATGTCGATGTTCTGGTAGACGGCATCGGCCGTGCCCTCATACCACTGCGTTTCCGAAACCCGCTGGCTGGCGGGCAGGATGTCGAAGCTTTCGTTTCGCTCGGGGCGCAGGAAGTTCCAGCCACGCTGCAGGTGGCGGATCAGCGAATGCGCCTTGTACTGGGTGGCGACACCGAGGCGGCGAATGCCTGAGTTGAGAGCATTGGAGAGCGCGAAATCGATGATGCGCGTCTTGCCGCCGAAATAGACCGCTGGCTTGGCGCGCCGGTCGGTCAATTCCTTGAGGCGGCTGCCGCGCCCGCCCGCCAGCACATAGGCCATAGCGTCGCGCGCCAGCGGCTGGGTCCGTTTCGTGTCTGCCATATTACCCTCCCAAGTCACTCAGTCTGAAACATCACTCAGTCCGGAACAAATTCGAGCATGGTCGTCGACAGCGGCGGCAAAAGCATCGTCACCGATATGCCTCCTCCTTCCGCCCGTGCCTCGACCTCGCCGCCATTGCCCTGGCCAGAACCGCCATAGTCCGAAGCATCCGTGTTGATGATCTCGCGCCATTTGCCGGCCTGCGGCAACGGCACGCGGTAATTGTCGCGCGGCACCGGCGTGAAGTTGGAAATGACAGCGATCGGGTTGCCGCCCGGCGCGCTGCGCAGCCAGGCAAACACCGAGTTGGCGCTGTCGTCGACGATCAGCCACGAAAACCCCTCCGGCTCGCAGTCGCGCGCATGCAGCGCCGGGCGCGAACGGTAGAGGTAGTTGAGGTCGCGCACGGTCTGCCAGACGCCGCGATGCAGCCTGAAATCGAGCAGGTTCCAGTCGAGCGCGCGCGCCTCGCTCCACTCGCGGAGCTGCGCGAATTCCTGGCCCATGAACAGCAGCTTCTTGCCGGGATAGCCCCACATGAAGGCGTAATAGGCGCGCAGCGTCGCGAATTTCTGCCAGTCGTCGCCGGCCATCTTGCCGAGCAGCGTGCCCTTGCCGTGCACGACCTCGTCATGGGAGAGCGGCAGGACGAAATTCTCGGAGAAGGCGTAGACCAGGCCGAAGGTGATGTCGTTGTGGTGATGCTTGCGGAAGATCGGCTCCTTGGAGAAATACTCCAGCGTATCGTGCATGAAGCCCATGTTCCACTTGAAGCCGAAGCCCAGGCCGCCCTCATGCACCGGCTGCGACACCTTCGGCCATGAGGTCGATTCCTCGGCGATGGTCATCACGCCGGGATGATGGCCGTAGATCTCCTTGTTCATCTTCTGCAGGAAGCTGACCGCTTCGAGATTTTCGCGTCCGCCCTTCTCGTTGGGGATCCATTCGCCGGCCTTGCGCGAATAATCGAGGTAGAGCATCGAGGCCACCGCATCGACGCGAAGACCGTCGACATGGTATTTCTCGGCCCAGAACAGCGCGTTGTTGACGAGGAAAGACACCACCTCGCGGCGGCCGAAATTGTAGATCGCCGTGTTCCAGTCGGGATGAAAACCCTTGCGCGGGTCGGCATGCTCGTAGAGCGCGGTGCCGTCGAAATTGGCCAGCCCATGCGCGTCGACCGGGAAATGCGCCGGCACCCAGTCGAGGATGACGCCGATGCCGGCCCGATGGGCGCCATCGACGAAACGGGCAAAACCGTCCGGATCGCCGAAGCGGGCCGACGGCGCGTAGAGGCCGGTGGTCTGGTAGCCCCAGGACGGATCATAGGGGTGTTCGGAGATCGGCATGAATTCGATATGGGTGAAACCGGTTTCGGCGACATAAGGGATCAGCCGGTCGGCGAGTTCGTCCCATGACAGGAAGGTGCCGTCGTCGCGCAGCTGCCACGAGCCGGCATGGACCTCGTAGATCGAGATCGCTTCGCGGCGGGGATCGGCGTTGCGCCAGAAATTGCGGTGCGCTTCGTCGCCCCATTCATGCGCCGGCGGTACCGCCGTCACCGAAGCGGTGGCCGGGCGCAGCTCGGATTTGAAGGCGAACGGATCGGCCTTGAGCGGCAGGCGCACGCCATCGGGCGCGATGATCTCGTATTTGTAGGGCCGGCCGGCGCCTATGTCGGGAATGAACAGCTCCCAGATGCCGGTGTCGCGGCGGTCGCGCATCGTATGCCTGCGACCGTCCCATTCGTTGAAGTCGCCGACCACCGAGACGCGCCGCGCATTGGGCGCCCAGACGGCGAAATGCACGCCCGACGCGCCCTCATGGTCGATGAGATGAGCGCCGAGCTTGTCGAACAGCCTGAGGTGCGATCCCTGGGCGATGTAGTAATCGTCCAGCGGGCCGAGCACGGGACCGAAGGAATAGGGATCGGTCAGCCACCAGTCGCCGCCGGCATTCCTGGCGTGATAGCGCAGCGGCTGGCGTTTCTTGAGCGACAGCTTGCCCTCGAAGAAACCGCCATCGTCGCGCCGGGACAATTCGCCGGCATTCTTGCCGGTCAGCGTATAGGCGGTGACGAACTCGGCATGCGGCACGAAGCAGCGGGCGACAAAGCCCTTACCGGCTTCATGCACGCCCAGCACCGCGAATGGATCGCCATGCGTGCCGGCGACAATCGCCGCGACATCGCCGGCTGGCGCCAGTCCGTCCGGCCCGCTTGTCGCAGCGGTCGCGCGCGGCTTCCTCATCAGGCAGTTACCCTCCCCGGGCGGCACCTTTGTTGTTGCGCATGTCGTCGTCCCAAAACCGCTGCACACTTTTGGGCGACATGCACGCGGACCACATTGTTCGTGGTCTCATGCAAGCATATCAGGCGGGCACGTTCCAGATGTCTTTCGCATATTGGCGGATCGTGCGATCGGACGAGAACCAGCCGACGCGAGCGACATTGCGGATCGCCCGCGCGTACCAGTCGGGACTGTTGCGCCAGACGGTGTCGACGTCGCGCTGGGTGGCGGCATAGGTGTCGAAGTCGGCCGCCACCATGAACCAGTCGCTGCCATAGAGGCCGTTGATCAGCTCGCGATAACGGTCGGGATCGTCAGGCGAGAAGACGCCCGACGAGATGGCGGCGAGCGCTTGCGACAGTTCCGGCGATGCCTCGATCACGGCGCGCGGATCGTAGCCGTTGTTGCGCCGCTCGGCGACCTCGGCGGTGGTCAGGCCGAAAATGAAGATGTTGTCGTCGCCGACGCATTCCTTGATCTCGACATTGGCGCCGTCGAGCGTACCGATGGTCAGGGCGCCGTTCAGCGCGAACTTCATGTTGCCGGTGCCGGATGCTTCCATGCCGGCGGTCGATATCTGCTCGGAGAGGTCGGCGGCCGGCATCAGGATCTCGGCCAGGCTGACATTGTAGTTCGGCACGAACACCACTTTCAGCAGGCCGCGCACAGCCGGGTCGCGGTTGATGACCCTGGCGACGTCGTTGGCAAGTTTGATGATCAGCTTGGCGTTGTGGTAGCTGGGTGCCGCCTTGCCGCCGAAGAACTTCACGCGCGGCATCCAGTCGCGCTCGGGGTGTGAGCGGATCTGGTCGTAGAGCGCGACCGCTTCCAGGATGTTGAGCAGCTGGCGCTTGTATTCGTGAATGCGCTTGACCTGGATGTCGAAAAGCGCCGAGGGATCGAGCTTGATGCCGAGCCGGTCGGCGACCAGGTTGGCGAGCCTGGCCTTGTTCGCCCGCTTGACGGCGGCGAACTTGTCACGGAAGGCGGCGTCGTCGGCAAAGGCGTCAAGCCCCTTGATCGCATCGATGTCATCGAGGAAGCGGTCGCCGATCGCCTCGCGGGTCAGCGCGGTGAGGCCGGGATTGCACTGGATCAGCCAGCGCCGGGGCGTGATGCCATTGGTCTTGTTGTTGATGCGACCAGGGTAGAGCTTATGGAGATCGGCGAAGACCGTCTCCTTCATCAGTTCGGTGTGCAGCGCCGAAACGCCGTTGATCGAGTGCGAGCCGACAAAGGCCAGATTGCCCATGCGCACCCGGCGGTCGCCGTTTTCCTGAATCAGCGAGATGCGGCTGATCTGCTCGCCCGAGAACTTGTTGGTGGCGCGCGCCTCCAGAAGCACCTCGGCGTTGATGGCGTAGACAATCTGCATGTGGCGCGGCAGCAGCCGCTCGAACAGCGGCACCGGCCAGCTTTCAAGCGCTTCGGGTAGCAGCGTGTGGTTGGTGTAGCCGAAAGTGCGCTTGGTGATGTCCCAGGCCTCGTCGAAATCCATGCCGTGGACATCCATCAGGAGGCGCATCAGTTCCGGCACGGCGATGGCCGGATGGGTGTCGTTCAAATGGATCGCCGCCTTGTCGGGCAGCGACTGCAGATCGCCATACTGGCTGAGATGACGCTGGAGAATGTCCTGCAGCGAGGCGGTGGAGAAGAAATACTCCTGCCGCAGCCGCAGTTCCTGCCCGGCCTTGTGGGAATCGGCCGGATAGAGCACGCGCGACAAGGCATCGGCCTTGTTGCTCTCGGCAAGCGCGCCGATGTGGTCGCCGGCATTGAACTTGTCGAGCAGGATCGGATCAATCGGCATACCGGACCACAAGCGTAGCGTGTTGACTCGGTTGGCCCGCCAGCCGACCACCGGCGTGTCGTAGGCGACGGCCAGCACATGCTCGGTCGGTTTCCAGACGTGGCGTTCGAGCCGGCCGTCCTTCGAGGTGATCGACTCCACCGAGCCACCGAAGCCGACCTCGAAGGAGCGTTCGCGACGCTCGAACTCCCAGGGGTTGCCGTGGTCGAGCCAGGTTTCGGGCAGCTCGACCTGCCAGCCGTCATGGATTTCCTGGCGGAACATGCCGTTGGCATAGCGTATGCCGTAGCCGTGCGCGGGAATGTCGACGGTAGCCATGCTTTCCATGAAGCAGGCGGCAAGCCGGCCGAGACCGCCATTGCCAAGCGCTGCATCCGGTTCGAGCCCGGCGATGAGGTCGAGGTCGACGCCGAGAGACTTGAGCGCCTCGCGCATATTGTCCATCAAACCGAGATTGGAGAAGGCATCGCGCATCAGGCGGCCGATGAGGAATTCCAGCGACAGATAGTAGACGCGCTTTTCCTGCTGGGCGTAGGCCTCCTGCGTCGCCTGCATCCAGTGATCGACGATGCGGTCGCGCACGACCTTGATCGAAGCGGTGAGCCAGTCGTACTGGGTGGCGACGTTGGTGCCCTTGCCGACCCTGTATTTGAGGGCCAGCAGGACTTCGTCGGCGAGCGTCTTGGGGTCGGGGATTTCGAGGACGGGGGCTTCGGATGTCATCGTGCGCGTCATAATGCCTCTCGTGATCGTGCCGCGATCATACCGGCTTTCACCGCTACTCCCAGCCCATCCTAGTGCATTGCAGCATATGTTCAATCGATTTAGATCGGGACGCCACCGGGTTCACCTGCGGCAATTTTACCCGTCGAGGCAGATCAGGCCGCCAGCGCGTCCTCCGGCGGCTTCTTTGCGCCGGTCATGAGGGCCACAGCATCCGACATGGAAATCTGCTTCGGATCGACGACGCAAAGGCGTCGGCCGAGCCGGTGGATGTGGATACGGTCCGCGACCTCGAAGACATGCGGCATGTTGTGCGAGATGAGCACGATCGGCAGGCCGCGCTTCTTGACGTCGAGGATCAGTTCGAGCACGCGGCGGCTCTCCTTGACACCAAGGGCGGCCGTCGGCTCGTCCATGATCACCACGCGACTGCCGAAGGCAGCAGCGCGCGCCACCGCCACGCCCTGGCGCTGGCCGCCCGACAGCGTTTCCACCGCCTGGCTGATATTCTGGATGGTCATCAGGCCGAGTTCGGTCAGCTTGTCGCGAGCCCGCTTTTCCATCGCCGGACGGTCGAGCATGCGGAACCAGCTGCCGAGCGGGCCCGGCTTGCGGATCTCGCGGCCGAGGAACATGTTGTCGGCGATCGACAGCGCCGGCGACAGCGCGAGGTTCTGGTAGACGGTCTCGATGCCGGCTTCGCGGGCCTCCATCGGTGACTTGAAGGCAACGGGTTTGCCTTCAAGCCGGATTTCACCTTCGTCGGGCACGGCCGCGCCGGAAATCGCCTTGATCAGCGATGACTTGCCGGCGCCGTTGTCGCCGATGACGGCCAGGATTTCGCCCGGATAGAGGTCGAAATCGGCATTGTCGAGGGCGGTGACGCGGCCATAGCGCTTGACTAGGCCGCGCGCGGTGAGGATGGGTTCCTGGGTCATGACTATGCCGAAACCTTTCTGATCCATTGATCGATCGCCACGGCGCCGATGATCAGCACACCGGTGAGCAGCACTTTCCATTGCGGATCGGCGCCCAGCATGTTGAGGCCCATCGAGACGACACCGACGATCATGGCGCCAAACAGCGTGCCGAGGATCGAGCCGCGTCCGCCGAACAGAGAGATACCGCCGATCACCGTCGCGGTGATGGCCTGCAGATTGTAGTCGGTCACGGCGGCCGACGGCGAGATCGAGCCATTGCGGCCGATCGAGACCCAGGCCGCGAAAGCGGCGATCAGCCCGGCAAGGGCGTAGACCGTCATCAGCACCTTCTTGGTCTGGATGCCCGACAGTTTCGCGGCCTCCTGATCGTCGCCGACGGCGTAGACATGACGCCCCCATGCGGTGTGGTTGAGCACGTACCACAAGAGGAGCACGAGCAAGACCATGGCGATGACGCCGAGCGTCAGCACGGCCGTGCCGACCTTGAAACTCAGGGCAAACAGATGCAGCAGCGGCGCCTGGACGTCGACGTCGGTGTCGCGGATCGTCTCATTGGCCGAATAGATGAAGTTGGTGGCCATGACGATGTTCCAGGTGCCAAGCGTCACGATGAAGGGCGGCAGCTTCATGTAAGCGACCAGCACCCCGTTGAGCAGGCCGCAGGCGCCACCAGCGGCAAGGCCGATGGTTACCGCAAGAATGGCCGGCATACCGTAGGTGACCGCGCAATTGCCCATGATCACGGCCGAAATCACCATGATGACGCCGACCGACAGGTCGATGCCGGCGGTCAGGATGACCAGCGTCTGTGCGGCGCCGAGAATGCCGACAATGGCGATCTGCTGCAGGATCAGCGTCAGCGTATAGGATGAAAAGAAACGCCCGCCGATCGTGATACCGAAAATGATGATCGACAGGACCAGCACGATCAGCGGCACCGCGGCCGGCGTGGAATGCAGGAAATGCTGGGCGCGTTTGACGGCCGATTTGTGCTCGTCAAAAGCGGCAACGCTTGTGTCGCTGCCCGAGAGGACCTTCTCGAATTCCTGAGCTTGAGCCATGTTTTCTCCCCTGGGCTTCAGCCACATGCCGACGCCGTCCACGCCTTTCCGGGTCTGCTGCCGGGATTATTCGCGTTTGCAGTGACACATCGTCCACCCGATGCGGCCGGGGATCAAGCCCCCGGCCGTCAGGTTGTTGCTGGCTGTCAGGCAGCCATCAGCCCCAGCACTTGGCCAGGCCTTCCTTGGTGTCGATGGACTTCACGCCGTTGGCCGGCTTGTCGGTGACGAGGTTGACGCCGGTGTCGAAGAAGTTCTTGCCTTCGGTCGGCTTCGGCTTGGTGCCGTCCTTGGCGAAAGCGGCGATCGCCTCGATGCCGAGCGCCGCCATCTGCAGCGGATACTGCTGCGAGGTGGCGCCGATCACTCCTTCAGTCACCGACTTCACGCCGGGGCAGCCGCCGTCGACCGAGACGATCAGCACCTGGCTTTCGAGACCGACGGCCTTGAGCGCCTGGTAAGCGCCGACAGCGGCTGGCTCGTTGATGGTGTGGATGACGTTGATGGTGTTGTCCTTCTGCAGAAGGTTCTCCATCGCCTTGCGGCCACCCTCTTCGTTGCCGTTCGTCACGTCATGGCCGACGATGCGCGGATCGTCCTCGTCGCCGATCTTGTTGGGGTCCTTCACGTCGATGCCGTAACCCATCATGAAGCCCTGGTCGCGCAGCACGTCCACCGTCGGCTGCGACGGCGTCAGGTCGAGGAAGCCGATCTTGGCGTCCTTGGCCTTGTCGCCGAGCGTCGCGGCGGCCCAGGCGCCGATCAGCTTGCCGGCTTCCAGATTGTCCGTGGCAAAGGTCGCGTCGGCGGCGTCGATCGGATCAAGCGGGGTGTCGAGCGCGATCACCAGCAGGCCTGCGTCACGCGCCTTCTTCACCGTCGGCACGATGCCCTTGGTGTCGGAAGCGGTGATCAGGATACCCTTGGCGCCGTCGGCGATGCAGCTTTCGATCGCCGCCACCTGGCTCTCGCTGTCGCCGTCGATCTTGCCGGCGTAGGTCTTGAGATCGACGCCGAGTTCCTTGGCCTTGGCGGTGGCACCTTCCTTCATCTTGACGAAGAAAGGATTGGTGTCGGTCTTGGTGATCAGGCAGGCGCCGACACCGGCGGCCGATGCCGTCGATGCAAAAGCCATCAGGCCGAGGCCGGCCGCGGCAAACACGGTGGATTTCAACAGTTTTGACTTGGTCACGATCTTCCTCCCATGGGAACCATTCAGGATGCCGGCCAACCGGCATCTCAAGCGCATCCAACGATATTCTCCCAGCGCGGACGCCGGCCCAACAGACACCAGTCCGGGCGGCGTGTCAATAATTAAATCACTCTTATTTATTATTGACACACTTGCCTCGTTCGCTCATTCTGGCCCAAAAGCAGTGTGGGGAAATGACGGGAGGAACAAGGGTGGAGACCGGCATTGCGAGGCACGGTTCGCCCGAGGCAGCAGAGAGTCGTCTGCACCGTGGCACCAACCAGAGCGGGATGCGCGACCACAATGAGCGGCTGGTGCTGTCGCTCGTGCGCCAACATGGCAGCCTGGCCAAATCCGACATAGCGCGCATGACCGGGCTTTCGGCGCAGACCGTCTCGGTCATCATGCGCGAGCTGGAGGAAGACAGCCTGCTCGTCCGCCAGGCGCCGCTGCGCGGCAAGATCGGCCAGCCTTCGATTCCAATGGCGCTCAATCCCGAAGGTGCCTTCTTCATCGGCCTTAAGATCGGCCGCCGCAGCGCCGAGCTGGTGCTAATCGACTTCCTCGGTACCGTGCGCTCGATGCTGCACCACTCCTACCGCTATCCGGCGCCGCGCGAGACGGTAGAATTCGTCACCGCCGGCATGAAGACAATGCGCGGCGAACTGACGCCGGCGCAGGACAAGCGCATTGCCGGGCTTGGTATCGCCATGCCGTTCGAATTGTGGAACTGGGCGGACACGGCGGGTGCGCCGCGCGAGGTCATGGACGAATGGCGCCATCGCGACATCCGCTCAGACATCCAGGCGCAGTGCGATTTTCCGGTCTATCTGCAGAACGACGCCACTTCGGCCTGCGGCGCCGAACTTGTCTTCGGCCAGGCGGCGGCGCGCGACTTCGTCTATTTCTATATCGGCGCCTTTGCCGGCGGCGGCATCGTGCTCAACGGCCGGCTTTTCGGCGGTCCGACCGGCAATGCCGGCGCGCTGGGTTCAATGCCGGTGCCCGGACCCGACGGCAAGCCGACGCAGTTGATCGACGTCGCCTCGATCGCCATGCTGGAAAAGGCGCTCAATGCGCGCGGCGTCGAGGCTTCGCATCTGTGGACTTCGCCGCAGGACTGGGGCGACATCGGCGACGAGCTCGACACGTGGATCGCCACCGCCTCCCAGGCGCTCGCCTATGCCATCGTCGCGGCGTCCTCGGTGATCGATTTCGAAGCGGCGGTGATCGACGGCTGGATGCCGCTCACCGTACGCCGCCGTCTCGTCGATGCCGTCATCGAGGTGATCGGCACGATCGACGGCGAAGGCCTCAAGCTTCCCGCCGTGCGCGAGGGCACGGTCGGCATCCATGCGCGGGCGCTGGGCGGCGCCAGCCTGCCGCTTTCCGAGCGCTTCCTGATCGGCTCGACCACGATTTCCAGGAGCGCCTGAGCCATGCTGATTGGCATTCCGGCGCTGCTCGGTCCGGAGCTTCTGGCGATCTTGCGCGGCATGGGCCATGGCGACGAGATCGCGCTTGTCGACGGCAACTATCCGGCCGAGGAACAGGCGAAGCGGCTCATCCGCGCCGACGGTCATCCGCTGGTCCCGGTGCTCGACGCCATCCTGAGTGTCCTGCCCGTGGACGACGCCGTGCCGGAAGCGCTGTTTCGCGCCTCGGTCAAGGGCGATCCCACGCTTGCCGATCCGGTTCATCACGAGATGGAGGCGGTCTGCGCCAGGCGCGCGCCGGGCCACAAGGTGGTTGCGCTGGCCGGCCCCGACTTCTATGCACGGGTCAAGGCCGCGCACGCGATCGTAGCGACCAGCGAACCCAGGCTCTACGCCAACATCATCATCCGCAAGGGCGTGATCTATCCGCCGGAGACCAAGAAACAATGATCCTCTGCTGCGGCGAAGCCCTGATCGACATGCTGCCGCGCACGACGACCGAGGGCGAGCCGGCCTTTGCGCCCTATGTCGGCGGCGCGGTGTTCAACACGGCGATCGCGCTCGGCCGGCTGGGCGCCCCCGCCGGCTTCTTTTCCGGCCTGTCGTCCGACCTGTTCGGCGGCCAGTTCCGGGACGCTCTGGGGGCAAGCAAGGTCAGCTCGACCTACGCGCACACCTCGCCCCGTCCGACGACGCTTGCCTTCGTGCGGCTGAACAACGGCCAGGCGACCTACACCTTCTATGACGAGAACACTGCCGGACGCATGCTGACCATCGAGGATCTGCCGGAACTCGGCGCCGAGATCGAGGCGATGCTGTTCGGTGCCATCAGCCTGATCTCGGAGCCGGCCGGATCGGCCTATGAGGAGTTCATGCGGCGCGAGCACGAGCGCCGAGTCATGATGCTCGACCCCAACATCCGGCCGAATTTCATCCCCGACAAGGCCAAGCACCTCAGGCGCATTCGCTCGATGATGGCCATGGCCGACATCGTGAAATTGTCGGACGAGGACCTGGACTGGTTCGGCGAAGCCGGCTCACATGAGGACGTCATCCGCAATTGGCTCGATCGCGGGCCGAAGCTGATCGTCGTCACCCATGGCAGCGAAGGCGCTGTCGGATACAGCCGGAAGCACAAGGTCACGGTCATGCCTCAGAAGGTCACGGTGGTCGACACGGTCGGCGCCGGCGACACCTTCAACGCCGGCATCCTCGCCTCGCTGCACGAACAGGGCCTGCTCACCAAGGCGGCGATCGGCGACCTGCCCGAGGACGCGATCCGCCAGGCGCTGGCGCTCGGCGCCAAGGCCGCAGCGGTGACCGTATCGCGGGCCGGCGCCAATCCGCCTTGGCGGCATGAAATCGCCTGATCGGAGCGCAGAACGGCCGGAAATGCGCTTTGCCAACTGATCACTTTATGTTTCGCGAGGCGAAAAGACGCGATGAAAGGGACGTGTCGCGCCCAGCGAAGGCCGGAATTCCGGCATCCTGCGGCAATGCACCCTGAAATCGCGGTAACAGGCTGCGACACCTAGGCAATTCGCGGTTTGGGCGGTTCGGCTTTCTCGACCGCGCCAAGTCTGGTACCAGCGGGCCGATCAAGTTTGTTGTGCGTGTCGTTGTCCCGAAATCGGCACACCCTCGGGTCCGGCCCGTGGGCAAGCTTTTGGGCGACACGCACTAATCCGTTTTGAGGCCGACATGCAGTTCATCGATCTTGGCGCGCAGCGCGAACGAATCCGCGACCGGCTGAAAGCCGCGATCGACCATGTCGTCGAGGATGGCCGCTACATCCTTGGGCCTCAGGTCACGGAATTCGAGAACAACCTCGCCGCCTATGTCGGCACCAAACATGTCGTGGCCTGCGCCAACGGTACCGACGCGCTGCTGCTGCCGTTGTTTGCGGCCGGCATCGGACCGGGCGATGCTGTGTTCGTGCCGAGCTTCACCTTTGCCGCGACGGCGGAAGTCGTGGCGCTGGCCAAGGCCGAGCCGGTGTTCGTCGACGTCGATCCGGAGACCTACAACATCGACATCGCCAGCCTCGAGGCGGCGATCGCCATGATCAAAGAGGAAGGCCGGCTGCAGCCGAAGGCGATCATCCCGGTCGACCTGTTCGGGCTCGCCGCCGACTACGAGGCGATCATGGCGATTGCCAACCGCGAAGGGCTGCTGGTGATTGAGGATGCCGCCCAGTCGATGGGCGGCTCGCTCGACGGCAAGATGTGCGGGGCGTTCGGCCATGTCGGCTCGACCAGCTTCTATCCGGCGAAGCCCCTCGGCTGCTACGGCGATGGCGGCGCGATGTTCACCAATGACGATGCGATGGCCGACAAGCTCCGCTCCTTCGCGTTCCACGGCAAGGGCGAAACGCAATACGACAATGTCCGCGTCGGCATCAATTCGCGACTCGACACGCTGCAGGCAGCGATCCTGATCGAGAAGCTGGCGATCCTGGAAGACGAGATGGTCGCCCGGCAGGTGGTCGCCAAGCGCTATGCCGAAGGCCTCGGCGACATCGTCAAGGCGTCCCGCAATCTGGACGGCAGCCGGTCAGCCTGGGCGCAATATGCCATCGAAACGCCGAAACGTGACGGGCTGAAGGCGCATCTGGGCGAAAAGGGCATCCCCTCGGTCATCTATTACGTGAAGCCGCTGCACAGCCAGATCGCCTATCGCGACTATCCACGCACACCGACCGGCCTTGCCGTTTCGGAGGAACTGCCGAAGCGCATCCTGTGCCTGCCGATGCATCCCTATCTCAGCGAAGCCGACCAGGACCGGATCATCGAGACGATCCGCAACTACATCGGCTCGAACTCTGCGCACGTTGCCGCGGCGTAAAATGCGAGCGCCGTCAGCCAGGTGAATCGTCAGGCCGGACTTGCTGCCTTCCCGCTGGCGATGAAATGCGGGTTGGCGAAATCCGCGTCGTCAGCCTGCTTGCGCTTGCCGTAAGCCAGCGGCTTGCCGTCCAGCGTGCGCGTCACGCCGCCTGCAGCGCGCAGCACCGCGTCGCCGGCCGCCGTGTCCCATTCCATGGTGCGGCCGAAGCGCGGATAGATATCAGCCTCGGCTGCCGCGACGAGGCAGAATTTCAGCGACGAACCGACCGACACGATCTCCGCGGCGCCGAGATCACGGATGAAGGCGTCGGTTTCCGGCGTGTTGTGGGAGCGGCTGGCGACGACGGCCGGCGGCTCAGCGGCCGGTCGCGCAGAAATCGGCCGGCGGCCGACGATGCGAAAATCGTCATCGACTTCGATTGTTTCCGCCCTGCCTGGCCGTCCCGAGAAGAAGCGCCCGGTGCAGGGCGCGAAGACGACGCCGACTTCCGGCACGCCATGGCGAACCAGCGCGATGTTGACGGTGAAATCGGTCCTGCGGTTGACGAATTCCTTGGTGCCGTCGAGCGGATCGATCAGGAAGAAGGCATCACCGAGATCGCTCGGCATGACGCCGACCGAGGCTTCCTCCTCGGCCACGCATGGAATTTCCGGAAATGCGGCGCGCAGGCCGGCGAGGATGATCTTCTCGCTCTCGCGATCGGCTTCGGTCACCGGTGAACTGTCGGACTTGCGATCGACCGCGCAGCCGTCGTGAAAGACGCGCATGACCTCGCGACCGGCCTCCAGCGCAAGGCGCTCGAATACGCCGAGCATCGCCTCGTCGTCAGATACCGCCGCCGTTGTCGTATTGGTCTTCGGCAATGTCGCGCTCGTTCAGCCAGAGTTCCAGGGCCTCTACCATCTCCTCGGCAGATTTGCCGAGTGTCTCGAGATGGATTTCGGGTTTTTCCGGAGCCTCATACGGTGAATCGACGCCGGTGAAATTCTTGATCTCGCCATTCAGCGCCCGCGCATAGAGGCCCTTCGGATCGCGCCTGGCGCATTCCTCGAACGGCGTGTCGACGAACACTTCGATGAACTCGCCGTCGGCCATCAACTCCCTGGCCATGCGCCGCTCGGCGCTGAACGGGGAAATGAAGGATACGATGACGATCAGCCCGGCATCGGCCATCAGGCGCGCCACTTCGGCCACGCGGCGGATGTTTTCGACGCGGTCGGCATCGGTGAAGCCGAGATCGCGGTTGAGGCCGTGGCGAACATTATCGCCATCCAGGATGTAGGTGTGGCGGCCCGAGGCGAAGAGCTTTTTCTCGAACAGATTGGCGATGGTCGACTTACCCGAGCCGGAAAGCCCGGTGAACCAGAACACGGCGGGGCGCTGGTTCTTCAGGTCGGAGCGGCCATGCTTGCCGACATCGAGCGACTGCCAGTGGATGTTTTCGGCGCGGCGCAGCGAATGCAAAATCATGCCGGCGCCGACCGTGGCGTTGGTGATGCGGTCGATCAGGATGAAGGCGCCGGTGGTGCGGTTCTCGCCAAAGGTGTCGAAGGCGATCGGCGACCGGGTCGAGATGTTGCAGATACCGACTTCGTTCATCTCCAGCGACTTCGCCGCCTCATGGGCAAAGTCGTTGACGTTGACGCGGTATTTCAGGTCGGTGACGGTGGCGCTGGTCTGGTCGGTCTCGGTGCGCAGGATGTAGGAGCGGCCGGGCAGCAGAGCGTGTTCGTCGAACCAGACGATGTTGGCGGCGAACTGATCGGCGACCTGCGGTCTGGCTGCCGGCGACACCAGCATGTTGCCACGCGAGACCTCGACCTCGTCGTCGAGAACCAAGGTGATGGCCTGGCCGGCAACGGCCTTTTGAAGATCGCCGCCATGCGCGACGATGCGCCTGACACGCGAGGATTTTCCGGATTTGGCGACGACGACCTCGTCACCCTGTGCAACCGTGCCGGACGCGATGGTGCCGGCAAAGCCGCGGAAGTCGAGATTGGGGCGGTTGACATACTGCACCGGGAAACGGAACGGCAGCTCGGCGGCAGCTTCATCGACCGACACGTTTTCGAGATGCTCGATCAGCGTCGGGCCGGAATACCATTTCGTCTTGTCGGAGCGGCCGGTGACGTTGTCGCCGTAGCGGGCGGACATCGGGATCGGCATGACCGTCTGGAAGCCGAGTTCCTGCGAGAACTGCCTGTAGTCTTCGACGATCCGATCGAAGACGCCATGGTCGAAACCGACGAGGTCGATCTTGTTGACGGCGAGCACGATGTGGCGGATGCCGAGCAGCGAGGCGATGATCGAATGACGCCTGGTCTGGCGCAGCACACCCTGGCGGGCGTCGATCAGCACGATGGCGAGATCGGCAGTCGAGGCGCCGGTCGCCATGTTGCGCGTGTACTGTTCGTGGCCGGGCGTGTCGGCAACGATGAACTTGCGCTTCGGCGTGGCGAAGAAGCGATAGGCGACGTCGATGGTGATGCCCTGCTCGCGCTCGGCCTCGAGGCCGTCGACCAGAAGCGCGAAGTCGATGTCGTCGCCAGTGGTGCCGTGCTTGCGCGAATCGCGCTCGAGCGCGGCGAGCTGGTCCTCGAAAATCTGCTTGGTGTCTGACAGCAGGCGGCCGATCAGGGTCGACTTGCCGTCGTCGACGGACCCGCAGGTGAGGAAGCGCAGCAGTGACTTCTTCTCCTGCGCCGCCATGTATTCGCGGATGCTGTCGGTCGGGGCGAGGCTCTTGGCCAGGATGTGGCGCATGCTCAGAAATACCCTTCGCGCTTCTTCTTTTCCATGGAGCCGGCTTCATCGCGGTCGATGAGACGGCCCTGGCGCTCGGAGGTGCGCGCCGTCAGCATCTCGCCAACAATGGCCTCAAGTGTGTCGGCGTCGGATTCGATGGCGCCGGTCAGCGGATAGCAGCCAAGGGTGCGGAAGCGCACAAGCCGGTTCTCCACCGTTTCGCCCGGTCGCAACTGCATGCGCTCGTCGTCCTTGAGAATCAGCATGCCGTCGCGCTCGACGACCGGGCGCTCCTTGGCGAAATAGAGCGGCACGATCGGGATGTTTTCCTGCAGAATGTACTGCCAGATGTCGAGCTCGGTCCAGTTCGACAACGGAAACACGCGGATCGATTCCCCAGCTGCGATGCGGGTGTTGAATATCTTCCACATTTCCGGCCGCTGGTTCTTCGGATCCCAGGCGTGCTGGGCGTTGCGGAAGGAAAAGATGCGTTCCTTGGCGCGCGACTTCTCCTCGTCGCGGCGGGCGCCGCCGAAGGCGGCGTCAAAACCGTATTTGTCGAGCGCCTGGCGCAGCGCCACGGTCTTCATCACATGGGTGTGGGTGTTGGAGCCATGATCGAAGGGATTGATGTTGTCACGCACCCCATCTTCGTTGACATGGACCAGAAGGTCGAAACCGAGCTTCTGCGCCATCTGATCGCGAAAGGTGATCATTTCGCGGAACTTCCAGGTCGTGTCGACATGCAGAAACGGGAAAGGCGGCTTGGCGGGATAGAAGGCTTTCATCGCCAGATGCATCAGCACCGAGGAATCCTTGCCCACCGAATAGAGCATGACCGGCTTGCTGAACGCAGCCGCGACCTCGCGGAAGATGTGGATGGATTCGGCCTCAAGCCGCTGCAGGTGCGTTAGTGCAATATTCATGGACTGTGAGCGTTCTCTCGTGCCATCCAGACCTTGCATCGACGCATCAGGCACAGTTTTTCAACAGCCCGGTTCAAGCTTCACGTCTGGACATTATGATTTCGTGCCGGCGTTCTAGCAGATCGCCATTGCCGGGAACAATGCCAGAGAGGTCCGCTACCGGGCGGATAGAGAATGAATTTTCCACACAAAGCTTAAAAACCGGAAATTCCTGCCTGACTGGTTGATGGGCCTGAAAGGCAGCGAAAAACTATTGCCGCCACAAGATGCCGCCCGGCCACAGGCTGATGTCACGGGGGCGTAAAGGCCATGCTGGTGATTTTTGATCAGGAGCCGGGCCTCTCCGCACTATCGAAGATCGGACCTAGCCGCTATACCGGACGCAGAAGATGGGCCAGCGGCCGCCTTGCGGCGCGTGGATTTCGAAGGTGATCTTGTTTGCTGCCACCGGAAAGCAGCGTCCCCCAACCCCCGCAATTGTGAACCAGAGCATTGAACCGGCTTTCATCCACAAGACGTCACTTCACGCCTTCGCAGATCAACATTTACTTCTCCATCGTCTGCTTCTTTTCTCCGCCGGTTCTGGGATCGGTGGTCAGCTTTGTGTTCAGCGGCGGCGCCCTGTGGTCCGTCCTGCTGCTCGCCGTGAAGCGGCGGCGCTTCAACATCGACCGGCCGATGCTGGCGATGACCGTGGCGATCTATGCCTATTGCGCCGCGATGATCCTCGCTTCGATCGTCAACAATACGCTCAGGGCTGACGCGGTCTATTTCCTGCCGCTGATAACCTTGCTGTTTTTCCCCCTCTCCTACTCGACCTGGAGCATTACCGAAAAAGCCACCCTTGTGCGCATTGTCGTGCTGGCCAGCATGGCGGCATGTTTTGGCGCCCTGGCTTTGGCCATCGTGCAATATTACTGGCTTGGCATGAGGGCTGAAGGCGGGGCGGGAAATGCGATCATATTCGCCACCGTCGCCTGTCTCAGCGTCATGATGTGCCTGGCCGGCGCCCTGTCGGGCATAGAGAGGGCGTGGAAGCCGTTGATCTTAGCGGCGCTGGCCGGTGCCGTCGCGATTGTCTGTTCGGGTTCGCGCATCATCTGGCTGGCCATGCTGATCGCCGGCATTGCCGTGCTTCTGATCAACCGGCGCAAGCTCACCGGCAAGAATTCCATGCGCCTGCTGCTGATCGCCGCCGGGATCGGGCTGGTGATCGCGGCGGTCGGCTTTCCCATCATATTGGAGCGCGCCGATTTCCTGTTCAGCGACTGGGATGCGCTGAACACCAAGGGCGACCACTCGACGGCACTCGGGCTGCGCGTGGCGCTTTGGCAGATCGGCCTTGGCGCATTCCGCGAGATGCCGATTTTCGGACATGGCATCGCCGCCAGCCGTGACCTCATGCATCAGGGTTTCCAGGACCAGTTCGGCATGGACCGCGGCTTCAGCCATTTCCACAACGGCTTCCTGACGGTCATGGTAGAGGCTGGAATTCTGGGCGCCATCGCGCTGGCTGGGATATTCGTGGTTGCCGCCAGAAATGCGGCCAGGGTGCTGCGCATCAGCGCCGATCCGCTGGAGCGCTTCGGCGCAACGATGCTCGTCGTCACCGTGATCACCTATCTGATCGGCGGGCTGACCGGCATCCTGGTTGGCCATGACATTCTTGATTCGACCTTGATGGTGTTCCTGGTCTGCGGGACATATCTTGCCTCGGGCCGCCAGCAGGCATTGCCGGAAGCATCGGCAGTTGGCTGACAGTTTTCGGACAAGGCCATGAACAAGGCCATGAAAGTGCTGGTCACAGGCGCGACGGGGTTTATAGGGCGCCAGGTCGTGCAACAACTCCGCGAAGCCGGGTTCGAGGTGCGGATCGCCTCCCGCCATCCCGAGCCGGCAAGCGATGCCGTCCTGCTGCCGGCCCCAGATGCGCCGGCCGCAGCGTTCACGGCCATCACGCAGGATGTCAGGCATGTCGTTCACTGCGCCGCCCTGAACAACGACCGCGACGCAAGCGAGGCCGACTATCTGAGTGCCAACGCGGATCTGACCGGACGGCTGGCGCGTGCCGCCGCCGTGCAGGCCGGCGGACGCTTCGTCTATTTGTCGTCGATACGGGCGGTGGCCGGTCCCGGCTTCAGCGGCACCATCGACGAGAAAACACCCCCTGCCCCGCAATGCGCCTATGGGCGTTCGAAGCGCGAAGGCGAGATCAGGACGCTGGACGCCTACGCGTCCAGGCCCTCCGATGCCACGGCGCTCCGCCTGCCGCCGGTTTATGGCGAAGGCATGAAGGGAAACCTGGCGACGCTGATGCGCCTGGGTGGCATGCCTGTGAATTTGCCGCTGCCCGCGGCGCTCTTTAGCGGCATGCGATCGCTGATGTCATGCGAAGCGGCAGCGCGGACTGTGGTGTATTTGTTGAGCTGTCCGCAGCCGCTTCGGCCCGTCTATGTCGCTTGCGACCTCCCTCCTCTCCCAATCTCGGCAGTCCTCGGCGCCTTCCGGCAGGGTTTTGGGCTCTCGTTGCGGCTGTCTGCCGTGCCTGCCGGCCCGATACGGGCGGCGGCGACCTTGCTGGGCAAAGGCAAGGCATGTGACGCGATGACAGCGACTCAGATTTGCGATCCGTCGCTGCTGGTTGCCGAAGGCTGGGTGCCACAGACCGATACGCTCGAGCGGCTGGCTGAACTTGCGCGGCGCCATAGATCAGGTACCGCTCAGCCCCGGTAGATTGTGCCGATGAGAATGCGAATATCCAGGCCGATCGAGGCCGTCTTCAGATATTCGGCATCGGTTTCGGCGCAGAGCTTGGGAACCGACATGTCGATCCCCCTGACCTGGGCGAGGCCGGTTATGCCAGGGAGCGCCTGCAGCACGCCCAACTCTCTTCGGTGCCCGATCAGTTCCGTCTGCGTGGGCAGGCATGGGCGCGGCCCGACGAGGCTCATCTCGCCTTTCAGGACGTTCCAGAGCTGCGGCAACTCGTCGATCTTGGTCCCGCGCAAAACCTTCCCGACGGCGGTGACGGAATTGGCCGGCGCCTCGTGCGTCGGCAAGGACGGCGTTCCCTGATGCATGGTGCGCAGCTTGTGACAGGCAAAGAGCGCGCCTGCGCGCCCGACCCGAACTTGCGAAAAGATGGCGGGCCCGGGCGATGTCGCCCGGATGACCAGCATCGCGACCACCAACACCGGCGATGTCACCACCAGCATCGCGGCCGCGACAACGAGATCGAAGGCCCGCTTCGCGTCCATGCTCTAGATCCGGCGCCAGAGGAAAGCCAGATAAAGCCCAAGCGTTCCCAAAAACGTCTGTCGGTAGACGCCGCTCCTGCGCAGCAGGCGCAAGCGGCGAACGACATTGCCCTTGCGTGCCCTTATGAACAGGCCGAGGCAGGCCGCCGCATCCTTGGTGAGGATATCGCGGTTGACGGCGAGGCCGCCGAGATTGGTGTCGGTCCAGCCGGCAAACTCGCCCCTGGACAGGCGCGCGAGCCTGGAAAGCCTCGCCTTCCAGGAGACATTGGCGCCAACCAGATTTGCCGCGTGCTGGCGGTAGCGCACCAGGGGCCGCGGATCGTAGCGGACAATGCCGCCGGCGGCGGTGACGATCAGGTAGGCCCACCAGTCGTGGCTGACGAACTCCGTCCTTGCCGATGCCTTGGCCAGGAGGTCACGCGCGGTGCGGTTGATCATCATCGTGTTGCCGCCGGCGATGCTCTGTACGAGGGCATTGCGAAACGATGGCGGCTGCCCGAACAGCGGCGAATGGCCTTCGGCGGTTCCGGTTTCGGAAATGGTCGCGGTTCTGGAGCAGAACAGAAGCGGGGTCGCCGCATCCAATGTCTCGATCCAGCGCAGCGCGCTTTCCAGCCGGTCGGGCTCCCAGACGTCGTCCTGGTCGCAAAAGGCGTAGCAGTCGGCATCGATGCGCGGATCGACGATCATCGAACGGAAATTGGCGGCGAAGCCCCGGCACGGTCCTTCCACCAGGGTCAGCCGGCCCTTGTGCCAGCGGGCCTGCCACGCGCGGATCAGATCGGTCGTGCCGTCCGTGGAGCCGTCGTCGGAGACCCACAGGTCTATGTGGGGATGCGACTGCGCGAGCAGCGACTCCAGCTGCTCGGCGATGAAGGCCGCGCCGTCCTTCGTGCCCAACAGAACGGCCACGCGCTGGTCTTGTCTGATCACGGGTTTAGAATCACCTGAACTGCCCGAAATGGCTATCGGATTGGTTTCAATAGCCAATCACGGCCATCTGCGACAGAGTCTAGCCGACTTGTCCGACTGTTTTCGGTCTGGTTTCCTGGCGTGCGCCGCCGATTGGTTTTTCCGCCTGATACAGCGCCGCAAGCACGGCAAGTGCCGCCGCCTTGTCCTGGTCACGCATTGCCGCCTGCAGTATCGTCAGCGCGGCCTGGATCCTGGGCCATTCCACGACATCGGTCCGCAGGCCGAAAATCTTGGCAATATCGAGCTTGACGATCTCCTCGTTCTCGCCCTGAAGCGTCTCGTGCAGCTTCTCGCCGGGCCTGATGCCGGTGAAACGGATCGGAATGTCGGTGTAGGGGCTCTTGCCGGCCATGCGGATCATGGTTTCGGCGACCTCGAGGATCGGCACGGGCTTGCCCATGTCGAGCATATAGATGGCATAGTCGTCCTTGCCCTCGCGCCGCTCCGAATCGGCGGCCGACATGATGACAAGGTCGACGGCCTCGGCCACGGTCATGAAATAGCGCGTCATGCGCCGGTCGGTGATGGTGACTGGGCCACCCGCCTCGATCTGCGCCTGGAAGATGGTGGCCACGGAGCCGTTGGAGCCAAACACGTTGCCAAAGCGCACGGCGATGAATTTGGTGCCGGAGCGACGCCCGCCGAGCCCGGTGGCATGCGTCCCATGCAAGGAACTGACGATCTGCTCGGCCGCCCTTTTGGTGATGCCGAGCACCGAGGTGGGGTCGACCGCCTTGTCGCTCGAAATCAGCAGGAACTGCGGCACCCCGCATTTGGCGGCGACTTCGGCGCAGGCGAGCGTTCCGAAAATGTTGGTCTGAATGGCCGATTCCCAGTTCTCCTCGAGCAGCGGCACATGCTTCAGCGCCGCGGCATGGAAGATGATGGCCGGCTTGAATTCGCTGACAACGCGCGTCATCTGGCGCCGGTCGGTGACATCGATGATGCGACACTTCAGCCGATCATGGTCCTTTTCGTCAACGGACTGGTCGAGCTGGAAAATGCCGAATTCCGAGATATCGGCGACCAGAACGGCCTCGGCGCCGAGTTCCAGGGAGCGCTTGACCAGGATGCGGCCGATGGAGCCGGCACCGCCGGTCACCAGGACGCGCTTGCCGCTGACGAAAGCACCGATGCGCTCGATGTCGGGAGGCACGGTCGAACGGCGCAGGATCGTTTCCATCTCGACGGCGTCGAGAACCAGCTTGCCGCCCTGCCCGAGCTCCGAGAAGCCGGAGAACTGGACGACGGCGATGCCGCTGTGGCGTGCGACGCGAACCAGCTCCGAATACTCCTCGATCTCGCGTTCGGCGCCGTTGCCGAAAATCAGCAGGTCGAGATTCTCGGTGCCCTTGGTGTATTCCTCCAGCACTTCGACAAGGCGCGGGCGGAGCGCCACCACCGGAACGCCCTGGATCCGCGTGCCCCGCCGCGCCTCGCTCTCAATGGCCATGATGCCGGCGATGGCATACTCGGCCGGCTGCGCCGTGCGCGTGAAACGGATGATCACGTCGGCCTCGCTCAGCCTGCCGATGAACAGTGCCTGCTTGACCAGCTTGTTGTTGGTAGCGCGGCCGAGGATGCGCCAGCTCGCGCCGTCGCGAAGGAACCGGTAGTAGAGCCGGGGCGCCGATATGATGGTGAAGGAGACCAGGAAGAAGACGATGAACTGGCGCTCGTTGAGGCCGATCACCGGCTGGAAGGCGCGAAACGCCAGCGAGGCGCTATAGAGCAGCACAGTCAAGGTCGCGCAGCCCTTCAGGATGTTGAAGAAGTCGGGCGTCGAGGCGAACCGCCACACGGTGTTGTAGAGGCCGCAATATCTGAACAGCAAATGGCTGAGAACGACAATGCTCGCCCAGAATGCCAGGCCTGTAGGTGAGAACGTATCGAACGAAAGATTCGACCGCGACAGCACCAGGCTGAGCACCATCGCGATCAGGACCATGACGATGTCCTGAAGCATGATGATGGCGCGCCGTATCTTCGGCCGAAGTCCGGACACGGCTTCTACGTATGAGGTCATTGGCTAGTACTGAACTCCAGGCGCGAAGATAGTAGCGCTAAAGTGGCGCCAGATCGACTGTCATCCGCCACCGGCCACCTATCAGAGTGCCAAATCTTCAACCCGCCGCCCTCTATCGCATAGCGCGGAGTTGGGGGCATCGCCAGAGAATTTTTGCAAAGAGGTGGGGTTAAGAGACTGGGGTGCAGGGCTGCCACAGTGCCCCAGGCTCCGCTGCAGCCGTCATAGAAGGCAGCGGCAAAGGCATTTGCGCTCACGGCGCTTTTGATACTTCCATCGAAGCGGGTTGAACCGCATCCGCTATGGAGATGATCGTCGAAAGCTTGTCGGTCTTTCCCCAGAAGGCCATCGGCTCATAGTCTGGATAGGGATAGTGGCCAAGGTTGAGCTCTATCTTCCAGCCATATTCCCGAATCCAGGTCTCAACCAATCTACGAACCGAAATCGGCTTCCCCGAGCAGATGTTGATCGGGCCAATGTCTTGCCCCAGCGTCGCAAGTGTACAAAGAAACCTTGAAACAGTCGTCACCGGCAGATAGTCGCGTAACTGCTCACCGCCGGACATGTCGAAGACTTTCTTTCTTTCTGTAACCGCATTACGCAATTGCGAAAGAAGCGAGTTGGAGGACTGACCGTCGCCATACAGATAAAATAATCTTGCCCAAACGAGATTAAATCTATGTTGGGCCGAGAGAAATTGCAATTGCCTGTGTAAGGTGTTCTTAGCAAATCCGTAGCAATTGCTCGGCAAGCATATGGTCTCCTCACCGAGAGCGCCAGATTGCATACCATATTCGAAGCAAGTTCCTGTCACAGTTAGCGCCGGCAATCCGGTCTTTACGAGCCGAGCGAGGAATGAGTACTGGTCCGGCAGTTCTTTCTCAAAATGGTGCGGCGAGTGATAGTTCGGCAATCCATCCCATGCAAGATGGATAAGCACGTCCGGCGAACCTAAGCTCTGCCAGTCAGGCTCGTCGCCAGCGCCTATGGCAATCTGCCGGACTTCCGTCCCCATCTGCAGGAACTCATCCGGCAGACGCGAAGCGTCGCGCACGCACGCTGTCGTTTCATGACCGCGCCGACACAGTTCGGCCAGGACATGACGTCCAATAAATCCTGTCGCGCCTGTTACCGCGACGCGCATCAAAATACCTTGAGTTCGGGTATGGACGTCACGAAGCGTGCACCCCATTCGCGGACGTATGCAAGTTGGCTGGTTATCTCTTCAGACAGATTCCATGGAAGGATAACTATGTAGTCTGGCTTTTCGTCGCGAATCTTTTCCTCGCCGGCGATTGGAATCCTGCTTCCTGGCATGAACTTCCCCTGCTTGGCAGGATTGAGGTCCACCACAACGCTTATCAGGTCTGGCCGAATACCGGCGTAGTTGAGGAATGTGTTACCCTTTGCAGCGGCACCGTAGGCGACAACCTTCTTTCCGTCGTCCCGCGCTGCTATGAGAAATGAAAGCAGCGCGTTCTTTGCATGATTGGTTCTCGCCTGGAAACCGGCATAACCTTCGCGAGAAGTGAGGCCCGCAGCCCTCTCACGCGCCAGCATCGCTTCAACAGAGGTGCGTTTTTCGCGCTTCCCCGTGTCTTTCCTCTGCGCGAATACACGCAAGCTGCCACCATGAGTCGACAACTCTTCGACATCGAAGACAGACAAGCCATTCGCGTCGAATATTTGATCTACTGCGGTCAAAGATAGATAGGAGAAATGCTCATGATAAATCGTATCGAACTGGACGAGATCACGTAGATTGAGCAGGGAAGGAAATTCGAAAGTCGAAACGCCGTTCGGTTTCAAGATCCTCGCAAACCCCTTCACGAAATCATTGATATCCGGCACGTGAGCGAGCACATTGTTCGCGGCGGTAAGGTCAGCACTCCGGCCCTCGTTCGCCAGCTTTTGACCGAGTGCCTCGCCGAAAAACGACTGGACTATGTCGATCCCCTTTTCGCGCGCTGCCCTGGCAGTGCTTTCAGTAGGTTCGATGCCAAGACATGGAATGTCGGCTGCCTTGAAATATTGCAACAGATAGCCGTCATTGGCAGCAACTTCGACCACGTGGCTAGCGGAGCTGAGGCCGAACCGTGCAGTCATTGCCTCACAATAGTGTTTGGAATGCTTAAGCCAGGAGGCCGAAAAGCTGGAGAAATACGCATATTCCTGGTCAAATAGTTCGTCAAACCTGGCAAAATCCTCTGTTTGCACCAGCCAACATTGAGTGCAAACGAGAACGCGGAGCGGAAACCACTTCTCCGGACCCCGCATTGCCTCTGCAGTTAGATATGCGTTCGAAGGGGGCGCGCTGCCCAAGTCGACGAAGCTCTGCGTGACCGGTGCACGGCAGTGTCTACAAATCATGTCTTCAAACTCTCGAATGCGCTTGTGATGAAAGGATGGCCTTCGTCGCGAGCCGAGCGCTCGGTGATGGCCAAGGGCCATTCGATGCCGAATGCGGGATCGAGCATGTTGACGGCGTCCTCCGCCTCGGCGGCGTAGGGAGCCGTGTGGAAATAGAGCATCTCGCAATCGCTGCATAGCGTCTGAAAGCCATGGGCGAAGCCTTCGGGAATGTAGAGACTGCTATGATTTTCGGCGCTTAGAACAGCGCCATACCATTTGCCAAATGTGGCAGACCCCTTCCGAAGATCGACGGCAACGTCGAAGACCTCGCCGCGCAAACACGACACGATCTTCGTCTCTTGATAGGGCTCACGCTGAAAATGCATGCCGCGCGCCGCTCCGGTGTTTCGTGTCAGCGTGTGAGTGATCTGGACGATCTTGCGCCCCTCAAGGAAGGAGGCAAACTCGGTGGTGCAGAACAACCGCTCCAAGTAGCCACGGTGATCGCCGATGACCTTCCGCGCAATCAACAGAAGCCCGGCCAGGGGCGTTTGCTCGACGGAAAAACGCGCGCTCATGGGACGGGGCTATCCAGATAGCTGCCGATCTGTTCCCGACACAGCTCAGCCATGTCTTGGTCGCGCGTCCAGGCGTCATGCCATTGAACCGTCTCTTCGAGCGCGCGACGAAGCCTCCAGCGGGGCTGCCATTTCAATCTGACCCGGGCCTTTGAACTCGACAGGGTCAGCATGCCTGCCTCGTGCGGACGCTCGCCGTCGAAAATCTCCCAGCGCGTCTGCGGACGCAAGGCGTGCAGTGTCTCGACGATCCAGCGTACCGGCTTGGCGTCATCCTCGTCCGGGCCAAAATTCCAGCCTTCGGCGAAGCCGACATTGTCGCGCCACAACGCTTCGGCCACCAACAGATAGCCAGACAATGGCTCGAGCACGTGTTGCCAAGGACGGGTCGCTTCGGGTGAACGGATGACGAGTGTTTCATTGCGATCGATGGCGCGTAGAAAATCTGGCACCAACCTGTCTGCCGACCAGTCCCCGCCACCTATGACGTTGCCGGCGCGGGCAGTCGCGACGCCTACGCCCGCCGCGGCCAGGAACGAACGGCGGTACGCCGCGGTTACAAGTTCGGAGCAGCCTTTGCTGCTCGAATAGGGGTCGTGACCTCCCATCGCCTCGTCCTCGCGATAGGCCCAAACCCATTCGCGATTCTCGTAGCATTTATCGGTGGTGACGTTGACGACCACCTTGACGGACGGCGTATGTCGAACGGCCTCCAGGAGATGCGCGGTGCCCATGACGTTCGTTGCATAGGTCGCAAGCGGGTCGGAATATGAGCGGCGCACCAGCGGTTGGGCCGCCAGATGCAGCACGATTTCGGGCTCCGCGGACAAAACTGCGTCGCGTAGCCTGCCGGCGTCGCGAATGTCGCAGCGCAAGTCTGCCTCAAGGAACCTGCTCACTCCAGCGATATCATAGAGCGATGGGGTGGTGTCCGGGTCCAATGAGAGGCCGGTGATCCTCGCTCCCATCGTCGAAAGCCAGATGCAAATCCAGCTACCCTTGAAGCCGGTGTGACCCGTAACAAGAACTCTTTTGCCGGCCCAGAAATCCGGGTTGGGATTGACGGCTGTCATTGCCACACTCGCCATGGCGCCTTGCCGCCCTCCCACAACGCCTCGAGCTGGTGGCGATCACGCAACGTGTCCATGGGTTGCCAGAAGCCATTGTGGCGCCAGGCCGCAAGTTGACCATCCGACGCGAGGGTCTCGAGGGGCTCCCTCTCCCAAACCGTCGCGTCGCCGGAGATGCGGTCGATCACCTGCGGCTCCAATACGAAGAACCCTGCGTTGATCACTCCCCCATCAGCCTTCGGTTTTTCCTGAAATGATTTGACGTCATCACCGTCCAGGTTAAGCGCGCCGAAGCGGCCAGGCGGTGTCGCGGCCGTAAGCGTTGCGAGCTTGCCGTGGTGACGATGAAACTCAATGGTTGCCGCAATGTCTATATCACCAACGCCGTCGCCATAGGTGAAGCAGAAAGTCTCATCGCCTATGTATTCACGCACGCGACGAAGGCGTCCTCCCGTCATGGTGCTATCTCCAGTGTCAATAAGCGTAACCTTCCAATCCTCGGCTCGACTCTGATGAGTTACCATCTGGTTTTTTGCAATGTCAAAAGTTACGTCACACATATGCAGGAAGTAATTTGCAAAATATTCCTTGATCATATACCCTTTATAACCGCAACAAACTATAAATTCATTTATACCGTGCGCTGAATAGCTCTTCATAATATGCCAAAGAATCGGTCGGCCGCCAATTTCTACCAATGGCTTGGGTCGAATAGACGTCTCTTCCGCCAATCGCGTACCGAGTCCGCCGGCGAGTATCACCGCTTTCATTCATAAGCTCCATAGATCCGGGAAGGCGTCGACTACGAGCGCCTAGTTTGCTGGCCCTATTTCCCAAGCTGCTGTTGGCGACATCCTCGATGGATAGTATGCCTTGCCATCGGGGAACGGATGCTTCACCACCGGATGATAGGGTAGCTCCCCGACGGAGCCTCGCACAACCGCCTTCATGAATGGCGAAACGACGGTCCGATATCCGTTCTTGGCAGCTTCGACCGCGAGGATGCCGGCAAGTTCTGCAAACGATAGGTCAGCCGGCAGTTCTCTCAAGAGATTCTCCAGGCGCTTGGCAGGAGCCAACCAAAACATTGGCGTGAAAGTGTCAACACTGCGCTGCAAAAAGACGTCTCCATGATAGCCCGAATGGTATGAAGGGCGGCCATGGTAGGGGCATATCTCGCCATTGCGGTAAGTGCGATAGCCTCCGGTCCAGAGCATGGTCGCGCTATCAGAGTGCAAGGTGCCGCCGACGAAGGCGACATCATCCTGAACCTCACACAGCCCGATTGCCTCGGAAACCCAGTCGGCAGCGTCGATCGCGAGCGCCGAATCCACAACCGCGATGTATTCATAGTCGCTCGACTTTGCGCGAATGACGTCCATCAGCTCGGATACGGTGCTCACAGAGCCCTCGACCTTGCCGTCTGCTCCGCTTTGGTGGGTCGCGATCACAAGCGTTCCTGGCAGTTCGCCGGCCTTGCGCCGGAGCCGCCACATGCCGGCGTGGCCAAACAGCGCGTTTTCGGCGATTTCAACTCTGTCAGCGAGCCCCGTTAGCTCGAGATGCTGCGTCAGAACGTGGCTCTGCGAAGTGAGAGTAAAGGGCTTTACCGACGGGTCAGCCGAGGCCGTCGATTGGGAGTGCATGCGCCAGGAATAGATAATTTCGTTCATATGAATCGGAGTGGCCCCATCACGGATAAACCTCAAGAAGGTATCCCAATCGTGACAACCATCCGCCTTGTCGTCCGTGTAGGCTTCCAGTCTCAGCGCCACGTCTCGACGGATCGCACACATGTGCGCCACGTAGCAGCAACCGTAGAACATGATGGGATCCCAATCTCTCTTCATGAAGGGACTGGAGCGCGCGGAATGCACACCGCATTTGTCTTCGTCCGAATAGACCAATTCCGGACGACCGTGGTCGATCAGAAAGGTGGAGATCACTGCCATGGCATCGGAGGTAATGAGGTCATCGGAATCCATCGGCAGGATGTAGTCGCCTGTCGCGTTTTCGAGACCAACCCGCATACCGCCTAAAATACCCTTGTTCTTTTCCACCCGGACAAGGGTAGCGCGATTGCTTGTCGAGGCAATTTCCTGAAGCGTCGCAACCGTGTCAGGATCGGTTGATCCGTTGTCGACCAGAATCCACTCCAGCTTTTGATGGCTCTGGTTGTTGACGCATTGAGCAAGCTCAAGGAGGAAACGGCGCTCGGTATTATAGGCCGAGGTAACCACCGACAGGGTGAGTTCTTCAGTTCGACTCGGGCCTAGTGTGCCCGGCATGCGCGCGGCCACCCTCCGGTCGAGCCAGGCTTGATAGTCCTCCGACGGAAGATCGCGCCAGTTCCAGCCCGGCTTCGGATTGAACCATGGCTTGGAGCGATCGAAATTGACGTTGTAGTACGGATCGTCGATTTCGCCCCAGCGAGCGACAAACCGATCGAGTTCCGCCGAGAAGACCCCTTCCTTGGACAGGGACTCGAAATGGTAGAGCTCAGCCGACGGTTCCTGCACGACGCTGTGCCCCAGGTCGCGCAGGCGCAAACAGAAATCGACGTCATTGTAGTTGAGGGGGAAGCTTTCATCGAAGCCGTTCAGTTCCCAAAACAAACGGGATCCGACCATTAAGCAAGCTCCAGTCACCGCGACGACTTCGCGAGTCAGATAGGCCTCCAAATTGGGACCATACTCACGAGCGGGGCGGCCGATCATGGCATGCGTAGGGCCGGAATCCTGAAACACCACGCCTGCATGCTGAATCGTGTCGTTCTCGAACAGGAGCTTCGCACCAACGCATCCGACACCATCGAGGGCACAGATGCGTACCATGCTCTCGATCCAGTCCGGTGTCTTGACCTCGATGTCGTCATTCAACAGCACAAGGTATTCTCCTTGGGCCATTCGCGCTGCTTTGTTGATCTTTTCGGCGAGGTTGAGAACCGGGCTTTCATATCGAACAAGCTTGTGCCGCGGAAAACGTTGCAAGGCCTCCTGCGCTGCGGGTGGAAGCGGCTCATTGCAAGAGACCACGATTTCGAAGTTCGGGTATGTGGACCGTGCGAGACTGTCCAAGCAATTCTGCAGGATGTTTGTACTCCGGCCACGAATGACGCCATTTCGGCCAGCCGTTGGAATCACAATGGAGACCAAAGGAGCAGGGTTGGGTATGTCGGGAACAGGCCTCCAATTGCCTGGGTAGTTGGTGGCGTGAATGCTCCCTTCAATACCCCTGCGCTTAAAGCAATCTTCAAGCGCCTCCCTTTGTCTTTCCAATATTCCTGCCTTGGCATCGAGATCACCGGCAGTGCTGGTGGCTCCAACGCGCCAATGATACAATACCTTTGGTATATGGACGACTTTTGAGGTTTTTTCCGCAATACGCAGCGCAAGATCGTAATCTTGCGTCCCGTCAAACTCCGGCCGAAAACCTCCGACGGTGTTCACCAAATCCTTGCGATAAACTGAGAGGTGCCCTGTGCACATCCTTGTTAACAGATGCACTGGCGACCAATCAGGCTTGAAGTACGGCGCGTAGAACTCGCCGTCCGAGTTGGTCTTGTCCTCGTCACTGTAGATCAGATCGACTTCCGGATAGGCACCGATGACGCGCGCATTCTCGAGCAAGGCATCAGGGTGTAGAGTGTCGTCATGGTCCAGCAGGACGACATATTTGCCGCGAGCGCGCCGCAAAGCCTCGTTCGTTGCTTCCGAAATTCCATGATTTCTGTCGCATTCCACGACGGCAAACCGAGGGTCCGCGGCAGCATATTCCTTCAATGTTCGTACAACATTGGAATCGGTGGACCCGTCATCAACGAGAATGTGTTCCCAAATCCCAAACGACTGGTCCGCCACCGAATCGAGCATCGCCCGCAGTGCGCCGTCGTCCGTGTTGAAGACCGGCGTCAGAATCGAGAAAAGGAGTTCTTCAGGATCGTGACGGCTGTCCGCGAAATCGCTTACTTGCCGAAAATCAGGGACAATGTGCTTGCCGAGAACGGATGAGGCGTTGCCATTCATCTGGCGCCAGATGCTGCGGCGAACAACATCTCTGTGCCAGGCGTCGCCGGGTGAATTGGCGTTGGCGGCACGGCTCAATCTCGACCATAGGCCCGGTATGCCCTCATGCCGCAGCACAATCCAGCCTATCTTCAACAGGGGCCGCACGCCGCCGGCACGCCGGCGCATGGTCCTGGCAAGGCGGACCGTCTTGCGAGGCGCTATCAACACCTGAATCGCTCGCGACTGCCTGGAGATCAAACGGTGAGCAGAACCAAGCAAACGAGCTATCTTTCTCGCGATCACTCGGACCGCTCTTAGCGGCCCGGTTATTCGCCAACTGTTTGAGGCCCGCAGCGCAGCGACCTCTCCCCGGTATGAATGAAGTTCGCCTTTCAGCGCCTTGATAGTGTCCTCGGCGCTTGCGAATGCCTCCTGCAGTTTCGCTCTTGCTTCCAGCGATGCCGACAATTCGTCTTGCGCTGACGAGAGCCGCTCGCGGATGCCCTGCACTTCCTCACTGAACCTCTGCGTCTTCTCGCCAAGATGAGCGACTTCCGCCTCGAGATTCGCGATTGAATCCTCGGGATGAACCGTTCTCGCCGTGAGGGAAGCCCCGGCAGAGAAATGTGCCCGCTCATACATTTGACCGTCATATGGCAATCGACCAGGCAAAACCTGTTCGATCTCGCCGCGAATGCGCTCCCTGCCCAGTCGATTGTCTTCTGGCAGTCCCTTGCGCAAAATGACGCAGGAGTTTGTGAACTCTATCGAATCGATCGTCGCGAGCCACGTGAGATCAGTCGGGCCAATATCGTGCTGATTGAGGATGGGAATGACGAGTTCCCATGATTGTTGATCCACATCCCAATGTTCATGATTGACGACATCGGCGAGCCGCTTGAAGAAGGACATAGCCGAGCCAGGCGTGAAGAGCCCCCCTTGGAGCTCCGGGAAGTAGCTGGCGTGCATGTCCTCCACGACGTAGATTCCGTCTCGCGCCAGCTTCGGAAACAGCAGCAGGAACGATTTGATCATGTCGCCTGACCGGTGCGAACCGTCATCGATCACGATGTCGAGCGTTGCGCTAAGTGTGGCGCTCCATTCGGGATTCGTGGCGTCGGCAACTATCACGCCGATGCGTTCGTCGTCGAATGTCAGTCGGCCGACTGCTTGGTCGATGTCGACGCCTGTTATCTCCCGGGCATGCTTGAAATATTTAGCCCAAATCTCGAGCGAGCCGCCATTCTGCACACCGATTTCGAGCAGACGAAGCGGCTTGTGGCGCAGCGGCTCGAAGAGCCTTTCGTACATGTTGAGGTAGTGTTCCCACTTGTCTGACACTTTGCCACGGTGTGCGTCAAATAGCTCATTGAGCGGTCTTTGCGTCATTCAGCATCTTCGCGATTCACCGTTTTTTGGGATTTTCCAGCTGTGTTCGGCGGCCTTGACCGCCAACAGCTCCCTCAACAGCCCACGCTCTCCTGCGGGGTTATGATCCTTGCATTTGAATTCGGCGCCGTGATAGAGGACCGGCTGACCAGAAGCAATAGCTTGCTTCGAGGGTGGCCATGGCCGCCCAAAGTCGCCGAATAAGGATGGGTCGGCTGGTAATTGAGGTAGGTTGACGCCGGTCCTGTTGGCATGATGCGCATCGTATCAACCAGATTTGATGGTTCTTGGCCCCAGTGAGAGGCACGATGCTGGCGACAATCCCTCAGAACGAATGACGTGTGCTCTATCGCGAGTAGTGGAGACGCCTGAGTTTGGTTTGAGCGTCACCGAGTTTCCCTGAATTGGCCGATGAAATGACAGTTATGACTTTCCCCGACGCCGTCACGGACATCAGCGAGGCCATCAAGAAACACCATCTGGCGACGACGTTTGGCTGGCAAGATATCGCCCAGCGCTATCGCCGTTCACGGATCGGGGCATTCTGGCTCACCATCAACATGGGCGTGATGATCGGTGCCCTGGGGCTTATTTTCGGCAATCTTTTTCGAACGCCGATGCAAGAGTTCCTTCCGTTTGTCGGATGCGGCCTGATTGTCTGGGGTTTCATCTCCTCTTGTCTAAGCGACGGCTGCACCAGCTTCATAGGCGCCGAAGGCATCATCCTCCAAGTCCGAATGCCTTTGTTCACTCATGTGATGAGGACACTTTGGCGCAATACAATAGTGTTTGCGCATAATCTGGTGGTCATACCCGTTGTGTTGGTCATTGTAGCAGCACCTATCTCATGGGTCGCGATACTAGCCTTGCCTGGGTTCATACTCGTCTCGCTAAACCTTCTGTGGATGATGCTTGTCCTTGCGACAATTTGCGCGCGCTTCCGCGATATGACGCAGGTGATGCAAAACTTTCTTCAAGTGATTTTCTATCTGACCCCAATCATCTGGCAGACGAAGACATTGCCGGCGGGCATGCCTCAGTACCTTTTCGATTTGAATCCATTTTACCATCTGATTACGCTGATCCGTGGTCCGTTGCTCGGCCAGATTCCGTCACCTCTCACCTGGCTTTACGCAATAGCGATGTTAGCCGTTGGTTGGCTGTTCGCGTTGTGGCTGTTCGGCCGTTATCGCAAGCGCATCCCGTACTGGTTGTAGTTGAATGGCTAAGATTCATCTGGATAAGGCCTCGGTCTCCTTTCCCGTTTACAACGCTGCGAGCCGGTCTTTGAAGAACCGGGTTCTGAAGGTTGCGACCGGCGGCGCCATCGAAAGACGATTCGACGGGCTGGTCGTCGTCAAAGGTCTCGACGAGATTGACCTCGCAATCCATGAGGGCGAACGAGTAGGGCTTGTCGGCCACAACGGTTCCGGGAAGACGACGCTGCTTCGATTGCTTTCAGGCATCTACGCGCCGACCTCGGGAAGCGCGGCAATCGACGGCGAATGCGTCTCGCTTATCAACATTGGGCTTGGCATAGACCCCGAAGCTACAGGGCGTGAAAATATCAAATTGCGGGCCGCAATGATGGGCATGACGGCGAAGGAACTTAGCTCGAGATACGATGAAATTGCAGAGTTCTCAGGGCTTGGAGACTTTTTGGACATGCCCTTCCGTACATATTCCTCAGGGATGCAGCTGCGGTTGGCTTTCGCGACTTCAACTTCAATCCGACCCGAAATTCTGATCATGGACGAGTGGCTTTCGACAGGCGATGAAGACTTCAAGGATCGAGCAAGACAACGGCTCAACGAGATCGTGAGCTCGACCAAGATCCTGATCTTGGCCAGCCATTCGAGGGAATTGCTGCTAGGGAATTGCGATCGATTAATTTGGCTGGAGCACGGCCGGGTAAGAATGGATGGCCCGGCTAAAGCGATTGCGGATGAGTATTTCGGCCGATAGCGGTCGTGGCGTCAGCTTTCGCCGCCTCCTGCGGCGTCCCATCATGCAATGCTCGAACGACCGAGCTCGTTCACGCGCCCAATCACTGCCTCGTCTCGCCATCCATCAGCCGGCGCACCACCTTCTCCGTCGACCCCCGCCACGCCGGCGCGGTCCATCCAAACGTGGCCGCGAATTTCGCGCTGGAAAGCCGCGAATTGGCCGGGCGCTTTGCCTTGGTCGGATAGTCACTGGTCGCGATGTCGCGTACCCGCGCATGAGGGCCGCCAGACGCCTGGCTTGTGTCCATGATCTGGCGGGCAAAGCCACTCCAGTTCGTCTCCCCGCTGCCCGCCAGGTGATAGACGCCGTAGGCGGCAAAGTTGCTGTCGCCCTGCAGCATCGCCGCCGCATGCACAACGGCGTCGGCGATGTCGAGTGCTGAGGTTGGATTTCCCCATTGGTCGGCTACCACCGAAATCTCGTCACGATCGGCGGCAAGCCTGAGCATGGTCTTGACGAAATTCCTGCCGAAGGGGCTGTAGACCCAGGCCGTGCGCAGGATGAGGTGGCGCGGATTGGCCGCCGCCACGGCTTTTTCGCCGGCAAGGTTGGAGGCGCCGTAGACGCCGAGCGGCGCGCTCGCGTCGGTCTCGACATAGGCGCTGTCCTTTGCACCGTCGAAAACATAGTCGGTCGACAGGTGGATCACAGGAACACCGAGGCGCGCCGCTGCCTCCGCCACCTTGCCCGCGCCAACGGCATTCACCGTGAAGGCCAGGTCAGGCTCGTCCTCGGCCTGGTCGACAGCGGTGTAGGCAGCGGCCGAAACGATGATGTCCGGACCTGCCGCCGCCAGCGCCTCGAATACGGTCTCGGGCCGCGCCAGGTCGAGCGCCGGCCGGCCGACGGCGATCACCTCCACGCCCGTGACCGCGCGCGCCACCTCGCACAGGCTGGTAGCGACCTGGCCCTCGCGTCCGGTGACGACAAGCCTCACGCCGCGCCCTTCCTGTCTTCAGCCGGGCTGTCTTCAACCGGGCTCTGGCCCAGCCGCTCGCCGGCATAGCGATGCTCGCGAATCGGTCCCCACCACCATTTGTTCTCGAGGAACCAGTCGACCGTCCTTGCCAGGCCGCTGTCGAAATTCTCCTTTGGCGACCAGCCGAGGTCACGGCTTATCTTGGAGGCGTCGATGGCATAGCGGCGGTCGTGGCCGGGGCGGTCGGTGACGAAGGAGATCAGGTCGCGGTAGCGCTTGCCACCGGCGCGCGGCCTTCTCAGGTCGAGAAGATCGCAGATGGTCTCGACGACGCCCAGATTGGTTCGCTCGGAATTGCCACCTACATTGTAGCTCTCGCCCGCTTGCCCCTTTGTCGCGACAAGCTCGAGCGCGCGCGCGTGATCCTCGACGAACAGCCAGTCGCGCACATTGGCGCCGGCGCCGTAAACCGGCAGCGGCTTTTCGTCGAGCGCGTTCAGAATGACCAGCGGAATGAGCTTTTCGGGGAAATGATAGGGGCCGTAATTGTTCGAACAGTTGGAAAGCACCACCGGCAGGCCATAGGTCTCATGCCAGGCGCGCACCAGATGGTCCGACGCCGCCTTGGAGGCGGAGTATGGCGAGGACGGCGCATAGGGCGTCTCCTCGACGAACATGCCGCCGTCGAAGGGAAGATCGCCGAACACCTCGTCGGTCGAGACATGGTGGAAGCGGAAGCGGGCCTTGCGGTCCTCCGGCAAGCCGCGCCAGTATTCCAGGGTCGTATTCAGCATCCGGTAGGTGCCGACGATATTGGTCTCGATGAAGGTGCCTGGACCGTCGATCGAGCGGTCGACATGGCTCTCGGCGGCGAGGTTCATGACGATGTCGATGTCGTCACGGCGCAATATGTCGAGCACCGCCCGCTCGTCGCAAATGTCGGCCTGCTCGAAGCGGTAATTGTGCGCATTCTCGATCGGCCGCAGCGAGGCGAGGTTGCCGGCATAGGTGAGCTTGTCGAGATTGGTCACCCGGTAGGCCGGATTGGCGCACAAATGCCGGCACACGGCCGAGCCGATGAAGCCGGCGCCGCCAGTCACCAGGAAGTTCATGCCGCTCTCCTTCCACGAACAGTCCTCATGGGAACACCTCCGCGACGGCAAGGAGCGGCGCCTTGAGATCCTTGTCCGAAAGCTGGAACCCGCCCGATATCGCCGGCCATTCAATGCCGATTGCGGCGTCGTCGAAACGGATCGACCGGTCATGCGCGGGCGAATAGGTATCGGTGACCTTGTAAAGAACCTCGGTATCCGGCACGAGCGTGATGAAACCGTGGGCGAAGCCCTTCGGCACCAGGATCTGGTTGCCCTTCTCGGCCGAGACTTCGAGGGCGACCCATTTTCCGAAGCTTTTCGAGCCGCGACGGATGTCGACCGCGACGTCGAGGATCTTACCTCTGATGACGCGCAGCAGCTTGTCCTGGGCGCGCGGCGGAAGCTGGTAGTGCAGCCCCCTCACCACGCCCGCGGCGGCGGAATAGGAGTGATTGTCCTGCACGAAGCGCAGGTCGATGCCGGCCTCGGCGAAGCGCTCGGCATTCCAGGTTTCAATGAAAAAGCCGCGCGCGTCGCCGTGCCGCTTCGGTACGATCTCCAGCACGCCGTCGAGACCGAGTTGCCTTACCTCCAGCACCTAGTTCTCCGTCAGGTCGGTGACGCGCCTGCGTAGATAGGCGGCATATTCGTTCTTTCCGAGGCGGGTGGCGCGCTGCAGCACCTTGTCTGCCGTCAGCCAGCCCTGTTCGAAGGCGATCTCCTCCGGGCAGGCGACCTTGATGCCCTGGCGGTGCTCGATCGTGCGCACGAAAGACGAGGCTTCATGCAGGCTGTCATGGGTGCCCGTGTCGAGCCAGGCATAGCCGCGGCCGAGCTGATGGACGTGCAGGTGCCCGCGTTCGAGATAGACGTTGTTGACCGCCGTGATCTCAAGCTCGCCGCGCTCCGAGGGCCGGATCGTCGAGGCGATGTCGACGACGTCATTATCGTAGAAGTAAAGGCCGGTGACGGCCCAGTTGGATTTTGGCTTCTGCGGCTTTTCCTCGATCGTCAGGGCGGTGCCGCTGAGCTTGTCGAACGACACCACGCCATAGCGTTCCGGATCGTCGACATGATAGGCGAATACCGACGCGCCGCTTTCGCGGGCCGCCGCCGTGCGGCAAAGCTGCGACAGCCCTTCGCCGAAATAGATGTTGTCGCCAAGGATCATCGACACGTTGTCCTTGCCGATGAACTCACGGCCGATGATGAAGGCTTCGGCGAGCCCGTTGGGATGCGGCTGCTCCGCATAGGAGAACTCAAGCCCGAACTCCGAGCCGTCGCCGAGCAATTCCCGGAAAGCTGGCAGGTCACGTGGAGTTGAGATGATCAATATATGCCTGATACCGGCGAGCATCAGCACGCTCAGCGGATAATAGATCATCGGCTTATCGTATATTGGCAGGATTTGCTTAGAGACTGCCAATGTTAGCGGATAAAGACGTGTTCCGCTGCCTCCCGCAAGGATAATTCCTTTCAACAAGCTCTCCTTGAATTACCGAGGGCCCCGCCCCTGACATCAAGTTGCCCGTGCTTAGGTTTCGCGCAATGGCTTGTCAATCTCGCTGCTGGTCGCGCCTGGTGATCTCGCTGGCGAAACGAGCCGCAGCCGAAAGTTGGCCGGAGGAACCGGCCACCTATTTCCGCCACCACCTGGCAGTGGCCAAGGCATGAAAAAGCCGGTGGGATCTCCGCCGGCTGGCTTTCATTTAATAAATGTCAGGGCCGCTTCGGCAGCAGCGACCATACTGCCGGGACCAGGCTGGCTGCGAGCGCCACCTTGATCAGGTCGCCGACGATGAAAGGCACGACGCCGAACTGCCATGACTTTTCCGCGCCGATCAGCAGCGCCAGCCAGGCAAAGCCCATCGCCATCATGACGATTTCGGCGGCCAGCATCGCACTGAAAAGCTTGACCGGGTGACGATCCCAGCCACGGTCGGCAGCCCAGCCGACGATGGCGGCCATGACAACGAAGCCGGCAAGATAGCCGCCGGTCGGGCCCACCATATAGGCTAGGCCGATGCCCTTTTCCGGCGTGCCCTGGAAGACCGGGAAGCCCATGGCACCCTCGGCCATGTAAAGAAGCAGCGTGGCGACGCCGAGGCGCAGGCCGAATGCCGAGGCGATCAGGAGGACGGCCAGCGTCTGCAGCGAAATATCGACGGGGCCGAGCACGACCTTCGCCTTGGCCGACAAGGTCAGCAGCAGCGTGCCGGCAATCGCCAGCAACAGCTGCGTCGCGAGGCGTGTCGCGCCTTTTTCAGGCAGAGCCAGAGAAACAAGCGGACGCATCGTCGTTGCAATTGCCATGGTCTTCCCCATTCCGGACAGCCGCCAACATGCGGCCTCGCATTTTCCTATATTGGCTTCCGTGTTATGCGGCAATCGGTTTTGCCACCTCAGGAACAGAGCTCCCCGCCCCTCATGGCCCTTAAGTTCGACACCAGCTTCGATCCTGCTTACGGCCAGGCCGTAACCGTCGCGCCAGACATCCAGCGCATCACCGCCCGAAACCCGAGCCCGTTCACCTTTCACGGAACCAACAGCTACCTTGTCGGGCGGGACACGCTGGCGGTCATCGATCCCGGACCGGATGACGATACGCATCTCGAGACATTGCTCAAAGCCATCGGGCAGCGGCCGGTCAGCCACATCTTCGTCAGCCACACACATCGCGACCATTCACCGCTGGCGGCCCGGCTGAAGGAGCGCACCGGGGCGATCGTGCTGGCGGAGGGGCCGCATCGCCCGGCGCGGCCGCTGCGCATCGGCGAGATCAACCCGCTCGACGCCAGCGCCGACATGGCTTTCGCCCCGGACATGGCGCTCCAAGACGACACGCTGGTCGATGGCGACGGCTGGGCGATCAAAACGGTGCTGACGCCGGGCCATGCCGCCAATCACGCGGCCTTTGCGCTGGAAGGAAGCGGCGTCTTGTTTTCGGCCGATCACGTGATGGCGTGGGCGACCTCGATCGTGGCGCCGCCGGACGGCGCCATGGCCGACTACATGACATCGCTCGACCGCCTGATCGAACGCGGCGACCGTCTGCTTTTACCAGGTCACGGCGGTCCGGTGACGGCGCCGCGCAGCTTCATGCGCGGCCTGAAGACGCACCGCAAGATGCGCGAACGGGCGATCCTGGAGCGCATCCGGGGCGGCGACAGGACGATCAAGGAGATGGTTGCGGCAATCTATCGCGACACCGACCCGCGCCTGCATGGCGCCGCCGGCCTGTCGGTGCTTGCGCATCTGGAGGATCTGGTGGCGCGCGGCCTTGTCGCCACTGATGGTGACCCGGCCATCGACGGCATTTTTAGGCCGGTTGGCCAGGACCTTCCCTGACACCTCAGAAACGGCTGGAGCGTTCTTCCGGTTGAGGCGACTTCAAACCCTGGCAAGAGCATTCCGGATCGGCCGGAAGTCGTGCGGCGGTTTCCAGCGCGACACGCGAGGCTGTCATGGAGAGGTTCGGCAACACGTCCTCCTGCAGCAATTTCTGGCGATTGCGGTCCATATACTCGTTGAAGCCCGCCGTTACGAACGCGCATGGCACGAAACAGGCGCCGATCTCGCGCGACAAGGTCGCTTCAGGGGCGATCGAATGGTTAAGCACATCCGCCCCCATGCTTCGAAACGCCAGGGCTTCGGCCGGGCTTGTCAGCCGCGGCCCGTAACAGTGGGCGGCGACCAACTGCTGCTCGATGCCATGAACGCGGCATTCGGCTGGCCAATGACGGCGGGCGGTTTCGACCAGAACTGCCGCACATCTTGGGCATACGATCTGCTTGCCCGAGCAGTCGAAGCTCTGGCGGCCGGGAAGCAGTGAGAACGGGGTCTGCGTCAGCTCGATAATATCGGCGTTCACCACCATGTCGCCGGGCTTGATCGCCTTGTTGACGGCGCCAATGGTCGAGCAGGACAAGACTTGCCGGACACCCGCTTGCATCAACACCCAGAACGCGCGGCGATGGCAGGAATGATCGATATGGTCGCGGGGATTGCCGTGCGAATACATGCACAAGGCACGTTTCGGTTTGCCTTCGGCGGTAATCGACGCTTCGAACTCGAGCAGCTTCCAGTTGTCGGTGCGGCCGAAAGGCGTTTCGAAACTCATGTCGCGCCGCAAGGTGCGCACTCCGTCAACTTGGACATCTTCCGGGAAGGCAAGCCCCCAGTTTGCCGAGCCGGTGATGATCGCCAACCCTACCTGGGGTATGTCCGTTGGTTGATCCGTCAGATCGTCGGCTGCGTGATGATTGGCAGGCATGTTTCCAGTCTCGGTCAGGATTCTTGGCGAAGGGTCACGATCAGAACGACGACCACGACAATGGCGGTCCACAATGTTGATATCGCCGCGATGGTCGGATCGATCTGATCGCGCAGCGACAGGAACATCAGCTTCGGCAGCGTGCTGTTGCGGCCGCTTGCGACGAAGATCGAAATGACGGACTCGTCCAGCGAGGTCAGGAAGGCCATCAATGTCGCCGACAACAGGCTGATCCGGAGTTGCGGAACAATTATTCCGCCAATGGCCCTCGCCCAGTCCGCGCCAAGGCTGCGCGCCGCCTGGACCTGGTTCCAGTCAAAGCGGGCCAGAGCGGGCAACAGCACAATGCACGCGACCGGAATGGCCAGCACCACATGTCCGACCAGCACGCCAAACAGCGTTCCGACCAGACCTTGCGCCGCCAGCACGAAGAACAGGCCGATGGCAAGCAGGATCCCCGGCACGATGGAGGGGGTGAGCAGAACGCCCTGAATGGCCAAGGCGGTCTTTCCGCCGATCCGGATGATCGAGATGCAGGCCAGCAGCGCCAGGGGCACTGCGACCATCGCCGTCAATGTCCCGAGGATCAGGCTCGTCCTGAGCCCGGCCATCCATGTCGTCGAACCGAAGAAATTCTCGTACCAGCGCAACGAGTATGCGCGTGGCGGAAACTCGAGAAGATCGGACGCTGAAAAGGAGAGCGGCACGACCACCAGCGTCGGCAGCATCAGGAACGCCATCACGAGCGCGGAAAAGCCCCACAGGAGGATGAGGGCAAGCTTGTTGTCCGGATAGGCTTCAAGCATGGGCCGCGCCCACTTTGTTGCGCATCAGTCGCCGTGCCGCCAGGAACATAACACCGATCAGCGCCATGAGAACGAAGAGCAGAATGCCCAGGACGCTCGCCGACCCCCAGTCCTGGAAGGTCGACAGCGTGCGCTCGATCCGGATGGAGAGAGGATTTACCTTGCCGCCGCCAAGCACCGCCGGCGTGATGAAAAAACCTATGGTGTAGATGAAGACGATCATAGAACCCGAGAAGATGCCGCCCGCCGAAAGCGGCAGAATGACTGTGCGGATGACGTGCCCGAGAGTGGCTCCCATGCTCGCCGCCGCGCGAACAAGGTTGGCGTCGATATCGCGCATCGCGGCGTAGGCAGGCAGCAGAAACAGCGGCAGCATGTAGTGAACCATGCCGATCAGCGTTCCGGTGAAGTTATAAACCAGCGGCAATGGTTCCGCTGTCAGGCCCGAACCTTCCAAAGCCGCGTTGATCAGGCCTTCGCGCCGCAACAGCACGAGCCAGCCATAGGTGCGCACCAGAATGGAAGTCCACAACGGCAGCATGACGAAGGCCATCAGCACATTGGCCACCCTTGGCCGAGCACTGGCCAGAGCGAGCGCCAGGGGGGTGCCGAGAAGGATGCAGAACGCCAGCGTGCCCAGGGACAGCTCAACGGTTGTTGCCAGTGCCGACCATGTCAGCCCGCTCGAAAGCACCTTCTCGTAATTGCCGACCGTATAGTCACCACCGGTGGTCAGGAAGGATTGCCGGATGATCCACAGGATGGGCAGTATCGCCGCCAGTCCAACGATGAAAAGCGCCGGGAGTGACAGCGCAAGGAAGAAACGCCGCTCGCTTCGCGCATCGGCCGCGAGCGCGGAATCGACGGCGACGGTCACGCTGTTGCTCCCGGTATCGCGTGAACTTTCGCTGCCGAGGCATATACGGTCAGCCGCTGACCGGCGGCAAGCTCGGCGCAGCCGCCAGCAAGCGCCGACGGAATGCAGACAAGAACCTCCTGCCCAGCGTCGGGCGCCAGCGTCAAAAGCCAGTTCTCGCCGCGAAACGCCTTGGCGCGCAGCGTTCCCTCAAGCGCCACTCCATCTTGCCCGGCGAGCTTGACATCAAGGTGGAAGCTTTCCGCGCGGATCATCAGGGTCTCGCGCGACGCACCGCCGCCGTCGATTGTGCGCACCGACCCCGGGACCAGAATATTGGCCTCGCCCATGAACTCAGCGACGAAGCGGGTCGATGGACGATCATAAATTTGCTGCGGTGTGTCGATCTGCTGGATGCGGCCGGAATTCATCACCGCAACCCGGTCGGACATGGTCAGCGCTTCGCGCTGGTCATGCGTCACATAGATCGTGGTGATCCCCAGATCATCGTGCAGACGCCGGATCTCGTACTGCATGGTTTCGCGCAGATTCCTGTCGAGCGCCGACAGCGGCTCGTCCATCAACATCACGCGTGGTTCAAAGACGATGGCCCGCGCCAGCGCCACGCGCTGGCGCTGGCCGCCGGACAGTGCGGCGATGTTGCGCTCCGCCAGGCCCTCCAGCTTCACACGGGCCAAAGCGTCAAGCGCCCGCTGCCGGGCCTCGGCTTTCGGCGTCTTGCGCAGCGCTAGCGGATACTCGACATTCGCCAGGACGTTCATGTGGGGAAACAGGGCGTAGTTCTGGAATACGATGCCGATGTCGCGCTTGTTGGGGGCCAGGCGGGTGATGTCGCGATCCGCCAACAGGAGCTTGCCGGAATCGGGACGGACAAAACCGGCCAGAGCCATGAGCAGCGTGGTCTTGCCCGACCCGGACGGCCCCAGCAAAGTGAGGAATTCGCCAGCCCGAACGTCGAGCGAGACATCGTCCAGCGCGACGTAGGACCCATAGGCCTTGCGCACGCTGTCGATGGTGATCGGGAGCGACTTCATCACGGGCTCGAAGCGGATGAATTCGCGACTCAGTGGTTCATCATTTCGTCGAAGGCCTTTTGGGCGGCCTCGCCGTTCTTGACCCACCAGTCCGCGTTCGAGAACACCGAAGTGCCGGCATTTTCAGGCGCGGTCGCCAGGGTCTTCAAACGGTCGTTCGGGATGAGGCCACCCTCGTAGGCAGCAGGATTGACCGGACCATAGGCGATGAAATCGGTCAGCTTGGCCACGCGCGCGGGCTGCGTCATCGCCGCGATCAGCTTCATGGCCGCTTCCTTGTTCGGCGCTCCCTTCGGCACGCCAAGGCAGTCCGTGCCGATGACGGAACCCTTGAACGTGTAGTCAGCCGCGCCACCATCCGCTTTCACGGTTTGGGCCCGTCCGTTCCAGGTAACGACCAGATCCGCCTCACCATCTTTCAGCAACTGCGCGGACTGCGCTCCCGAGGTCCACCACACGGCGACATTTGGTTTGAGCGCTTCAAGCCGCTTGATGGCGCGCTCCAGACCTTCCGGCGTGCTGAGCACGGAATAGACGTCCGTGGGTGCCACGCCATCGGAGAGCAGCGCGATCTCGATCGAGTCCTGCGCATTGGCGCGCAGCGCGCGACGGCCCGGGAATTTGGCGACGTCCCAGAACTCCGCCCAGGTCTTCGGCGGAGTCTCGCCATAGGTCTTGGTGTTCCACGACATGACGGTGCCATAGGAGTCGAACGGATAGCAGTAGTCGGACCTTGCGCCGGCCGGCACGGAGTTGGGCTCGATGATCTTGTAGTCGAGCGGCTCCAGCAGCGACTGTGCGGCCGCCTGCGCGCCTTCCGGTGAGCCGAGATGGATGATGTCGGTGGTGACCGCGCCCGCGGTGACCTGCATCTTCAGTGCAGCCAGGCCGTCGCTCTGCGTCTCCTCGCGGACATCATAGCCAAGTTCCTTTGCAGCGGGGGCCCACATGGCCTCCTTCATGGCGTTGCCATAGTCGCCGCCCGCGGTCGTGATGGTGACTGATTGGGCATAGACGGGCACGGCAGCCGAGACTGCGATCGCTGCCAGCGAAATGCGTAGTAGCCTAGACATGAGTTCTCCTCCAGGATTGGTCGAAATATCGCCTTAGGTGGGCTTTTTTTGAAATCGTAACGTTACGATTGTCGTTAAACGCCTCGGAGTCAAGTGGCATTCAGGCGGACTCGTTCAGTTTCGGGGGCCTGTATTTAATCCTCGGGTCGAATCCGGTAACGTTACGACGCTCAGCAAAATCAGCCGGCGCTTTCGCAAAATCAGTCGGGCGACATGTCCAATCTAAAACAGATCGCGGCGGAACTTTCCCTTTCAGTGACCACGGTATCGCGCGCCCTGAAGGACGGGCCGGAAGTGCATCCCTCGACCGTGGCGCGGGTCAAGGAGGTGGCCAAGCGTGTCGGCTATGTCCCGAACCATTTCGGCCGCGCGCTCAAGACCGGACAAACCCTGACGCTGACGGCCGTGCTGCCGATGGAAACACGCGACTACCTGTCCGATCTAGCGAAGCTTCCCTTGATCGAAGGCATGACGCTGGCAGCGCGGCAGGCAGGCTACAGCCTGTCGATCTATTCCACCACGCCCGACGACGATCCCGTCGACAGCGTGCAGCGCCTGCTTCAGGCGCGTAGCGCGGACGGCCTGATCATTACGCGCATGGTCTCGGGCGATCCGCGCGTCAAGCTGCTGCTGGATCAGCGCATACCTTTCGTCGCGTTTGGAAGAACCGACCTGGACATCGTGTATCCCTATGTCGACATCGACAATGAGCAGATCGCCTACGACGCGACCCGGCGGCTGATGAACAAGGGCTGTCGACGCATTGCCCTACAACTTCTCGTGCAGAAAGATCAGGCGAGCGCCATGCGTCTCGCCGGCTATCGAAGGGCGATGGCCGAGGCCGGCATCCCGATCGACCAGTCGCTGATCGGTGACGGGACATTCACGATGGAATCGAGCGCGGCCTGGTTCGATCGCCTGCTGGCATCGGCAGATCCGCCGACGGGCTTGGCATGCGCCAACGAACTGGGCCTTCTGGGAGCGTTGCACACGCTCGGCAGGCGCGGTCTTGAGCCGGGCCGCGACATCCATATCGTCACCCGTGACAACACGCGTCTGGCGCGGTTCCTGCCGGCGAAGATCGGCGTTCATTCCGTCGACATGGCAGATGTCGGGCACAAGCTCATCGAGATCCTGGAGAGCCAGATCGCCAATCCGCTTGGGCCGATCGCGACAATCCTGCTGGAAGGCAGATTCGAGCCGGCCGAATAGTCCGCCAGCAGATTCAAACCGCATTTCTGCGGCCCCAGGCGATTCCGATCGGCGGCAAGGTGTTCTGGACATCACTCGGCCGGTGCGGCGCCCACCTGGCCGGCCACCTCCTGGTCCAGTTCGCCGAGGAATTCCACGATGCGGGCGGCATTGTCGCCGAGGTCGTATTGGCCGTAGCGCGAGGCGGACCGCATGTCGACGACGACCGTGTCGCCGTCGTCGGTCACACGGATCGCGACATCGGCCGGAAGGCTCAGCACGAAGCTTTTGGCGAGCGCATTGATCGTCACTTCGCTTTGCCCGTCGGTTTCAGGATATGGCGCCTGAAGCTGCCAGTCGCGCCGGTCGAGCACGGTCTCGACTGCATCGACGACGGTTTCGAAGGGCAAATTGTAGCTGCGACTGGTGACTAAAGGATAGGCATCGCCTTGCAGGATCTGCTCGCCTGGCGTCGGCGTCGATAGAACGTTCATGCCCTTGGTGCGGTCAGACGTGTCGATCGCCGGCGGATCGTCGAAATCGGTCGAGATGTCGCTCAACGGCGGCGAAATCGTCGCCCAATAGGCGGCGGCGCCGTAAGGGGCGAGCACCAGAAGCGCCAGCAGGGCGCCGACGGAGAGATCGCGGCCGCCGCGGTCGCCGAAATTCCACAGCCTGGAGAAGGCAAGTCCGGCGAACAAAAGGGCAAAGGCGGCGAGCAGCGCGACGATCGCCAATACCCAGAGGAAAACAGGCGTTTCGACGAGGTCGAATCGGTGGCCGACGAGCACTGTGAGCAGCAGGACCAGCGAAAAGGACGCTGTGCGCCGCGACCAGCCGGCCGCCCTCGACGTCTGTCGTTCAGGAATACTAACCATTCTCAGCCGCACCACCCCAAACCCGAACCGAGACTTAAAACGTTTTGGCTCAGGCTTGAAGCCGAAAGGCGCATCATGCCCATCAATCCGTCGGCAGGCGATAGTCCTTGAACTGCTCGCGCAAGGTGATCTTCTGGATCTTGCCGGTGGCGGTGTGCGGAATTTCGCCGACGAAGGCGACGTCGTCGGGCATCCACCATTTGGCCACCTTGCCGTTCATGAAATCGAGGATATCGGTCTTGCTCGGCTCCTTGCCGGGCTTGCGCACGACGACGAGCAAGGGCCGCTCGCCCCATTTGGAATGCGCAACCCCAATGGCCGCCGCCTCGGCGACATCGGGATGACCGACGGCGAGGTTTTCGAGATCGATGGTCGATATCCATTCGCCGCCCGATTTGATGACGTCCTTGGCGCGATCGGTGATCTGCATGTAGCCTCCCGGATCGATATGGGCGACATCGCCTGTGTCGAACCACCCTTCGGCGTCGAACTGCTCGGCGCCGACGCCGCCATAGTAGGCGCGTGCGATGGCTGGCCCGCGCACCTTGAGACGCCCGAAGGTCTTGCCGTCCCAGGGCATTGCCTTATCGTCGTCATCCGTCACCTTCATCTCGACGCCGAACGGCGGGTAGCCCTGCTTGCCTTGGATATCGAGCCGCGCCTCGCCCTTCAGCCCTTCATAGTCCGGCTTCATGGTGCACAGCGTGCCGAGCGGCGACATCTCGGTCATGCCCCAGGCATGGATGACCTGGACATCGTAACTGTCCTGGAATTTTTTGGTGATTGCGCGCGGACAGGACGAGCCGCCAATGACGACCTTGCCCAGATGGGGAAGTTTCTTGCCGGTTTCCTCCAGATATTGCAGCAGCATCATCCATACGGTCGGCACGGCGGCGCTGAAGGTCACCTTCTCGGTATCGAGCAGTTCGTAGATCGAGGCGCCGTCCATCTTGCAGCCGGGCATCACCAGCTTGGCGCCGATCATCGGCGCGCTCTGGCCAAGGCCCCAGGCATTGGCATGGAACATCGGCACCACCGGCAGGATGGTGTCGCGGGCCGAGATGCCCATGGCGTCGGGCATGGCAGCGATCATGGCGTGCAGCACGTTCGAACGATGGCTGTAGAGAACGCCCTTGGGATCGCCCGTCGTGCCCGAAGTGTAGCACATGCCGGCGGCGGTGTTTTCGTCGAAGGTCCTCCAGGCGAAGTCGCCGTCCGTCTCGGCCAGCCATTCCTCGTAGGCGACGGCGTTCGGCAATGCCGTCTCGGGCATGTGCGCGCTGTCGGTCAGCACGATCACACGCTTCAGCGATTTGACCGATCCGGCGATCTTCTCCAGCAGCGGCACGAATGTCAGGTCGACGAAGATTGCCTTGTCCTCGGCGTTGTTCATGATCCAGGCGATCTGCTCGGGGAAGAGCCGCGGATTGAGCGTGTGATAGATCGCACCGATCCCCATGATGCCGTACCAGGCCTCGATATGGCGTGCCGTGTTCCAGGCCAGCGTCGCGATGCGGTCGCCAAGCGCGAAACCGTCACGCTCAAGCCGTTGCGCCACTTTCAGGGCGAGGCGGTGGATTTCGGCGTAGGTGGTGCGCACGATCGGCCCTTCGATCGATCGCGACACGATCTCGCGGCTGCCATGCTGGCGTTCGGCATTGTCGATCAGCTTGTGGCAAAGCAGCGGCCATTCCTGCATCAATCCGAGCATGTCTGTTCCTCCCCTGCGCTTTTTCACGTCTACGCTTTTGCCCCATTGTGGGACGAACCGACGGATTGTCCAGCCATCCCGGTGCATTGGCCGAAATGACAAGGAAAACCGCCACAATCCGGCCATCGTCGGCGTTAAGCTCTGTTAATGGGTAGGGGTGCGATTGGCGAATGGAAGAGGTTCGCATGGACGCGCAGCTCGACGACAAGGCACTTGAAAACACACTTGCCGAAAGTCTGGCCGATTTGGTGCCTGACGCCAAAACCGTCTCCGAAGATGAATTCGTCGAGGTTGTCGGCGGCGCCCTCGAGGCGGTCGGCGGCACGCTGCTGTTCAAGATGTGCGTCGACAATGGCGGCGAAGGCCAGCATGTCGCAGCGGCATGCGTGGGAGATGGCGGCAACCGCCAGTTCCTGCTGCTGACCCTGCCAACGGTCGGCGGCGCGCTGAAGGTCGAGACGGCGTCGAGAAGCACCAATCCGGTGGCCGGCATCGCTGCCGCCTATGCCGGGCTGATGGATGTGTTCAAGACCGCAGCCTGAAAGTTTCTCGGGACAAGGCTAGTTGACCGCGGGCCAGGCGTGGATTTGGCTTGGCCTTGCACTTGGCGCTTGCCCGACACACCTATTCCGGACGGCGCCCCATGCCGGACAAGGAAAACCCGCCAATGGACAAGATCGCAAATCCCGCACCCGGCTTCCAGCGCAATCCTGACAAGGTGATCACCATCGAGCCCTATCACGGCACTGTCAGGGTGCGTGCCGGCGAAACGGTGATCGCCACGTCGACGACCGCAAAGCTCCTGTCGGAGCCGCCCTATGCTCAGGTTCTCTACATTCCCTTCGACGACATCGATTTCAGCCGGTTGGCCAAGACCGAGCACTCGACGCACTGCCCTTACAAGGGAGATGCCAGCTATTGGAGCGCACTGCCGGCTGGAGAGGCCGGCAAGGACGCGATGTGGGCCTATGAGCGCCCCTTCGACGAGATGACGGAGATCCGCAATCACGGCGCCTTTTATCCCAGCAAGGTGACGATCGAAGCCACGCCGGCCTAAGCGTTCCGAGTCGAGCACTCACCCAAGGGTGCATGCGTTGAGACTCAAATCAGGCTGATCCGATCAGTCGGTGGTGCCGTCATTGCCTACGCCATCGGCTTCATCGAGCCGCACGAAGGTCAGGCCCTTTTGCTTGAGCGACAGCAGGCCCTGCACCACGCCTTCGCCGGCGGCATGGGTGGGCTGGTTGATATGGGCGATGATGACGTCGCCATCCTTGGCGGCGGCGATGCGCCGGGCGGTTTCCTTCGCACCCAGCAAAGAGCCGCCGTCGCCGTTGATCGAAAAGCCGGCGATCTTGAAGCCAAGCTTGCGGATCATGGCGATGGCGGATGGGCTGTATTCGGCGGTCGCCCCGCGAAACCATTTCGGCGCCGGCTCGCCGGTGCGGGCGAGGGCTGCGGTGCCCGATTCGACTTCGGCCAGCACGGCCTCGGGACTGCCGGCGCTGCGGATGCCATAGATTTTTCGCGGCGTGTCGACTGCCGGAATATGGCGGCCGCCATGGTTCTCCAGTTCGAACAAATCGGGGTGCGCGCGCATGATCTCGATCGCCGCTTCATTGCGCTTCAGCCAGATGCCGGTGACGAAAATCGTCGCCGGGATCCTGTTGTCGACCAGCGCCGAGAGTATCCTGGTGTCGGTCTGGCCGCCGCAGGCGTCCAGCGTCAGCGCCACGCGGCCGCTGCCGGCCCGCGGCGTCAAATGCAGCGTAGGTTCGAGAAGCGGTGCGGTGTGACCTGCCGACACGGTGCAGGCCGAGATCGCTATCGCGCAAAGATGTTTTCCGAGCAGGCGCATGATTGATTTCCGGACAGATATAGAAGCGGATCCCTGCGGGAGCCGCGCCAAGAAGACCCGCATCAAGGCGAAAATCGGGACGGCGCGCATGCCAAAAGCGGCCGTGGCGACAATTTCCTGGCGTGTGACTTGTCAGCGAGTGGCGCGAACCACGGGTGGCGGTTGCACAGCGACGTCGGTCTGCGCCAGGATTTCGCGCACGGCCTCGATGACAGGCTCGACCTCCAGGCGCCAAACGCAGCAGGATTTGCTTGGGTCCGGCGAACGGCACAGATCGCGCGCCACGCATTCGCACGGCATGGAAGGCTGGAGGCAAATGCTCGGCGCGCCGACCGGCGCCCAGCGTGTTGGCCTTGTCAGGCCGAAAAGGCCAACAACAGGGGTTCCCGCCGCAGCGGCCATATGCATCGGGCCGCTCTCATTGCCGAGGAACAGCCGCGCTTCCTCCAGCAATGCCAGCAGCGTTTCGAGCGACAGGACGCCGACGAGGTTGACGACGGCCGATGCGGTCCCGGCGACGATCCGTTCAGCCGGCTTGCGCTCGTCCGGGCCGCCGACAAGCACGAAGTCCAGCCCGGTCTCGCGCGAGATTTCGTCAATCACGGCGGCGAAGCGTTCCGGCTGCCATTGCCGACCGCGGAAGCTCGCTCCGGCATGCACCGCGACGAAGGCGTTTCGCCGGAGCCCGTGCCTGTTCAGTAAGTCCTGGACGCGAGCCGTTTCCAGCGGCAGCGGCTTGATCGAAGGCGTTCTGACGCGCAGATCGATCTCAAGCGCCTCCAGCGGCGAAAGGTAGCGGTAGAGATAGTGCCTTTCACCGTAGCCGAACCGCGTGACCCGAATGTTTGCCGGATTGCGCTCGTACCAGCGCAAGGGCCTGTCAGTCGGGTGATAGCCTACCCTGGTCCTGGCGTTGACGAGCCTGACGACGACCCGAGAGGTTTTCGAATCGCTCAGGTCGATCGTCATGTCGAAGCGGTGCTGACGCAGCCTGCGCACCATCGAATAGAGCTCACGCCCGCGTTGCAGCGGTGAACCACGCAGGCGCGCGCGGCTGAAGGTGACGACGTCGGAGGCTATGCCGTGGGCGGTAAGGAAACTTGCGAAGTGCGCCTCGCAGAGGAATACGATCCCGACGCCCGGATATTCGAGCTGCAGGTTTTTCGCCAGCGTGGAGGCGAGGACAATATCGCCCATGTACTTGGTCTGGAGGATCAGGATCGAGCGGACGGGAGCGGGGGAAAACTGTAGCATCTGTTTCGGGCACCGGGGGTCGGGCTTGGGAAACTGGGCGGAAACGATGTCGAGATTGAGGACCGTCACGCGCAACTTCGCGTGACTTTGCTCACAAAATCGTAAGTTGGCAACCGCGCAGCCGGAGCCAATCGACAGTCATCGATCGGTCATCCATGGCAATAGTCGCGGCCATCAGGCGCGCGGCGCAGATGCCTTTGCCACCAGCACCGCTGCCTGCGCGGCGGCCAGCCTGGCGATCGGCACGCGGTAGGGCGAGCACGACACATAGTCGAGACCGACCTCCTCGCAGAAGCGGATCGAAGCGGGATCGCCGCCATGCTCGCCGCAAATGCCGAGCTTGATCTCGGGCCTGGTCGCCCTGCCCTTTTCGGCCGCCATGCGCACCAGTTCGCCGACGCCGTCTATGTCGAGCGACACGAACGGATCCTGCTCGATGATGCCTTTCTGGCGATAGGTCTCCAGGAACGAGGCGGCATCGTCACGCGAGATGCCGAAGGTGGTCTGGGTCAGGTCGTTTGTACCGAAGGAGAAGAATTCGGCCGCCTCGGCGATGACATGGGCGCGGATCGCGGCGCGCGGCAGTTCGATCATCGTGCCGGTGAGATAGTCGATCTTGATGCCGGTCTCTTCCATGACGCTCTTGGCGACGGCATCGATCCTCGCCTTGACGTAGTCTAGCTCCTTCACCAGGCCGACCAGCGGCACCATGATTTCGGGAACCACCAGCGCGCCGGCCTTCTGGCCGGCCTCTACGGCGGCCTCGAAGATGGCGCGCGCCTGCATTTCGGCGATCTCGGGATAGGAGACAGCCAGGCGGCAACCGCGATGGCCGAGCATCGGATTGAACTCGTGCAGGGCTTCGGTGCGCTGCCTGAGCTTTTCCGGCGACACGTTCATGGCGGCGGCGACTTCGGCCACTTCGCCTTCAGTCTTGGGCAGGAATTCGTGCAGCGGCGGATCGAGCAGGCGGATGGTCACCGGCAGGCCGGCCATGATCTCGAACAGTTCGAGGAAATCCGAGCGCTGCATCGGCAGCAGCTTGGCAAGGGCGGCGCGCCGGTCCTTCTCGGTGTCGGCCAGGATCATCTCGCGCATGGCGACGATGCGGTCGCCGTCGAAGAACATATGCTCGGTGCGGCAGAGACCGATGCCTTCGGCGCCGAAGGAGCGCGCCATGCGCGCATCGAGCGGGGTTTCGGCATTGGTGCGAACCTTCATGCGGCGCGCGGCGTCGGCCCATTCCATGATGGCGGCGAAATCGCCGGACAGTTCGGGCTGCAGCATCGGCACCGCGCCCTTCAGCACCTGGCCGTTGCCGCCGTCGATGGTGATGATGTCGCCCTTGCGGAAGGTCTGTCCCATCGCCATCAGCGTGCCGGTCTTGTAGTCGACGCGCAGCGAGCCGGCGCCGGACACGCAAGGCTTGCCCATGCCGCGCGCCACCACCGCGGCATGGCTGGTCATGCCGCCGCGCGTGGTCAGGATGCCTTCCGCGGCGTGCATGCCGTGGATGTCCTCGGGGCTGGTCTCGATCCGCACCAGGATCGCCTTGCGGCCTTGCGCCTTGGCGTCCTCGGCATCGCCTGAGGAAAAGACGATCTCGCCGGTGGCGGCGCCCGGCGAAGCCGGCAGGCCGATGCCGATCACGTCACGCGCGGCCTTCGGATCGATGGTCGGATGCAGCAGCTGGTCTAGCGAGGCGGGATCGATGCGGGCGACCGCCTCCTCCTTGGTGATCAGGCCATCCCTGGCCATCTCGACGGCGATCTTGAGCGCCGCCTTGGCGGTGCGCTTGCCGGAGCGGGTCTGCAGCATCCACAATTTGCCGCGCTCGATGGTGAATTCGAGGTCCTGCATGTCGCGGTAGTGCTTTTCCAGGCTGTCGGAGATGGTGACGAAGGACTGGAAGGCGTCCGGCATCAGCTTCTGCAGCGACGGCTTGTCGGAGCCGGCGGCAATGCGGGCAGCTTCGGTGATGTTCTGCGGCGTGCGGATGCCGGCAACGACGTCCTCACCCTGCGCATTGACCAGGAATTCGCCATAGAGCTGCTTTTCGCCGGTCGAAGGGTTACGGGTGAAGGCGACGCCAGTGGCCGAGGTATCGCCCATATTGCCGAACACCATGGCCTGGACGTTGACCGCCGTGCCCCAGCTTTCGGGTATGTCGTGCAGGCGCCGGTAGGTGATGGCGCGGTTGTTCATCCAGCTCGAAAACACCGCGCCGATCGCGCCCCACAGCTGCTCGTTCGGATCCTGCGGAAACGGCTTGCCGAGCTCCTCCTCCACCTTGGCCTTGTAGAGCGCGATCACGCCCTGCCATTCCAGCGCCGTCAGTTCGGTGTCGAGTTCGTGGCCGAGGCTCGCCTTCTGGTCCTCGAGGATCTCCTCGAACACGTCATGGTCGAGGCCCATGACGACGTCGGAATACATCTGGATAAAACGGCGGTAGCTGTCATAGGCGAAGCGCGCATCGCCGGAATCGGCGGCCAGCGCCTCGACGGTCTCGTCGTTGAGGCCGAGATTGAGCACGGTGTCCATCATGCCGGGCATCGAGGCGCGGGCGCCTGAGCGCACTGAAACCAGCAGCAGCTTCGACGGGTCGCCGAAACGGCGCTCGGTCAGCCGGCCGATATGGTCCAGCGCCACCGTGACATTTGATTCCAGCTCAGCCGGATAGGTACGGCCGTTGGCGTAATAGGCGTTGCAGACCTCGGTGGTGATGGTGAAGCCAGGCGGCACCGGCAGGCCGAGGCTGCACATCTCGGCCAGGTTAGCGCCCTTGCCACCCAGAAGGTTGCGGTCGCCGGCACGGCCTTCCGCCGCGCCATCGCCGAAGGTGTAAACCCACTTGGTCATGCTCGCCCTCCAGATGCCGGAGATTGGAAAGATCGGCGGAACCTGGACGATGGCCCAGGTTCCGACGCGCCTTAGATCGAGCGATATGATGCTGCACTGCGAAAGGCAAGGCAGGGCAAAGTCGGCGAGCGCCTACAATCGATTAAGAAAAACCCCTACAACCGATTAAAGCGAAGGCTGCGTCAAAAGACTTGCGGCATCGGAGGTAACGGAATAGAACATAACAAGAACATTGTATGGAGCGGCGTCATGAAACTGACCGGAAAACTCGACTATCTGGAAATGCCGGCGACCGGAGGTACGCTGGACAGTGTGAAGGCTTTCTACAGCGCCGCCTTTTCCTGGTCGTTCACCGATTACGGGCCGACCTATTCGGCCTTTGCCGAAGGGCTCGACGGCGGTTTTCAGGCCGATGCCGGCGAAGCCCCAGCCAAACCGCTGCCCGTGCTTTATTCCCAGGATCTGGAAGAAACGCTCGCCGCCGTCGAAAATGCCGGCGGCACCATCATCAAGCCGATCTTCTCGTTCCCGGGCGGCCGGCGCTTCCATTTCATCGATCCGGCCGGCAACGAAATGGCGGTCTGGAGCGAGTAGACGCCGCTCCTGGCCGCGGCTGTGGACTGCGAAATCAGGTGGGCGACACCACCCTTCATTGCCATTGTGCTTTTTGGCTGCTCTGCTAATAACGCGCCGCACAAGCGACTCTGATGGCTATTGGGGCGTCGCCAAGTGGTAAGGCATCGGTTTTTGGTACCGACATTCCCAGGTTCGAATCCTGGCGCCCCAGCCAAACCTGCCAACAAAAAATGAGATCAAATCCGGGCTGCTCGCCCGGCCACCTCAGCTCGCCTCGCGCATCGCCTCGGCGGCTTGCAGGTCGACCGAGACCAGCTGGCTGACGCCCTGCTCGGCCATGGTCACGCCGAACAGCCGGTCCATGCGCGCCATGGTGATCGGGTTGTGGGTGATGATGACGAAGCGCGTCTCGGTGGTCTTGGCCATCTCGTCCATGAGATTGCAGAAGCGCTCGACATTGTGGTCGTCGAGCGGCGCGTCGACTTCGTCGAGCACGCAGATCGGCGCCGGATTGGTGAGGAAGACGGCAAAGATCAGCGACATCGCCGTCAGCGCCTGCTCGCCGCCGGAGAGGAGCGTCATGGTCTGCGGCTTCTTGCCGGGCGGGCGGGCGAGGATCTCGAGCCCGGCCTCGAGCGGATCTTCGGATTCGATCAGCTGGAGTTCGGCCGTGCCGCCGCCGAACAGATGCGAGAACAGCCGCTGGAAATGGCCGTTGACCACCTCGAAGGCGGCGAGCAGCCGCTCGCGTCCCTCGCGGTTCAGGCTCTGGATCGCTTGCCTGAGCTTGCGGATCGCCTCGATGATATCCTCGCGCTCGGAAACGATGGTCTCCAACCGGTCGGACAGTTCCTTCTGCTCTTCCTCGGCGCGCAGATTGACAGCGCCGAGCCGTTCGCGTTCGATCTTCAGCCGGTCGAGCTGGCGCTCGATCTCGGCCATTTCGGGCATCGGGTCGTCGGCCTCCAGTCCGGTATGGCGGATGACCAGATGCGGCGGCGTGTTCAGCGTTTCCTGAATGCGCGCCTCGACCTCCAGCCGCCGCTCGTCGGCCGCCGTCAGTCGCTCCTCGGCGCGGACGCGGGATTCACGGGCTTCGGCCAGCGACTGGATCGCCGCCGTTGCGGCCTTATCGAGTTCGGCCTGCTTGTTTTCGGCTTCCTGCAGGCGATCGCCCGCCGCCTGGCGCAGCGACTCGGCTTCGGCGAGCTGCGACAGCAGCGCGCGCCGCTTGGCATCGATCTCGTCGGGCGCGTCGGCCAGCCGCTCGCGCTCGGTCTCGGCTTCGGCCTTGCGCTCGCCAAGGGCGGCGATCTGGGTCGAGGCGTTCTCGGCCCGCTCCAGCCAGTTGCGGCGTTCGGCACCAATGGCTTCGAGGCGGCGCGCACGCGCCTCGGCTTCCCGCCGCAACCCTTCATGGACGGCACGCGCATCGGCCAGAGTGGCACGGTCTTTTGCGACATTGGCCGAGGACTGTTCGAGCTGCAGTTGCAGGTCGCCAAGATCGGGCGCGCTCTGCAGCAGCATTTCCGCCTCGACGAAGGCGGCCGCCGTCTCTTCATGGCTGTCGACGACGCGGGCGCGCGCCTCGTCGAGGGCAGCGCGCCGGCTCACCAGTTCGCCGCCGGCCTTTTCGGCCTCGGCCAGCACGTTACGGGCGGCGTCCAGTCCGTGCTGGGCATCACGGCCCGCCTGCCTGGCATTGCGCTCGGCCTCGCTCGTCTGGCGAAGCGCCTGCTCGGCCAAGGCAAGGGCTACTTCGGCCTCGCGCAGGACGAGGGTCGCCTGGACCGCCTCGGCGTCGAGTTCGGCCAGCCGGTTCTTCTGGGCCAGCCGCTGCGCGGCCGCGGTCGGCGCGTCGGCGCTGGCGGTCAGCCCGTCCCAGCGCCACAGCGCGCCTTCACGGCTGACCAGCCGCTGTCCCGGAGCCAACAGGGCCTGCAACCGCCGGCCGTCCGCGGCGTCGACAATGCCGATCTGCGCCAAGCGGCGGGCAAGCTGTGCCGGGGCACGAACCACGCTGGCAAGGCTCCTGATGCCTTCCGGCAGCGCGGCATCGCCGGGCTGAACCTGGCTTTCGCCCCAATGCACAGGGGCGCTGCGGTCGAGCGGCACGTCGAGATCCTCGCCAAGCGCTGCGCCCAGCGCTGTCTCATAGCCGCGCTCGACGCTGAGTTGTTCGAGAACGGAGGGGAAGAGATCGCCACTCGCGGCATTCAAAATCTTCGCCAGCGTGCGGGCTTCGGTCTCGATGCGCGCCAACTCGGCCTTGGCATCCTGCAGCGGCGGGCGGGCGGCACTTTCGGCCGCGCGCGCCTCGGCGACGGCCTGTTCGGCCGATATCGCATTGGCCTCGGCCTGTTCCAGCAGCGCCTGGGCGTCCTCGACCAGAAGCCGCTTCTCGGCGGGATCGGGCAGGCCGGCGACCTTGGAAATTATCTCTGACAGCTCGCGGTCGACCTCGGCAAGCTGGCGGGCGAAGCGGTCGCGCCGCTCGGCGGTCTCGCGCAAGGTGCGCTCGATCTGGTTGCGCGAGGCGGCCGCTTCGGCGCGTTCGGCGGTCAGCGCGGCAAGCTTCGCTTCGCTCTGCGAGAGCGTGGCTGCCGCTTGCTCAAAGGCGCCACGCGTGGTGGCCTCGCGCTCGGCGGCACCGGCATTTTCGGAATTGAGCGTAGCTTCCTCGGTGCGAAGGCGTTCGAGGATATCGGCGTTGTCGCGCACCATCCGCTCCTCGCGGGCGATGTCGCCGTCAAGCTGCTGCAGCCGGCGCTCGAGTTCGGCCTGGCGGGCACGGATGCGGCCCGCCTCCTCCTCGATCTGCGTCTTGGCGATCGACAGGCGCTGGAAGGCAGCGGCAGCGGCAGCTTCCGCGTCGCGCAGATCTGGCAGCCGGTGGGCGCCGATGCCTTGCTCCCTTGCGGCCGCCATCTGGGCGGCGGCGCGGTCGCCGACCAGCGTCGTGGCAACCGCCAGCGCCGAACGCGCCTCGCCTTCCTGGGTCTTGGCCAGCGTCCAGCGCAGATGCAGCAGCGTCGCCTCGGCCTTGCGGATGTCGGCCGACAGGTTCTTGAAGCGCGAGGCTTGGCGCGCCTGGCGCTTCAGGCTTTCGATCTGGCTTTCCAACTCGCCGACGACGTCGTCCAGCCGTTCCAGGTTCTGCTCGGCCGCCTTCAGCCGAAGCTCGGCCTCGTGGCGACGCGTGTGCAGGCCGGAAATGCCTGCCGCTTCTTCCAGCAGAGCGCGGCGCGCCTGGGGCTTCGCCTGGATCAGTTCGCCGATGCGGCCCTGCCCGACCATCGAGGGCGAGCGGGCACCGGTCGACTGGTCGGCGAACAGAAGCTGCACGTCCTTGGCGCGGGCTTCCTTGCCATTGATGCGGTAGAGCGAGCCGGCCTCGCGTTCTATGCGGCGCGACACCTGCAGCTCATCGGCGTCGTTGAAGGCCGAAGGCGCGGTGCGGTCACTGTTGTCGAGGAAAAGCGTGACTTCGGCGGTGTTGCGGGCCGGGCGCGTTCCCGAGCCGGAAAAGATCACGTCGTCCATGCCGGACGCGCGCATGTTCTTGTAGGAGCTTTCGCCCATCACCCAGCGCAGCGCCTCGACGAGGTTCGACTTGCCGCAGCCGTTCGGCCCGACAATGCCGGTCAGGCCGCGTTCGATGACGAACTCGCCGGGTTCGACGAAGGATTTGAAACCGAGAAGGCGAAGGCGCGAAAACTTCATTCGCGCCGCCCCGCAAGCCGTTTCAGCAGAAGTATTCCGCGGTTGAACCCGCGGCAAGGCATAGGCGTGCGCACGCCGAAGCGCAGCCGCTTCGGCGCTGCCTGGACGTCAGAGCAGAGGGTCGAGGATGGCCGACACTTCCTCAATCGACATCGCCCCTTTGTAGGTCTTTCCATTGATGAAGAAGGTCGGCGTCGAGTCGACCTTGAATTCATCGGCGCCGCGCTTCTGGACCGCTCTCACATCGTCCAGAAGTTTCTGGTCCGTCAAGCAGGCCTCGAAGGACTCCTGTGTAAAACCGGCGAGCTTCGAGATTTGCAGCAATGCGTCCTTGGTGTTGTTGACGCCAACCCAGTTGGCCTGTTGCTTGAACAGCACGTCCACCATCGGGAAATAGTTATCCTTGGCGCAGCGCGCCAGCATGAAACCGGCCTCGGCGCTCGGATCGAACGGAAATTCGCGCAGGATGTAGCGGGCCTTGCCGGTGTCGATGTATTTCGTCTTCAACTCAGGGAAGGTCGTCTCGTTGAAATGCGCGCAATGCGGGCAGGTCATCGAGGCGTATTCGACGATGGTGACCTTGGCGTCGTCCTTGCCGAGCTGCTTGTCGGGCAACGCGCCGGGCTTCAGCAGTTCGGCCATGTCGACCGTGCCCTGCGCTTCCGGCACCTTGACGGCGGCCGGCGTGGCTGGTGTCGCAGGGGTGGCGGGAGCGGCAGGCTTCACATCCGCCGCTTTGGCCTCCTCATCCGAGTCGCTGCAAGCGGCAAGCAGAACCACAGCCGGAACGGCGGCCAGCGAAGACAAGAGGTTTCTGCGAGACAAGCTTTGGCCAAACGGGGAACGGTTCATGCGAATCACCTGACAATAGTTGGATTTTGCAATGCAAAGGCTAGAAAAGGCGAGAGTTAGCGCGAATTAAGGCATCGCTGTCCCCATTCCAATCGCCAAAGACTATATGCATGATCACGAATGCGCGAGATAGATGACGCGTTCATGACCCGCGCGGTTTCCTTTCGCCAAGAATAGTGGCGCCGAGCCGTTCCAGCGAGGCGCGCAAGCCATCGTCTTCGATCTTACCGACCGTCTCGGACAATTTGGCCTTCTCGGCTGATGTCAGCGGCCTGAGAGCCGGTTTCGGCCGGGCTTTTTCGGTCAGCACCGGCTTCTGCAGGATCTTGATGCGGCCGATGGCATTGAACCCGAGGAAAGCATTGACGCGGTTGATGATCTCGCCGGCCTCGTGCTGCAAATGCAGCGCGGCCATGCCCTCGCAGGCGATGACCAGCACCGCCGGCTCGAATGGATCGTCCTCATGCAGGCGGCGCGGCCACTGGATCTTCTCGGGGCGCGAACGGCCGGCAAGCCGGGGTCCGGCGATCTCCTCCCATGACTGGACCAGCCCAATCGAGATGCCGGCGCGCTTGCGCAGCACCGGATCAAGGATCTCGGTCGCGAGATCGCTCACCGGAACGGGATTGCCGAAGGGCTTTTTCCCTGCCATGTGCGTTCTCCAGTCACCACCCCTAACCTAGCCAGGTCAGTTCCGATCAATGGCACCGCTCGCCCAGCCTCGCAAGACCGCATCCGGGGAGAGCGGCAAGGCCGCCTCCGAGGACAGCAGCAAAGCTGCGTCGGGAGATACCAGCAAAGCTGGATCTGGTGGGATCGCGCCCCACCTGCTTGCCTGGTACGACGCGCATCACCGCGAATTGCCGTGGCGCATTGCGCCGCGCGCGCTGGCGTCAGGTACAAAACCCAATCCCTACCGCGTCTGGCTGTCCGAGGTCATGCTGCAGCAGACCACGGTCGAGGCGGTCAAAGCCTATTTTCGCGCTTTCGTCGAGAAATGGCCTGATGTCGAGGCTCTGGCCGCTGCGTCGACGGAAGACGTGATGAAGGCGTGGGCCGGGCTCGGCTACTATTCACGGGCGCGCAATCTCAAGGCCTGCGCCGATCTCGTGGCGCGGCGTGGCGGCAGCTTTCCGGACGGCGAAGCTAGCCTCAGGGAACTGCCGGGGATCGGCGCCTATACCGCGGCGGCGATCGCGGCGATTGCCTTCGACCGACCGGCGGCCGTCGTCGACGGCAATGTCGAACGGGTCGTCTCCCGGCTGTTTTCGATCGCAACGCCTCTCAGCGAAGCGAAGGGCGAGATCCGCGCGCTTGTCGAGCGCATGGTTCCGGACAAAAGACCGGGCGACTTCGCCCAGGCGATGATGGATCTCGGCGCGACGATCTGCACGCCGCGTAGGCCACGCTGCATGCTGTGCCCGCTGCGGGCGGATTGCAGCGCCATTCTTTCAGGCGATCCCGAACGCTTCCCGGTTCGCTTGCCGAAGGCGGAAAAACCCTTGCGGCGCGGAGCAGCGTTCGTGGCAGTCAGAAGCGACGGCGCCATCCTGTTGCGCAAGCGCCCGGACAAGGGCTTGCTCGGCGGCATGACCGAGGTGCCGACAACGGCCTGGACGGCGCGGATGGACGGCGCGACTACGGCGGCTGCGGCGCCGTTTGCCGCCGACTGGCGGCGTGCCGGGCAGATCGCGCATGTTTTCACCCATTTCGCGCTCGAACTCGACGTCTTTCATGCGCAGATGAGCGGCGACACCCCAGCCGGCCATTTCTGGTCGCTGCCATCGGACATTTCAGGCGAGGCGTTGCCGACTGTCATGAAAAAGGCAATCGAGGCTGCGATACCCGGCGCGACGAAAAAGCCGTCGCCACATACCGCAAAGAGGCCTGCATGACTGAAATCCGCCACATCGTTTTCGACATCGGCAGAGTGCTGATCCATTACGATCCGAATATCCCGTTCAGCCGCCTGATCCCGGATGCCGAAGAGAGAAAGTGGTTTTTCGACAATGTCTGCACCAGCGACTGGAACATCGAGCAGGACCGTGGCCGGACCTGGGAAGAGGCGGAGGCGCTGCTGATCGCCGAACACCCCGATCATGCTGAAAATATTCGCAATTTCCGCCGCCACTGGCACGACATGGTGCCGCATGCTTATGACGACAGCGTCGCCATCATGGAGAAGCTGATCGACACTGGCCATGACGTGACCATGCTGACCAATTTTGCCACCGACACGCTTGCCGAAGCCCGGCAGCGCTTCGATTTTCTGAACCATCCGCGCGGCGTGACAGTGTCGGGCGACATCCGCCAGATCAAGCCTGACCGCGCCATCTACGATCATCACGTCGCCGCGTTCGGCCTCGAACCCGAAGCGACGCTGTTCATCGACGACAGCCAGAAGAATGTCGACGGCGCCAAGGCTGCCGGCTGGCAGGCGGTGCTGTTCACCGACGCCGAAACGCTCAAGGCGGACCTCGAGCGCCTTGGGATCAAGGTGAGCTGAATCAGGCCCCTGCCCGCTCCATGCCGAGGCGGGCAATGCGGCGCAGTTCGTCGATCGGGGTGAGGCCGCCGCTGCGCTCATAGTGCCAGAAGGTCCAGCCGTTGCAGGCGTCCAGCCCCTGCACCTCGGCGCCGATCTTGTGGATCGAGCCGGCGCTATCGCCGATGGCCACGGTGCCGTCGGCGCGCACCTTGGCCGCCCACCGCTTCTTGGCGTCATAGAGCGTGGCGCCGGGCAGCATAAGACCGGTGTCGATCAGGCTGACAAAGGCAACGCGCGGCTCGGCGCGCTTGCCGGTAAGCACGGTGAGATCCTCGCCGTCCAGCGGCCGGACGGCATCGATGCGCTCGTTGGCGGCATCGATATAGGCCTGCTCGCGCTCGATGCCGACGAAGTGGCGGCCAAGGCGTTTTGCCACCGCGCCGGTGGTGCCGGAGCCGAAGAAGGGATCGAGCACGATGTCGCCCGGTTTGGTCGAGGCCATCATGATGCGGGCCAGCAGCGCTTCCGGCTTCTGCGTCGGATGCAATTTGTCGCCGTTCTCGTTCTTCAGCCGCTCGCCGCCGGTGCAGATCGGAAACAGCCAGTCGGAGCGCATCTGGACGTCGTCGTTGGATGCCTTCAGCGCCTCGTAGTTGAAGGTGTAGCCTTTGCCCTTCTGGTCGCGCGAGGCCCAGATCATCGTCTCGTGCGCATTCTGGAAGCGGCGGCCGCGGAAGTTCGGCATCGGGTTGGTCTTGCGCCAGATGACGTCGTTGAGGATCCAGAAGCCGAGGTCCTGCATCCGGGCGCCGACCCTGAAGATGTTGTGGTAGGAGCCGATGACCCAGATGGTGCCGTTCGGCTTCAGCACGCGGCGCGCCGCCAGCAGCCAGGCGCGGGTGAACGCGTCGTAGGCTTCAAAGCTCTCGAACTGGTCCCAATCGTCGTCGACGGCGTCGACCTTGGACTGGTCGGGCCGGTGCAGGTCGCCGTCGAGCTGAAGGTTGTAGGGCGGATCGGCGAAGATGACGTCGATCGATTTTTCGGGCAGCCGGTCGAGTGCCGCAACGCAGTCGCCCTTCAGGATCGTGTCCAGCCATTCGGATTGCTGGGGAGCGTGGGAAAGCTCGTCGAGAAGACGCACGGCTGACATTGTTACACCCAAGGCACGCGTTACTGTTTTACTTCCTGTTATGGTTACCGATCAGCGTAAATATTCGGTGAAGGGCGGAACCGGTTCGGCCGCCTAGGTCCGGTTAATTTGCGAAGCCCGGCCTGTTGGTGTATGCCGCGCCGCCTGAGCCCTGTCGGGCCGCCCACCATCCTTCCCTTGTTCGGATTGCCATGCCCCAGCCAGACCTTGTCATATTCGATTGCGACGGCGTGCTCGTCGATTCCGAAATCATCGCCGCGCGCATCGAAGCCGAGCTTTTGACCTCGGCCGGCTATGAGATATCGCCGGAGGAACTTGCCGAGACCTATGCCGGGCTGACCTTCAAGGACATCATGATGCGGGTCGAGGAGAAGTCCGCCATCCCGTTCCAGGTCTCGCTGATCGACCGTGCCGAAGAGCTGGTCGACCGCAAATTGCGAAGCGATGTGCGCGCCATCGACGGCGTGCGCGAAGCGGTCGCGGCGGTGACCGTGCCGCGCTGCATCTGCTCCAACTCACGCTCCGAGCGGATCGAGTTCATGCTGGACAAAGTGCATCTGCTGCCGTTCTTCGCTGGCCGCATCTTCTCGGCGATGGAAACACCGACCGGCAAAACCAAACCGGCTCCGGACGTGTTCCTGTTTGCCGCCGAAAAGCTCAACGCGAAGCCGGAAAACACCTTCGTCATCGAGGATTCCGTGCACGGCGTCGCCGGCGCCAGGGCGGCCGGCATGCGCGTCATCGGCTTCACCGGCGCCGGGCACAGCTATCCCGGCCATGCCGACGCGCTGACCGAGGCCGGCGCGGAAACCGTCATTCGCCGCTGGACGGAGCTGAAAAGCGTGATCGCCGCTTTGTCTGAGTGGTCCGCGGACGCCTGAAAGGGCAGTCCGCAGCCGCTTTTAAGCGGGTCAGTTCGTCGCGGGGGCGGCTCTCTTCCTCTTGCCCTTCGGCTTGTTCGTCGCGGCTTTCGGGGCGCCCTCGTCATAGCCGGCAAAGGCCTGGTAATCCTGCGCTGTCGGCTCCGGCACTACGACGTTCTGGTCGGTGAAGACAAACTGCGTGGCGGCAGAGGGGTCGGTGACCTGGACCTGATAGGGATGGATCTGCGAATAGAGCACCTCGGTGCCATGCATCACCGCGACGCGGATCGGCATGGTGATCGTGCCCGGCGCGAACATCGGTCCCGGAACGACCTTGCCGGCGACGGCGATTTTCATCGACAACTGGCCGTTGGCGTTGCTGCAGTCGCGGGTGACGTCGGTGATCGAGGCCTGGTAGATGACCTTGGCGGGATCGCGATCGGGATCGACGATGGTGCCGTCGGGCGCCGGCTGGGCGGCAGCCGCGGCATCCTGGGCGGCGTCGGTCTTCTTCCTGGGCTTGGCGGAGCCCTTGGCATAGGTGCTGAAGAAGGCCGTGCCGTCGCGCAACGTCACCTTCGGGCAGTAGGCCCGCAACTGGCTGGCGAGCACTTTGGGATCCTGCGGCGGGGGTGGCGCCTGGGTGTCCTTCTTGCCGAAGCCGAGGTTGAGAACGCCATTGTCGCTCGATTGGCAACCGGCGGCGGCAAGCATAAAGCCGGTGAGCGCCAGACCCGCGACAAAGCGGTTGTTGAACGAATAAAACGCCATGAAACTGCACTTCCCTCTCGCAAAGCTGGTGACGTATATCAACCGCGCGGCAAAAATGCGACTGATCCGGCTCGGAAAATTAACCACCTTGCGGTGAATGAAACGCCCGGCAAGAACGGAATGTGACGATGCAATATGTGAGTACCCGCGGGGATGCGCCCGTGCTTGGATTTTCCGACGCGGTGCTGGCCGGGCTGGCGCGCGACGGCGGGCTCTATGTGCCGCGCGAATGGCCGCAGTTTTCGGCATCCGATATCCGCGCCATGCGCGGCCTTGCCTATCCCGACCTCGCCATCCGCGTGCTGACGCCGTTCCTCGGCGGTGAAATCGCGGCGCCAGTGTTCGAGAAACTGGTGCGCGAAGCCTATGCGACCTTCCGTCACGAGGCCGTCTGCCCACTGGTGCAGACCGGCGCCAATGCCTTCGTGCTGGAACTCTTCCACGGCCCGACGCTGGCCTTCAAGGACGTGGCCATGCAGCTGCTAGCCCGGCTGATGGACCATGTCCTGGCCGAGCGCGACCAGCGTGCAACAATCGTCGGCGCAACCTCCGGCGACACCGGGGGTGCCGCCATCGACGCCTTTGCCGGGCGCAACCGCACCGACATCTTCATTCTCTTCCCGCACGGCAAGGTCTCGCCGGTGCAGCAGCGCCAGATGACGACGTCGACCGCCGCCAACGTCCATGCGCTGGCCCTTGAAGGCAATTTCGATGACTGCCAGGGCCTCGTGAAGGACATGTTCAACGACCACGGTTTTCGCGACCGGGTTTCGCTGTCGGGCGTCAATTCGATCAATTGGGCCCGCATCATGGCCCAGATCGTCTATTATTTCTCCTCCGCGCTGTCGCTCGGCGCGCCGGACAGGCCGGTGTCCTTCACCGTGCCCACCGGCAATTTCGGCGACATCTTCGCCGGCTATGCCGCCAAGAGGATGGGGCTGCCGATCGAGCGGCTGATCATCGCCACCAATGACAACGACATATTGGCGCGCACGCTTGCTAGCGGCGAGTACCGCACCAAGGGCGTCTTCGCCACCACATCGCCGTCGATGGACATCCAGGTATCGTCAAACTTCGAGCGCCTGCTGTTCGAGGCGGCAGGCCGCGATGCCGCGACAGTGCGTCGCTACATGAACGGGCTCAAGCAGTCCGGTGCCTTCACCATCGAAACAGGCGAAATCGCCAGGATCAGAGCCGAATTCGACGCCGGCCGCTCCGATGTCGGCGAGGTCGCCGCCACTATCCGCTCGACGCTCGAAGCCAGCAATTATCTGCTCGATCCGCACACAGCCGCGGCCATGCATGTCGCGGTCGGCAAGGCCGTCAGTGCCATCCCGATGGTGGTGCTGGGCACCGCGCATCCAGCCAAGTTTCCGGCCGCCGTCGAAGAGGCCTGCGGCGTGTCGCCGGCCCTGCCCGCATGGTTAGGCTCCTTGATGTCAGCCGACGAAAAATACACGGTACTTCCATCCGACCTGAAAATGGTGGAAGATTATGTTACACGCCACACGCGGGCGGCGCGTTAGGGAGTACTAGCCATATGGGTGTTGAGGTAAGCCGTCTGTCGAACGGCCTGACAGTCGCAACCGAAACCCTTCCAAGTCTCGAATCCGTTGCCCTTGGTGCCTGGGTCAAGTCAGGCGCCCGCAATGAGCGCGAAGAAGAGCACGGAATGGCCCATTTGCTCGAGCATATGGCCTTCAAGGGTACGAAAAGGCGCACCGCCTTCGAAATCGCTTCGGAAATCGAGAATGTCGGCGGCGAGATCAATGCCGCCACCAGCGTCGAGACGACCTCCTATTACGCCAGGGTGCTCTCCGACGACGTGCCGCTGGCGGTCGACATCCTTGCCGACATCCTGCAGGAGTCCGAATTCGACCCGGAGGAGCTGGAGCGCGAGCAGCATGTGATCCTGCAGGAGATCGGCGCCGCGCACGACACGCCCGACGACATCGTCTTCGACCGTTTCACCGAAACCGCCTTCCGCCATCAGACGATCGGCCGCTCCATCCTCGGCACGCCGGAGACCGTCAAGTCCTTCACCTCCAAGCAGCTGCATAATTTCATCGAGCGCCAATACGGCGCCGAGCGCATGGTGGTCGTGGCCGCCGGCGACATCAAGCACGACAATTTCGTGCGCGAAGTCGAGAAGCATCTGGGCGGCTTCCGCGCCAAGGCCGAGAGCAACATTCCGCAATATGCGCAATATGTTGGCGGCGACTTCCGCGAGGACCGCGACCTGATGGATGCGCAGATCGTGCTCGGCTTCGAGGGCCGCGCCTACCATGTGCGCGACTTCTACGCCTCGCAGGTGCTGTCGATGATCCTCGGCGGCGGCATGTCGTCCCGGCTGTTCCAGGAAGTCCGCGAAAAGCGCGGCCTGTGCTACTCGGTCTATGCTTTCCACTGGGGCTTTTCCGACACCGGCATCTTCGGCGTCCATGCCGCGACCGGGCAGAGCGACATCGCCAAGCTGGTGCCCGTCATCATCGACGAGTTGCAGAAGGCAGGCGAAAACATCCTGCAAGAAGAGCTCGACCGGGCCCGGGCGCAGTATCGCGCGGGGCTGATCATGTCGGCCGAAAGCCCGGCCAGCCGCGCCTCGCAGATCGCGAGGCAACTGCTCCTGTTCGGCCGGCCGATCGCCAAGGAAGAACTGATGGAGCGGCTTTCGGCCTTGACCATCGAGCGGCTGACCGACCTGTCGGCGCGACTGTTTTCGACCAAGCCGACGCTCACCGCCGTCGGCCCCGTGGGTACGCTTGCGCCCTATGAGGCGATCCTCGATTCGCTTTCGGGCACGCAGACGACGGCCCGCAAGCTCGCCGTCTAAGACCTCCCAAGCGCCATGTTCGCGCTCCCTTTCTTTCGCCGCGATCTGCCGGCACTGAAGGGTGACCGGATTACGCTGCGCGTGCCGCTGACCAACGACTACCGCGAATGGTCGGCGCTGCGCGGCGAAAGCCGCACCTTCCTGGAGCCGTGGGAGCCGCGCTGGACGACTGACGAGCTTGACCGCACGGCATGGCGGCTGCGCATCAGCCGCTACCGCGAGGACTATGCGCAAGGCACGGCCATCGCCTTCTTCATCTTCGAGAAGAGCAGCGGCAAGCTTGCCGGCGGCATCACGCTCGGCAACATCCGCCACGGCGTCGCGCAAAGCGGCCATATCGGCTACTGGATCGGTGAGCGCTATGGCGGCCGCGGCCTGATGACCGAAGCTGTCAAGCTGGTGTCGCAATTCGCCTTCGATACGCTGAGGTTGCACCGGATCGAGGCTGCCTGTATTCCCGACAACGCCCGGTCGATCCGCGTGCTTGAAAAAGCCGGATTCCGGCGCGAAGGACTTCTGCGATCCTATCTCAGGATCAATGGCATCTGGCAGGACCACTACCTCTACGCCCGGATCGCGGACGATCCGCCGGGCGCTGGAACGAAGGGCTGATTTTTGACGAATTTCCTGCGAATCGGCTCGTTGTTCGCGCTCCTCTTGGCGACGATCGTGACGCTTTGCACGGCGTCTTCGGCCTTCGCCGTCGAGCCGATCAAGATCGCCCGCGACGACGTGGCGCTCGACCTGTCCGGCGCCGTCGAAATCTACCGGAACCAGGGCGAAAATTTCCAGGTCTCGACCGCGCCAGGACCCGACGGCATCGTCAGGCGCATCGAGGTCGAGGCCAATGACGCGCGCTCGACCGGCGACTGGGCGGTGTTCGCGCTGGCCAACACCACCGACCAGCAGCTCGACCGGCTGATCGTGGCGCCGCATTTCCGGCTGGTGAATTCGGGCATCTTCTGGCCCGATCTCGGCTCGACCCGCATCGCCGCCATCACGCCCAGCGAAGGCTTCGCGCTTGACCGCCAGACCAGCCCCGACGCCGACGTGTTCCGGGTGACGCTGAACCCCGGCACGGTGATCACCTTCATCGCCGAGCTCGCCTCGCCGAAACTGCCGCAGGTCTATCTGTGGGATCCGGAATCCTACAAGGACTCGGTCAATTCCTACACGCTGTTTCGCGGCATCGTCATCGGCATCGCCGGCCTGCTGGCGCTGTTCCTGACCATCCTTTTCGTCGTCAAGGGAACCTCGATGTTCCCGGCGACCGCAGCGCTGGCCTGGGCGGTGCTTGCCTATATCTGCGTCGATTTCGGCTTCCTCAACAAGGTCATCGAGATATCGCCGGGTAATGAGCAGATGTGGCGGGCCGGAACGGAGGTGGCGCTTGCGGCGACCTTCGTGGTGTTCCTGTTCGCCTATCTCAACCTCAACCGATGGCACGGCCATTTCAGCTACGGCGCGCTGGTCTGGATCCTCGGGCTGGTGCTGATCGCGGGCGTCGCCATCATCGATCCGGCGGTCGCGGCTGGCATCGCCAGGCTGTCCTTCGCCGCCACCGCGGTGACCGGGCTCGGCCTGATCATCTTCCTCGGCATACGCGGCTACGACCGCGCCATCATGCTGGTGCCCAGTTGGGTGATGGTGCTGTTATGGCTATGCGGGTCGTGGATGGCGATCACCGGCATGCTCGACAACGACATCGCCCAGCCGGCACTCGGCGGCGGGCTTATCCTGATCATCCTGCTGATCGGCTTCACCGTCATGCAGCATGCCTTTGCCGGCGGCGCGCTGCATCAGGGCCTGTTCTCCGACCTCGAGCGGCAGGCGCTGGCCGTCGCCGGATCAGGCGACATCGTCTGGGACTGGGACGTGCTGCGCGACCGCGTGGTGACAAAACCCGATGTCAGCGTGCAGCTTGGCCTGGCGCCCAACAGCCTCGGCGGCGCCGCCCGCAACTGGCTGCCAGTCCTGCACGCCGACGACCGCGACACATTCCGCACCACGCTCGACGTGGTGCTGGAGCACCGGCGCGGCCGGGTCTCGCAGAATTTCCGCCTGCGCGGCGCCGACGGCCACTATCACTGGTTCTCGCTGCGCGCCCGGCCGGTGATCGGCTCGGATGGCGAAGTGATCCGCTGCGTCGGCACCATGGTCGACGTGACCGAGCAGAAGAAGTCCGAGGAAAGGCTGCTGCACGATGCCGTGCACGACAATCTGACAGGCCTGCCGAACCGCGAATTGTTCATGAACCGGCTGGAGGCGATCATCTCGATCGCCCGCACCGAGGAGAAGGTGCGCCCGACGGTCTTCGTCATCGACATCGACCGCTTCAAGCAGGTCAATGACGGTCTGGGCATTTCGGCCGGCGACACGATCCTGCTGACCATCGCGCGCCGGCTGCACCGGCTGCTGAAGCCCAAGGATTCGCTGTCGCGCTTTGCCGGCGACCAGTTCGCGCTGATGCTTCTGTCGGAACAGGACCCGGCCCGAATCGCCGCAGTGGCGGACGCCATCAAGCATGCGATCAACAACCCGATCACCTTCGCCAAGCGCGAGATCGTGCTCACCGCATCGATCGGGCTGATCACCTGGACCACGGCGCAGACCTCGGCCGAGGACATGGTCAAGGACGCCGAGCTTGCCATGCACCAGGCCAAGCGCTTCGGCGGCGACAGGATCGAGCCGTTCCGGCCCGCCTTCCGCACTGTCGGCACCGACAGGCTGCAGTTCGAATCCGACCTGCGCCGCGCCATCGAACGGCGCGAATTCACGCTCGCCTACCAGCCGATCGTGCGCCTGGAGGACGGCAGCGTCGCCGGCTTCGAGGCGCTGCTCAGGTGGGACCATCCCCGCCGCGGCATGATCCCGCCGGGGGATTTCATCCCCGTCGCCGAAAACTGCGGCCTGATCGTGCAGCTTGGCCTGTTCGCCATGCAGCAGGCGGCCGAGGACCTGGCGACCTGGCAAAAGCAGATCGGCGATGCGCCGCTGTCGGTTTCGGTCAACCTCTCCAGCCGCCAGCTCATCCGCCGCGATCTGGTCAGCGACGTCCGCTCCGTCATCGCGCGCGCCAATCTGAAGCCGCGCTGCTTCCGGCTGGAACTTACCGAATCGCTGGTGATGGACAATCCCGAGCAGACATCGCATGTGCTGAACAAGCTGAAGCAGCTCGGCATCGGCCTGTCGCTGGACGATTTCGGCACCGGATATTCGTCACTGTCCTACCTGACGCGCTTCCCCTTCGACACCATCAAGATCGACAAGAGCTTCGTTGACGATAAGACGCCGAAGCGCGCGGTGCTGCTGAAATCCATGGTCCACATGGCGCACGAACTTGGTCTGTCGGTGGTCGCCGAAGGCATCTCCGACGAGAGCGATGCGCTGGAGCTGCGCCAGATGGGCTGCGAATATGTGCAGAGCTTCATGTTCGGCGCGCCGATGCCAGGCGACCAAGTGCTGAAGACGCTGAAGGAACAGTATCCGCTTACTCAGGCGTGATGTTCAGGCGTGACCGGCGGCCAGGCTGAGATGCGCCAGATCGATGCCGATCGAGGCGAGGATGCGGTCGTATTTGCGCTCGATGTCGGCGTCGAACAGAAGCTCGGGGCTGGCCGGGCAGGTCAGCCATCCGTTCTCGGCGATCTCGCTTTCCAACTGGCCTGCACCCCAGCCCGAATAGCCGAGCGCCATGAGCGCGCGGCGAGGCCCGCGGCCCGACGAAATGGCGCGCAGTATATCGACGGTCGCGGTCAGGCAGATGTCGTCGGAGACGCTGAGCGACGATTCAACCCGGTAGTCGCCGGAATGCAGGACAAAGCCGCGGCTGCGGTCGACCGGCCCGCCATTGCGCACGACGAAGTCGCGCGCCTGCGCCGGCAGGCGTATCGCCTCCTGCTCGTTCATGATGCCGAGCTGCACCAGAAGGTCCGGAAACAGCATCTGCTGCGTCTGGTTGATGATGAGGCCCATCGCGCCCTCGTCGCTGTGGGCGCAAACGTAGATGACGGAGCGCGTGAAACGGTCGTCCTTCATGCCGGGCATGGCAATCAGGAACTGGTCGTCGAGAAAGCCGCGTCCAGCAGCCGTCTTCTTGTGGCGCAACAAGTCCATGACGTGAGGGTAACGCGTTTCCGGGGCGCCGAAAAGATGCGCCTCGCGCGATTTGAGGTCGGCCGACCGTGCCCGGAGCAGATGAACTCGCGGATCGCGCATCGTCGGGCTGAAAGTCCAACTCCAACAACCCTAGCTGTGATGTCACGCAAATATGATACCGAATGGGTCATGAGATCATTGCGCTGCCACGAACGGACGATCAAATCACGGCCATGCAAAGCTTGAAAATCCTGCTCGCCAGCACTGCTGTCGTCTTGGGAACGGGCCTTCCGGCCTTGGCCTCCTCCTCGGTCTGGTACAACAGCGAGGGCGGCAAGGTACGGCTTGTGACCAGCGGCAAGCCCGACGAAGCCGGACGTATCCAGGGCGTGCTCGACATTGCGCTCAAGCCCGGCTGGAAAACCTATTGGCGCGACCCTGGCGACGCCGGCGTGCCACCGCAGATCGACATCTCGGCCAGCACCAACATCTCCGACGCGCGGTTTTCGTTTCCGCCGCCGCAACGTCACGACGACGGTTACGGCAAGTGGGCCGGCTACGACCATCCCGTTTCGCTGCCGATTACCTTCACGCTGTCGGCGCCGGATCAGCCGGCGGTCATCGACGCCAACATTTTCCTCGGCATTTGCGAGACGATCTGCATTCCGGTGCAGACAAGGCTCAGCGTCGATCCCGGGGCCGATCCGGACAATGCCAAGGACGCTGCACAGGTGAAGGCGGCGCTTGCCACCCTGCCGGCTGCTCCACGGCCCGATTTCGGCATCAACGTGCTGCCCGGCGACCACGAGACACTGATCGTCGAGGCGAGCTTTCCAGGCGACCCGGAAGCCGCCGACTTCTTCGTCGCCGGTGAAAGAGACTACATGTTCGGTGCCCCGGTTCGCAGCGAGAAAGATGGCAAGCTGTTGTTCACAGTGCCAATCCTCGACCGGCCGTCGACGACACCGACCGATGGCGGCCTCTACTACACGCTGACAAGTGCCGAAGGCGCGGTCGAAGGCATGCTGCCTTTCCCGTGATGGCAGAGCCGCAGATGCGCAGACTGTAACATCCATTGCGCCAGGCGCCATGGCGGTTGCGGGCGACGCCCGACTTCGCTATCGCAAGGACAGGTCCCTTCCCCACACATTGAACGAGGCATCCATGACCATCTCCGTTGGCGACAAGCTGCCCGACGCGACCTTCAAGACGATGACCAACGACGGCGCCAAGCCGATCACGGCGGCCGAGATCTTCGCCGGAAAGAAGGTCGTGCTGTTTGGCGTTCCCGGCGCTTTCACGCCGACCTGCAGCAACAACCACCTGCCCGGCTATCTGGAGAACCATGACTCTATCCTCGCGCGTGGGGTCGACACCATCGCAGTCGTTTCGGTCAACGATGTGCATGTCATGGGCGCGTGGGCGCGCTTCACCGGCGGCGAGGGCAAGATCCTCTATCTCGCCGACGGCAATGGCGATTTTGCCAAGTCGGTCGGCCTCGACTACGCCAGCGACGGTATGGGGCTGCGCTCGAGGCGCTTTTCGATGATCGTCGACGACGGCAAGGTCACCGCGTTCAATGTCGAGACCAAGCCAGGTGTCGACGAGTCGGGTGCGGCGCATATCCTGGGACAGCTCTGAGCCTCCAGGGCAGTCATGAAGGTCGTCAGGTTCGCCTTGGCGTGACGGTCGCGCGCGTGTAGGTGCTTCTGGATTTTCACTTTTGGGGGGACCTCGGCGATGTTCGATATTGTCTGGCGCAGCATGGCGATCGGCATTGGCGCGACGGTGCTGATGGATATCTGGGCCTTCTTCCTTCATGTGGCCTTTGGCCAGCCGCGGCCGAACTGGGGGCCGGTCGGCCGCTGGGTCTGGCACTTGAGGAACAAGGTGTTTCACGACGACATCGCGGAGGCCTCGACCTACGCACAGGAAGTGGCGCTGGGCTGGGCTTTCCACTATGCCGTCGGCATCGCCTATGGAATCATCCTCGTCCTTCTTGCGGGAACGGCGTGGCTTGCCGCGCCGACCTTCCTGCCGGCATTCACCCTCGGTATGGTGACCGTCGGCGCCGGCTGGTTCCTGCTCTCACCCGGCATGGGTGCCGGTTGGGCAGCCTCAAAGCGCCCCAATCCGATGCAGATCCGGGCGCTCAACCTGGTGTCGCACACCGTGTTCGCGCTTGGGCTCTACGGCACGGCGCTGCTGATCCGCTGAATTCAGCTGAATTGGTCGTCAACGCGTTGCACCGCGCCATCGATCGGTCGCCAACCGTGAAGAACGCGGCGGGCTCCGATATCATAAGCGAAGTAGTTTCCGCCGCCCGCCGGCTGATCCGCTTCGCGGCTGATCTCCCGGCCGCTGAGAGAAAGCAGCAGCAGCGTTCCCACGCCGCCATGGCCCACGAAGGCAATATCGTCGGCGCCGTTGGCGCCAAGCACGGCTTCGACCTCGCTCACAACACGATGCTGGGCGTCGATGGCCCGCTCCCATCCGCGAATGCTGCTGTGTGGATTGGCGAAGAACTGGTCCGCAACGGCTTCGAACTCCGGCGGCGGCAGAAAGCCCGTTGCCGACCGGTCGTTCTCATGCATACGTTCCCTGACCTCGACCGCAAGGCGCAGATGCCCTGCGAGGATCTCGGCGGTTTCCATAGCCTTGCGTTCCCCTGACGACACGATACGCCGGATCGACCCGACCCATGGCTGGTCGAGCATTGCGGAGGCTCTCGCTCGCCCGATGTCGGATAGCCCCCACTGCGGCACCGGAATGCCGGCATCGATCTGAACCTGGGGATGCGTGATATAGTATGCGACAGGCACGATGGAGGTCTTTCTGCCAGTCAGCGGAGGCGCCCGAATTCAATAACTCTGGTTCGAACGCCGCGCCTTTGCGACCGCCGGTGGCTTTGCCTGTGCAGCTGGCTGCGGCGTCACTGTAGGCCTTGACAGGCCCTTCTTGAACGGCGCCATGCCTTCGCGCGCCAGTTCGTCGGCGCGCTCGTTCTCGGCATGGCCGGCATGGCCCTTGACCCAGTTCCAGGTCACCTGATGGCGCCTGTTGGCTTCGTCCAGCGCCTGCCAGAGCTCACCGTTCTTGACCGGCTTCTTGTCGGCGGTCTTCCAGCCGTTCCTCTTCCAGCCATGGATCCACTTGGAAATGCCGTCCATGACATATTTGCTGTCGGTGTGAAGGCCGACCGCGCACGGCTCCTTCAGCGCATTGAGCGCCGAGATGGCAGCGAGCAGTTCCATGCGGTTGTTGGTCGTCTCGGCCTCGCCGCCCGACAGTTCCTTGGTCTTGCCGTTGAAGCGCAGGATCGCTCCCCAGCCGCCGGGTCCCGGATTGCCCGAACAGGCGCCATCGGTGAAGATTTCAACCCGCTTGGTGATGTCAGTCATGTCAGCCCGTATTCGGAAGGGGATCGGATCGCCCGGTGGAAACGCATGCGGCGGATATATTCGGTCGGGTCGCGCTTCATGACCAGCCCGCCGTTGGGAATAGTCAGCCAGTCATAGAGCCTCGTCAGCATGAAGCGCAGCGCCGATCCGCGCGCCAGGATCGGCAGCGCGGCTTTCTCCTCGGGGCTCAGGGGCCGAACGCTCTGGTAACCCGCCAGCAGCGCGGTGCCCTTGGTCAGGTTGAACGAAAAATCCTTCTCGAAGCACCAGGCATTGAGACATGTGGCGACGTCGTAGGCATAGAGATCGTCGCAGGCGAAATAGAAGTCGATCAGCCCGGACAGTTTCTCGCCGAGGAAGAAGACATTGTCGGGAAAAAGGTCGGCATGGATTATGCCTTGCGGCAGGTCCTTCGGCCAGCTGCGCTCGAAATCGGCGAAATCGGCATCGACCTCCGCCGCCAGCCCCGGCTCGACTTCCTCGGCGCGGGCATGGGAGGCGTTCCACAGCTTGCGCCAGCCATCTATGGCAAGCGCGTTCGGCCGGCTCATCGAAAAATCCTGGCCGGCAAGATGCAGTTCGGCCAGCGCCTTGCCAACCTCGCCGCAATGCGCCGCCGTCGGCCGGCGCAGCGACAAGCCCTCGAGGAAGGTGATGATGACCGCCGGGCGGCCGGCCAGCGCACCGATGACGGTGCCGTCATGCGCGGTCACCGGAAGCGGGCAGGAAATGCCCTTCCTGGCGAGATGGCCCATCAAGCCCAGAAAGAACGGCAGGTCGGCCTTGTCGACGCGCTTCTCGTAAAGCGTCAGGATGTAGGAACCGCTCGTCGTGTGCAGCAAAAAATTCGAATTCTCGGTGCCTTCGGCAATGCCCTTGTAGGACAGGAGTTCGCCGACCGGATAGGCCTGCAGGAACGTGCCGAGCTCGCCCTCGCTGACATCGGTGTAGACCGCCATTGGCTGTTCACGCGGCTCCGTTGACGAAAGCCATGTCGGCCTTCGTCAGTTCGACATCGCGCAAAACCCGCATGACAGGAAAGTCCTCCGTTTCCGTTGCCGTGATCGCCAGATCGATCGTCACATCGAAGCGCTGGCGGAAGGCATCGATGATTTCGTCGACGATGATTTCCGGCGCCGACGCGCCGGCCGACAGGCCGAGCGTCGAGATGCCGGCGATGTCATTCCACGGAATTTCAGAAGCGCGCTGCACGAGAAGCGACATCGTGGCGCCGGCGCGTTCCGCGACTTCGACAAGACGCCGCGAATTGGACGAGTTGGGCGCGCCGACGATCAGATAGAGATCGGCACCCGCCGCGGTTTCCTTGACCGCCTCCTGGCGGTTGGTGGTGGCATAGCAGATCGATTCCGCTGCCGGCGCATGCAGCGCGGGAAAGCGATCCTGCAATGCCCGGATGATGCCGGCGGTGTCCTCGACCGACAGCGTCGTCTGGGTGACGAAGCCGAGTGCCTCGGGATCGGCAGGCGCAAGCTTCGCGGCGTCCGCCTCGGTCTCGATCAGCGTGACGGCGCCGTCCGGCAGCTGACCCATGGTGCCGATCACTTCAGGGTGCCCGGCATGGCCGATCAAAAGCACATGGCGGCCAAGCCGCTGGTGGCGCATCGCCTGCTTGTGGACCTTGGAGACCAGCGGACAGGTGGCGTCGAGATAGAACAGGTTGCGGGCCTGCGCATCGGCCGGCACCGATTTCGGCACGCCATGCGCCGAAAACACGACCGGGCTCTGGCGATGCTCGGCCGGGATCTCCGACAGTTCCTCGATGAAGACGGCACCCAGGCTCTGCAGGCCTTCGACGACGTAGCGGTTGTGGACGATCTCGTGGCGGACATAGACCGGCGCGCCGTATTTCTTCAGCGCCAGCACGACGATCTGGATGGCGCGGTCGACGCCGGCGCAAAAGCCGCGCGGCTGGCAGAGCCTGATCGTCAATGGGGGCTTGGTCGTGGTGTGAAGCATGAATCCGGGCCGGTTGTTCAGAGCCGAAATGAGGTGCGCACCCCTGCCCTGTCAAGGGCGGCGGCAACGATCATTCCGCTTTCGCCGGACGGCGAAGCCTGAAGATGAGGACGCCGGCAAGGGCAGCGGCAAGGCCGTACCAGGTGAAAGCGTATTGCAGATGGCTGTTGGGCAGGTCGATGATGGTGACGCCGCCGACCGGCAGGCCGCCGGGGTTTGGTGTCTTGTCGGCATCGATGAAGAACGGCACCAGCCGGGCTGCGGCCGGCAGGCCGGCGCTCGCCGACATCGCATCGCGATCCTTCCAGTAAAAGATGTTCTTCTGGATATCGTTGTCTGGAAGCATCATCGACGGCTTCGCCAGCAGCGGGTTGCGGGCGAGCCCGGTCACCGTCACCTTGCCTGCCACCTGCCCTAGAGGGCGCTTGGCGGCGTCCTTGAGGTCATAGGGAACAAAGCCGCGGTTGATCAGCACGAAACGGCCGTCATCCAGTTGCAAAGGCGTGATGACGTCGAAACCGGCAGCACCGTCCCAGGTCGAATAGAAGTGCCGCTCGCCCTGGTGCAGGAAAGTGCCCGACACCGTCACCGGCGTGTAGTCGACATCACCAGAGGAAGCGAACTGGGTTTCGACCTCGGCCAGCGGCCGCGGCGCCGAATGCGTGCGCTGGTCGATGGTCTGGAGAAGACCTTCCTTCCAGTGCAGGCGCTGGATCTGCCAGGTGCCGAGCGCCAGAAGGATGACGAACACGACCAGGCCGAGGCCGAGCAGCAATGCCGTCTTCGGCCGCGAACGGCCGGAACTCTTGGCCGATGCTTGGCTCATTCGCCGCGGTCCAGCCGGCCCTCGGCCGCCTTGTTGGCGTATTGCAGCGTCAACAGCACGCCTTTGATCAGCCTGAGCGCCGTCAGGCACAGCACCAGCGCCAGCGGTATCCAGACCAGCAGATGCAGCCACAGCGGCGGGCTCAGCGTCACTTCCACCCAGAGCGCCAGCCCGACGACAATGAAGCCGATGATCAGGATGACGAACACCGCCGGTCCATCGCCGGCATCGGCGTAGGAATAATCCAGGCCGCAATTCATGCAGCGCTTGCCGACGGTCAGGAACCCGGAAAACAGCCGGCCCTCGCCGCAGCGCGGACAGCGGCCGTGCAGGCCGGCCGAGATCGGCTCGATGGGTGGCCAGATCGCCTTGTCGTCGCTCATGCTCTACGGCTCGATCTCGATTGGCGTTCCATCGGCCACCATGGTCCAGATTTCATCCATATTGGAGTCCGTAACGGCAATGCAGCCGTCGGTCCAGTCGACCAATTGAAGCAGCCAGCCCCACCAGCCATAGCCGTTGGGCTGGCCATGGATCATGATCATGCCGCCGGGTTCGACGCCGGCCGCCTTGGCAGCCGCCATCTCCTCGGCATTCGGATAGGAGATGTGGATCGACTTGTGCGCGATGCTGTCGGGGCGCCAATCCAGCACATAGCGCCCCTCGGGTGTGCGCTGGTCACCTTCACTGTGCTTGTGCCCGACGGGGTCGCCACCCAGCGCGATGCCGTAGGTGCGCAATATTTTGCCGTCGCCGACGAGTTCCAGCCGCCGCTCCGACTTGTCGACGCGCACCAGGTCGACGCGTTCAATTGCGAAGGCTGGGGCTGCCGCGACAAAGCCGGCACAAATGACAAAAAGGTGTCTCGAACGCATACCATCGATCGGCGATGATTATGCCGAAATGAAGAAGGCGGCCACGTCGCCGCGGCCGCCCTGTCGATTTCCGAGCGAAAGCTGTCAGTGGCCTTCGATCAGCGCGCCGTTCGAGGCCCAGACATAGATCGCGCTGAACAGGAACAGCCAGACCACGTCGACGAAGTGCCAGTACCAGGCCGCCGCCTCGAAGCCGAAATGCTGCTTGGGGGTGAAATCGCCCTTCATGGCCCGCAGCAGGCAGACAGCCAGGAAGATGGTGCCGATGATGACGTGAAAACCATGGAAGCCGGTCGCCATGAAGAAGGTGGCGCCATAGATGGAATCCTTGAAGGCGAACGGCGCGTGCATGTATTCGTAGGCCTGCACCATGGTGAACAGGATGCCGAGGCCGACGGTCAGCACCAGGCCGTTGATCAGGCCCTTGCGGTCGCCATGAAGCAGCGAATGGTGCGCCCAGGTGACCGTCGTGCCCGACAGCAGCAGAATGATGGTGTTGTAGAGCGGCAGGTGGAAGGGATCGAGGACCTCGAGGCCCTTCGGCGGCCAGACGCCGCCGGTGAAGGTGGTGCGGGCGTAATTCTGGACCTCGCCGGGAAACAGGCTGGCGTCGAAGAAAGCCCAGAACCAGGCGACGAAGAACATCACTTCCGAAGCGATGAACATGATCATGCCGTAGCGCAGATGCAGCGACACAACGCGGGTGTGATGGCCCTCATGCGCTTCCTTGATGGTGTCCGACCACCAGGCGAACATCGTGTAGATAACGATCAAGAGGCCGATGAAAAACAGCCACGGATTGGCGATGTTGTAGCCGAAGATCGGGAAATCGCCGGCCTTGAGATACTGCATATAAGCGACGCCGCCGATAGCGGTCACCAGCGCGCCGATGGAGCCCAGGAAGGGCCACGGGCTCGGGTCGACGAGATGGTAGTCATGCTGTGGTTTTGCGTGCGCGTCGGCCATATCAACCCCCGAGATTTGCTTCGGTATCTGAAACTTTGTTGCTGCTTGCGGCCGGCGCTGAGGACGCGACCGGCTTGTTCTTTTCGACCGGGAACATGGTGTAGGACAGAGTGATGGTCTTCAAGTCCTTCAGTTCCGGCACGTTGACGATGTCGGGATCCACGTAGAACACGACCGGCATGTCCAGCGTTTCGCCGGGCTTCAGCGTCGTGTCGGTGAAGCAGAAGCACTCCACCTTGTTGAAGTAGGGGCCCGCCAGTTCCGGCTGCACGTTGAAGGTCGCGCGGCCGGTGACGGGGCGGTCGAACTTGTTGGTCGCGGTGTAGTGCGCCTGGACCGTCTCGCCGATCTTGATGGTGATCGAACGGGTGACCGGCTGGAACTGCCACGGAACGCCGGCGATGTTGGCGTCGAAGCGGATGGCGACATCGCGGTCGAGTACGCGGTTCGCGTATTGCTGGGTGGCGCGTTTGGTCGTACCGCCATAACCGGTCGCCTGGCAGAACATCGCGTAGAGCGGCACGGCGGCGTAGGCCATGCCGATCATGCCGGCGAAAAAGGCAATGCAGACTCCCGCCACAACGCGGTTGGTGTTTTTCTTTGCGGGGACTGTCTGGCGGGTCATCTTCGGCCTCACATCGACGCGCCGCCGGTATGACCGAATTTCACGATGGTGGCGACGTAGAAGATGACGACAAGAACCGCCAGCGCCAGCCCAATGGCAGCGGAGCGGTTGCGCTGGGCTTTCCTCTGGCGTTCCGTCAACGTGATGAGTTCGAGCTTCTTGTCGACCATGATCATGCTCCGCCGATGGCAAGCGCGCGACTGACGACGCTGTCGGCAAGGTAAATGGCGAAGATGGCGAAGAGGTAGAGCAGCGAGTAGCCGAACAATGCCTTGGCCGGCTTCATCTCGCGGTCGCCGTCGCTCATGCGCAGCACCTTCCACGCATACCAGACGAAGCCTGCGCCGAGCAGCAGCGCGGCGATACCGTAGGCCGGCGTGGTGAAGCCGAGAACCCATGGCAGCACGCCAATGGGCGCAAGAATCAGAGCGTAGGCGAAGATCTGGCGCCGGGTCGAAGCCTGGCCGGCGACGTTCGGCATCATCGGGATGCCGGCCCTGGCATAGTCCTCGGACTTGAACAGCGCCAGCGCCCAGAAATGCGGCGGCGTCCACAGGAAGATGATCAGGAACAGGACAAGGCTTTCGAGGCTGATCGTTCCGGTCACCGCGGCCCAGCCGATGACGGGCGGAATGGCGCCGGCGGCACCGCCAATGACGATGTTCTGCGGCGTCCAGCGCTTCAGCCACATCGTGTAGATGACGGCGTAGAAGAAGATGGTGAAGGCCAGCAGGCTCGCCGACAGCCAGTTGACCAGGACGCCGAGCGTCATCACCGACAGCACGGAAAGCACCAGGCCGAAGGTCAGCGCCTCGCCGGGCTGGATGCGGCCGGTAGGGACGGGGCGGCTTGCGGTCCTGGTCATGATTGCATCGATGTCGGCGTCGTACCACATATTGAGCGCGCCGGAGGCGCCGGCACCGATGGCGATGGACAGGATCGCGATCACCGCCAGCAGCGGGTTGATTGTCACGGGCGCCGCGACCAGCCCGACAAAGGCAGTGAACACCACCAGCGACATGACGCGCGGCTTCAGCAGGGCGAAGAAATCGCCCGCGGTGGCTTCCGACATGCGAAAGCCCGCTTCGTCAATCAATGGTTTGTCGACAAGGGCCATGCGTACTTAAGTCCATCATTCCGTTGGCCAAAACCGCCGGCGTGCCGGCGGTTTCGTATTCGCGAGCAGCCGCCTACTTGATCTTCGGCAGCTGTTCCCACTGGTGGAACGGCGGCGGCGAAGGCAGTTGCCATTCCAGCGTCGTTGCGCCCTCTCCCCATGGGTTGGCGCCGGCGATCCGCTTCTTCTGGAAGGCTTCGAACACGCCATAGAGGAAGATCATCACGCCGACGGCCGAGATATAGGATCCCATGGACGACACCCAGTTCCAGCCGGCAAACGCGTCCGGATAGTCGATGGTGCGGCGCGGCATGCCGGCGAGGCCGAGGAAGTGCTGCGGGAAGAAGATCAGGTTGACGCCGACGAAGGTCACCCAGAAATGGGTGTTGGCGATGACGGGCGAGTACATGTAGCCGGTCATCTTCGGGAACCAGTAGTACCAGCCGGCGAAGATGGCGAAGACCGCGCCAAGCGACAGCACATAGTGGAAGTGGGCGATGACGAAATAGGTGTCATGCAGCGAGCGGTCGAGGCCGGCATTGGCCAGCTGGACGCCGGTGACGCCACCGATGGTGAACAGAAAGATGAAACCCAGCGCCCACAGCATCGGCGTCTTGAACGAAATCGAGCCGCCCCACATCGTCGCGATCCAGGAGAAGATCTTCACGCCCGTCGGCACCGCGATGACCATCGTGGCGAAGACGAAGTAACGCTGCGTGTCGAGCGACAGGCCGGTCGTGTACATGTGGTGCGCCCAGACGATGAAGCCCACCGCACCGATTGCGACCATGGCGTAAGCCATGCCGAGATAGCCGAAGACGGGCTTCTTCGAGAAGGTCGAGACGATGTGGCTGATGATGCCGAAGCCCGGCAGGATCAGGATGTAGACTTCCGGGTGACCGAAGAACCAGAACAGGTGCTGGAACAGGATCGGGTCGCCGCCGCCGTCCGGCACAAAGAAGGTGGTGCCGAAATTGCGGTCGGTGAGCAGCATGGTGATGCCGCCGGCCAGAACCGGCAGCGACAGCAGCAGCAGGAAGGCGGTGATCAGCACCGACCAGGCAAACAGCGGCATCTTGTGCAGCGTCATGCCCGGCGCGCGCATGTTGAAGATGGTGGTGATGAAGTTGATGGCGCCGAGGATCGACGAGGCGCCGGCGATGTGGATCGACAGGATCGCCAGATCCATGGCCGGCCCGGGCTGACCCGAGGTCGACAGCGGCGGATAGAGCGTCCAGCCACCACCAACGCCGTAGGCGCCCGGCGCGCTCGGCATGAAGGCCGAAGCGATGAGCAGGATGAAGGCCGGCGGCAGCAGCCAGAACGAAATGTTGTTCATGCGCGGGAAGGCCATGTCCGGGGCGCCGATCATGATCGGCACCATCCAGTTGGCAAAGCCGCCGATGAGCGCCGGCATGACCATGAAGAAGATCATGATCAGCGCGTGCGCGGTGCCGAAGGCGTTGTACATACTCTTGCCGCCGTCGATCGCGGCATCGCCGTTCATGCCGTAGACCATCTGTGCCAGACCGGTGAAGATCTGGATGCCCGGCTCCTGCAGCTCCATGCGGATGACGACCGACAGGGCGCCGCCGACGATGCCGGCGAAGATCGCGAAGATCAGATAGAGCGTACCGATATCCTTGTGGTTGGTCGAATACACCCACCGGACCCAGCCGTGATACGGCTTGTGATCGTGATCGTCGTGAGCTGCAGCGTCTGCCATGTTCGGCTCCGTTCCCTGATCTTATTTCGGTCGCGGCATCAGTTGCCGGCGGCCGCAACCTTGTTTGTGCCGTCGACCTCGGCCATCAGCGCCTTGTTGGCACCGGGAAGGTCGGTCTTGGCTGCCGCCAGCCAGGTGTTGTACTGCGCATCGGAGACGACGCGGATCGCGATCGGCATGAAGGCGTGGTCCTTGCCGCAGAGCTGCGAGCACTGGCCATAGTAGAGGCCTTCCTTTTCCGCCTTGAACCAGGTCTCGTTGGTGCGTCCGGGAACAGCGTCCATCTTGATGCCGAAGGCGGGCATGGCAAAGGAATGGATGACGTCGGTCGCGGTGACCAGCACGCGGGTCATGGTGTTGACCGGCACCACCATCTCGTTGTCGACGGCGAGCAGGCGCGGATAGACCTTGCGATCTTCCTTGCCGGCGGCCTTGCGATCGCCGTCCTGAAGGATGGCCGAGTTGAAGGAGAGCGTCTTGTCGACCTGGTACTCATAGTCCCAGTTCCACTGGTTTCCCGTCGCCTTGATGGTCAGCTTGGCTTCTTCAGGCGGCGTGTATTGCGCAGTCAGCAGCTGGAACGAAGGGATGGCGATGAAGAGCAGGATAACGACCGGCCCGACCGTCCAGATCACTTCGATCAGCGTGTTGTGGCTGGTCTGCGAAGGGGTTGGGTTCACGCTCGCACGGAATTTCCAGATGCAGTAGGCGAGCAGAACGAGCACCAGGATGGTGATCGGAACGATGAACCACATCGTGTAGTTCCCGAACCACTCGATCTGCCGCATCATGTCGGTTGCGGGCGGCTGGAAACCGATCTCCCACGGCTGGGGCTGGGCCGCGTGGGCGGTGCTCGCACCGGCCATGACCATGGCAGCGGCTGCCGCACTTGCCAGAGACTTGGCGCTTGCTAGAGACTTGGCGCCAGCTAGGAATTTTCTCATCGCCCTCATCATCTCCCAGTTCCTCGCGATCGGACCGCAAGAATAACGAACCACGCCGGGATGGGAATCCCGGACAGTCCCAAGGGTGGTTCAAACCATACTCTATTTCCCTCCGCAAGAAAGGAGCCGCCGAAACCGTGCGGCATTTTTGCGCGCAAGCCTCGGCCGTCGCTTTTGGCCGCAAGACGCCTCTCGTCAATCGTTGACGCGCAGACGCCAACCGCTACTTTCCGGAATGCTTGGCACCATGCGCCGGGCGGTCGCAATTCGGGCGAATTTGGCTTGGAAAAGCGCATTATTGCCGGTGTCCGGGCGGACGGGCGGCGGTCTCGTCCTTTACTTGGCCTTGGCGCGGCTTAAAGTGCCGTGATTCGCAATGGAGCCGTCATGATCTCTTGGCTTTCAAAACTTGGGTGTTCGAGAACTTTGGCTAAGGCCATTTTTCTTGCCGCCCTGTTTGGTACCGGCCTGTCGGGCATCGGCCCAGCCAACGCCGCCCAGCCTAGCGGCACGGTGCGCTCGACGCATGGCGCGTGGTCTATCATCTGCGACACACCTGCCGGCGCGACTTCAGAACAATGCGTGATGATGCAGAACGTCGTCGCCGAAGACCGTCCAGAGATGGGGCTGTCGGTGGTCGTGCTGCGCACCGCCGACAACAAGGCCGAGATCCTGCGCGTATTGGCGCCGCTCGGCGTGCTGCTGCCCAACGGTCTCGGCCTCAATGTCGACGGCAAGGATATCGGCCGGGCCTATTTCGTGCGCTGCTTCCAAGACGGTTGCTATGCCGAGGTCATTCTCGAAAAGCCGCTGCTTGATACGCTGAAGACCGGCACCTCGGCCACCTTCATTGTCTTCCAGACGCCTGAGGAAGGCATCGGCATTCCGGTCGACCTCAAGGGCTTTGCCGAAGGCTTCGCCGCGCTGCCCTGATCCGCGACAAATATCGCCATTGCGTTGGCGCCACCCGTCTGACGTCATTGTGATTGGCGCCATTGCCGATTGTCTCGGCGCGCCTTCGCGCCTACATCGGGGAAAACGCCCAATCCTCCCGCGGACGGACCTGCCATGAACAGCCTGATCGGCCAATTCGATATTTCCGACGATCGCATCAAACAGATTGTCGCAGAGACCATCAACGGTGCCGACGACGGCGAGTTGTTCCTCGAATACAGCGAGAGCGAAGCGCTGATGCTCGACAATGGTCGACTGAAGACCGCCAATTTCAACACCGACCAGGGTTTCGGTCTGCGCGCGGTTGCCGGCGAGGCCAGTGGCTATGCGCATTCGAGCGACCTTTCCGAAGCCTCGCTGCTGCGGGCTGCCGACGCCGTTTCGACGGTCAAGGGCGGCTATTCCGGCACGCTTGCCGCCGCACCGGCGCGCACCAACCGCCATCTCTATGGCGAGGAGAACCCGATCCCCTCGCCTTCTTTCGAGACCAAGGCCAAGCTGCTGCAGGAAATCGATGCTTGGCTGCGCGCCGAGGATCTGCGCGTGCGCCAGGTAACAGCCTCGCTCGCCGCTTCCTGGCAACATGTCGAGATCTTGCGCGCGGACGGCCAGATGGTGCGCGATGTCCGTCCGCTGGTCAGGATCAACGTATCCGTCGTCGTCGGCAGCGGCGACCGCCAGGAGAGCGGCTCCTACGGCATGGGCGGGCGCAAGGCGTTCGGCGAGTTCCTGGTCGAGGAGAGCTGGAAGCATGCCGCCAAGGAGGCGCTGCGCCAGGCGCTGGTCAATCTTGAGGCAATCCCGGCGCCTGCCGGCACATTCGACATCGTGCTCTCCAGCGGCTGGCCGGGCGTCATGCTGCACGAGGCCGTCGGCCACGGGCTGGAGGGCGATTTCAACCGCAAGAAGACGTCGGCCTTCGCCGGCCTGCTCGGCCAGCAGGTGGCGGCCAAAGGCGTCACCGTCGTCGATGACGGGACTATTGCCGAACGGCGCGGTTCGCTGACCGTCGACGACGAAGGCACGCCATCGGCCCGCAATGTGCTGATCGAGGACGGCAAGCTCGTCGGCTACATGCAGGACCGCCAGAACGCCCGGCTGATGGGCATGAAGGCGACCGGCAACGGAAGGCGCGAAGGCTACGCGCACCAGCCGATGCCGCGCATGACCAACACCTACATGACCTCGGGCGACATGGAGCCGGACGAGATCATCGCCTCGGTCAAGAACGGCATCTATGCCGTCTCCTTCGGCGGCGGCCAGGTCGACATCACCTCGGGCAAGTTCGTGTTCGGCTGCACTGAGGCCTACATGATCGAGAACGGCAAGGTGACGCAGCCGGTCAAGGGCGCGATGCTGATCGGCAATGGGCCGGATGCCATGCACCGGGTGTCGATGATCGGCAACGACATGAAGCTCGACAACGGCATCGGCATGTGCGGCAAGGCCGGACAGGGCGTGCCCGTCGGCGTCGGCCAGCCGCATCTCAGGATGAACCAGATGACGGTCGGCGGCACGCGGGTCTGACGCGCGAACTACCGCCTTTTCTTCGGCTTCTCCAACAGCGCCACCGCCTCGACATGCGGCGACCATAGGAACTGGTCGATCGGGGTTACGCTTTTCAGCGCGTAGCCACCGTCAAGCAGGATGCGCAAATCCCGCGCCAGCGTCACCGGATTGCAAGATACCGCGGCGACGAACGGCACGTCGGAGCGGGCGATCTGCTTCGACTGATCCTCGGCGCCGGCACGCGGCGGGTCGAAGACAAGACCGTCGAAGGCATTGAGTTCCTTGAAGGTGAGCGGACGCCGGAACAGATCGCGGCGTTCGCTGGTCACCCGCTTCAGGCCATTGGCGAAACGGAAGGCGCGGTCGAGCGCCGCAAGTGCCGGCGCGTCGCCTTCTGCCGCGTGGACCTCCGACTTCGCGGCCAGGCGTAGCGCGAAGCTGCCACAACCGGCGAAAAGGTCGGCGACCTTCTTGGCGCGCGACAGATGCTGGCCGACGATATCGGCCATGGCCTGCTCAGCCGCCTCGGTGGCCTGCAGGAAGGCGCCCGGCGGCACCGCGACTGCCACGGTTCCAAACTGCACCACCGGCTTTTTCGGCTCGACGATGATCTCGCCGTCGACCGAAAGCCTGGCCAGCCCCTCGGCGATGACGAAGTTCGAGGCGATGCGGCGCTGATTCTCGCCGAGCTTGCCGGATTCGTGGACCGCGACGTCGAGGCCGGACCCGGTGACCGTCACCGTCATGTGGAACGATCTGGTGGTGGCGCAGACCAGTTCGGCAAGTCTCTTAAGACGATCGAGCGCAGCGACGATCACGGGCAGCGAGATCGGACACTCCTCTATGGCAATGATTTCCGACGACAGCGCGCGCACGAAACCCAGCCGCACGCCGGCGCCGGTGCGCCGGGCGGAGAAGACGACGCGGCGGCGCGTCGCCGGCGCGCACGGCACCAAGGCGCCGATATCGCCAACGATGCCCTTGCTCTTCAGCGCATGCACGACCTTGTCGCGCTTCCACTGGCGGTAGGCTTCGGCTTCCAGATGCTGGACGGCGCAGCCGCCGCATTCGGTGAAATGCCGGCAGGCCGGATCGATCCTGAGCGGTGAAGCCTCCAGCACAGACATCAGCGTGGCGCGATCCTTTTCGCGCGCAGCGTTGACGGTTTCGCCGGGCAGCGTGAAGGGAATGAAAACCTCGCCGGTTTCGGTCTCGGCGACGCCATCGCCTTGCGAGCCCAGCCTGGCGATGGTGAAGCGCGCGCTCATCGATCTTTGATCCCACCAAGCAGGAATTCGCGATTGCCGTCGCCGCCCTCGATCGGCGACAGATGCAGCCCCAGCGAGCGCCAACCGGGCATGCTGTCGAACCAGTCCTGCAGCACGCCGGCAACGCGGCCGGCGTCATAGGGATCCTTAAGCAGGCCGCCCTTGCCGATCGCCGCGCGGCCGGCCTCGAATTGCGGCTTGACCAGAAGCACCGCGCGAGCGCCGCTGCCGGCCAATGCGAGGGCTGGCGGCAGCGCCAGCTTCAGCGAAATGAAGCTGACATCGCAGACGATGAAATCCGGAATGCGGCCGCCGAGATCGCCGACGGTGAGGTCGCGGGCATTGAGGCCCTCGATGACCGTCACGCGTGGATCGCCTGCGATGTCGGCATGCATCTGGCCATGGCCGACATCGATCGCCGTGACATGCGCCGCACCGCGTTCGAGCAGCACCTGCGTGAAGCCGCCGGTCGAGGCGCCGATGTCGAGCGCTTCGCAGCCGGCGGGATCGAAACCGAAATGGTCGATCCCGGCAATCAGCTTCAGCGCCGCGCGAGACACATACCCCTGCGCCGGGTCGTCGATCGCGATCAGGTATTGCGGCAGGACGGTCTGGCCAGGCTTGCGGGCAATGGTGCCATCGACCGTCACCGTGCCGCGCTCAATCGCGTCGCGGGCACGAGAGCGGCTAGCGAACAAGCCGCGTTCGACGAGCAGTTCGTCGAGTCGCTGGCGCGTGCTGGCTGGCAGAGGGGAGTTCATCGGCCTTCATGGCGAAAGCCGGTGATGAACGCAAGGATGTTGGAAAGAGGTGGTCTCTTTGTTTTACGCAATTCCGGACGGAAAACCGCTACGCACTTTTCCTGGAATTGCTTCAGAAGATGGTTCGCGAAACCGGCCGCTCGACCGCCGGCGCCAGACCGTCATTGCGGTCGCCGGAAGCCTGCCTGCCCGGACGTTCGGCAGTAACCGCCGGCGTCGCGACAGCGTCCGGCCCGATGACGAATTGCGGCCGCTGCTTGTAGGAGAAGCCGCCGCGGATGCCGCCCATCTTGCCGGCGACGATGTCCATCGCCGCCTTTTCGAGATTGCGATCGTAGCGCGTTTCGGCCATCGCAGGTGCTGCGATGACGGCCGAAAGGGCCATGCCGTACAAAAGCGTTTTCATTCCTTGTCGTCCCCCTGCCGGACTACCTTCTAGCAGGGCGGCGTTGAGAAACGGCCAAAAGACACGGTAAGCAAAACGCCAAATGGCAGCGTAAACAGGGCGTTACAACCGCAAGCCGGCAAACTGATTCAGAGGCTTGAGATTTTAATTCAGGCGCGTTGTGCGTGCGCGGTATGGCCGAGCGCGGCAAAGACGGTGCGCACGATGCCGGTCGAGTCCAGCCCGGCGTCGGCGTACATCTTCTCGGGCTTGGCGTGGTCGGTGAAATCGTCCGGCAGCACCAGCGGACGCACCTTGAGCCCGCTTTCGAGCAAGCCTTCATGGGCGAGGAACTGCAGCACGTGGCTGGCGAAGCCTCCGACAGCGCCCTCTTCCACCGTCACCAGAACCTCATGCGAACGAGCGAGCCGGCGGATCAGATCCTCGTCGAGCGGCTTGGCGAAGCGGGCGTCGGCGACGGTGGTGGAAAGACCGGCGGCACCTAGCTCCTCGGCCGCCAGCAGACAGTCTTGCAGGCGCGTGCCGAAGGACAGCAGCGCCACTTTGGTGCCTTCCCTGACGATGCGGCCCTTGCCGATTTCGAGCACGGAGCCGCGGTCCGGCATGTCGACGCCGACGCCATTGCCGCGCGGATAGCGGAAGGCGATGGGGCCGTCATCATAGTGCGCGGCGGTGCGCACCATGTGGCGCAACTCCGCTTCGTCGGCCGCCGCCATGACGACGAAACCCGGCAGCGTCGCCAGGAAGGTGGTGTCGAAGGCGCCGCAATGGGTGGCGCCATCGGCGCCGACAAAACCGGCGCGGTCGATGGGAAAGCGCACCGGCAGCTTCTGGATCGCCACGTCGTGGACGACCTGGTCGTAGGCGCGCTGCAGGAAGGTCGAGTAGATGGCGGCGAAGGGCTTATAGCCTTCGGTGGCGAGGCCGGCGGCAAAAGTCACGGCGTGCTGCTCGGCGATGCCGACGTCGAAGATCCTGGTCGGAAACGCCTCGCCGAACAGATCGAGGCCCGTGCCATTAGGCATGGCGGCGGTGACTGCGACGATACGGTCGTCCTCGCGGCCTTCCTGGACAAGGCTTTCGGCGAAGACCTTGGTGTAGCTCGGCGCGTTGGCAGGCGCCTTGGCTTGCGCGCCGGTGATGACGTCGAACTTGTTGACGCCATGATATTTGTCGGCGGCGGCCTCGGCCGGGCCATAGCCCTTGCCCTTCTGGGTCACGACATGGATCAGCACCGGGCCGTCGCCATTGTCGCGGACGTTCTTCAGCACCGGGATCAGGTGCTCGAGATTGTGCCCGTCGATCGGGCCGATGTGGTAGAAGCCAAGCTCCTCGAACAGCGTGCCCCCGGTAACGTAGCCGCGCGCGTGCTCGACCGCCCGCGTGATGGCGCGATCGGCGCGCTTGCCGAGATAGGAGGTCAGCTTCTTGCCGAAATCGCGCAGGCCGAGATAGGCCTTGCCGGAGGCAAGACGCGCCAGATAGGCGCTCATCGCACCGGTCGGCGGGGCGATCGACATGTCGTTGTCGTTGAGGATGACGATCAGGCGGGCGTCGAGCGCGCCGGCATTGTTCATGGCCTCATAGGCCATGCCGGCCGACATGGCGCCGTCGCCAATGACGGCGATGACGTTGTTGCGGCCACCCGACAGGTCGCGCGCCATCGCCATGCCTAGGCCGGCGGAAATAGAGGTCGAGGAGTGCGCGGCGCCGAACGGGTCGTATTCGCTCTCGGCGCGGCGGGTGAAGCCGGAAAGGCCGCCCTCCTGGCGCAATGTGCGGATGCGGTCGCGGCGGCCGGTCAGGATCTTGTGCGGATAGGCCTGATGGCCGACATCCCAGATCAGCCGGTCGTCCGGCGTGTTGAAGACATAGTGCAGCGCCACCGTCAGCTCGACCACGCCAAGGCCGGCGCCAAGATGGCCGCCAGTGTGCGAAACGGCATCGATCAGTTCGGCGCGCAGTTCCGAAGCCAGCTGCGGCAGCTGGCCTTCGTCAAGCGTGCGCAGGTCGGCCGGAATGCGGACCTTGTCGAGAAGCGGCGTATGCAGCGTTGCGTTCACTGTTAAAGGGCCTGCTGAAACCTGAAGTTCATGCGCGTCGATCATGGGCGAAATATGCCGCCCGCCGGCGAATGTAAATGCGTGTCAGTGACGCGGGTAGCTCTGGCGTTAATTGTTCGGTAACGGAATGAATTCTTCCTCATCTCCAGGAACGATGTCGAAGCGGCCTGTCTTCCATTCTTCTTTCGCCTGTTCGATGCGTTCCTTCGACGACGAAACGAAATTCCACCAGATGTAGCGCTTGGAGCCGAGCGAGGCGCCGCCGAACAGCATGAAATGGGCGCCCGTCTCCGACGACACGACGATTTCGTCGCCGGGTTTGAATACAAGCAACCGCTCGGCCGGGAAGCGGTCGCTGGCGATCGAAACCTCGCCTTCCAGTGTGTAGATGGCGCGCTCCTCGGCATCGGCGGGGATTTTCACGCTGGCGCCAGGCGCCAGCCTCAGATCGGCATAGAGCGTCTCCGAGGCCGTGCCGACTTGCGAGCGCAGCCCCGAAAGCGCGCCGATGACGACACGGCCACTGATGCCTTCGGCATCGATCTCGGGCAAATGAAGGGCGGCCGTGTTCTCGAAGACCGGGGCGACCTCCTCCTTGCCGTCGGGCAGCGCCAGCCAGGTCTGCAGGCCGGAGATCGACATCGGCGCGCCGCGCAACTCCTCCGGCGTGCGCTCGGAATGGACGATGCCGCGCCCGGCGGTCATCAAATTCACGTCGCCGGGCTCGATTACCATTTCGGTGCCGAGCGAATCGCGATGCCTGATCTTGCCGTCGAACAGATAGGTCACCGTCGACAGCCCGATATGCGGATGCGGGCGCACGTCGAGCGACTGGTCGGCGCGCAGGATGGCCGGGCCCATGCGGTCGAAGAAGATGAAGGGACCGACCAGCCGCCGCCTGGCGGTCGGCAAGGCGCGACGGACCTGGAAACCGCCAATGTCCTTGGCATTCGGAATGACCATCAGCTCGATCTGGTCGCAGGCGAAGGCATCGCCAGGCGTGGGATCGTTGCCAGGAAAGAAGCTCATCAGGTCTCCTCAGGCGAAGCGAAGCGCGGATTTGGCTTTCGCCTTGGCCGCCACTTCCTCACGGTTGCGCGGTTCCTGCGTGGTTTCCATCGAATCGAGCAGCTCGCGCGCAGCGGCTGCGATCGCCTCGACGGCATGGTTAAAGGCATGCTCGTTGCGCTTCGAGGGTCTGGTTGAGCCGCTCAGCTTGCGCACGAACTGCAGTGCTGCGTCATGCACCTCGTCATTCGTCGCCGGCGGCTCGAAGTTGAACAGGGTCTTGATGTTTCTGCACATCGCTTGAACTCCTTGCCTGTTTTCCCTTGCCCCGCCCCCATTCCGACTAGTCGGCGTCCAGCGGCTCCGTTCCCACCGGCTTGCCGTCGCGCGACAGCCTGATCTTCTCGACCTTGTCTTCCGCCGCCTTCAGCAGCCGGTCGCAATGCGCCTTCAGCGCCTCGCCGCGCTCGTAGATGCGGATCGACTGGTCGAGCGGCACGTCGCCGCGCTCCAGATCGTCGACGATCTTTTCCAGCGCGTCGAGCGCCTGCTCGAAGCTCATCGCCTTGACGTCGTCGTTGCCTTCGCCTGCCATACTTTATCCCTTCATCAGCCGCCCGACATGGGCGGCGACCGAAAATGCCAATCCCTGCAGATCGTAGCCGCCCTCGAGCAGGCTGACGAGCCGGTTGCCGCTGTGACGCCCGGCACGCTCCATCAGCTGGCCGGTCGCCCAGTCGAAATCCTCCTCGGTCAGGTTGATCTCGGCCAGCGGATCGCGATGGTGCGCGTCGAAACCGGCTGAAATTATGATCAGGTCGGGGGCGAAATCGTCGAGCGCGGGCAGGACGCGCGACAGGAAGGCATCGCGAAAAACCTCGCTGCCGGTGCGTGGTGCCAGCGGCGCGTTGACGATGTTGCCGGCGCCCGTCTCGTTCTTCGCGCCGGTGCCGGGATAAAGCGGCATCTGGTGCGTCGAGCAATAGAGCACCGACGGATCGTCCCAAAAAATGTCCTGCGTGCCGTTGCCGTGATGGACGTCCCAGTCAACCACGGCAACGCGCTCGGCCTGATGCTTCCTTTGCGCGTAACGCGCCGCGATCGCCGCGGTGTTGAACAGGCAAAAGCCCATCGCCGTGGTCTTCTCGGCATGGTGGCCGGGCGGCCGCGCGGCGACGAAGGCATTGGCGGCGCGGCCCTCGAAGACATCGTCGACGGCGGCATTGGCCGCGCCGATCGCCGTCACCGCCGCCTGCCAGCTTTTGGGGCTGGCGCTGGTGTCGGCGTCGATCGAGACGATGCCGGTCTCGGGGATCGCGGCGCGGACGCGCGCGACGAAATCCTCGGGGTGGGCATAGAGGATGGTTGCCTCGTCGCCTTCAGGCGCCTTGACCCGGTCGAGCGCGGCAAAGGCTTCGTCGTCGAGCACGCGCTCTATGGCGCGCAAGCGGTCTGGCCGCTCCGGATGGCCCGATGGCGTCAGGTGTTCGAGGAAGATCGGGTGGGTGTAGAGCCTGGTGACCATGCCCCGATATAGGCGCGTGCGGGCGCTTTGACCATGTTTTCGCGCCTGCGTCGCGTGATGTTCAACAGGGATTAGGTGGGGCTATTGGGTGTTGGTGCCGGCTGCGCCCAGCGCGAGCCGCCAAACGAGGCCAGCGCCTTGTCCTTGAGTTCCCTGAATTTCGAGGAAGCTTCCGACAGCCGCCGATCCCAGTCAGGATTGGGCACCTGGCCCTCGATGGTGCTGAAATAGACCTGCATCAAAGAGGCGATGGCGAAGGGCTCGATGAAGGCTGCCTTGAAGGCCCAGGCAAAGACGATGGCCAGCACGAAAGCCCAGCCGCCGAGCTGCCCCGGCATGAACCAGAGGATCGCGCCGGCGGGCGCCAGCATCAACAGGAAGATGACGAAGGACACGCCCCACATGATCACCGACAGCCAGATCGCGTTCTTGACCATGGTCTTGCCGTTCTGCGCATAGAGCACGATGCCTTGTCTGGCCGTCTCGAAGGGCGAGGTGGAATTGATGCGGATGTTGTAGCCAAGGATGATCTCGTCGACATAGGTCAGCGACATGCGGATGACGGTGTTGATGAAGCTGACCAGGCCGCTCAGGCCGGGGATGGGCAGGAAGGCGGCGATGCCGCCGATCAGGCCGGTGATGGCACGAATAGCACCCTTGACCAGTTGGTCGAGCACGAACAGGACGTTGGCCTCGGCGAAACGCTCGGTCACCACGGCCCTGGCATAGGAGATCTGGTCCTGGCCGCCAGGCACGTCCTGGCCGTCGATCAGGTGGACCATGACCGCGATATGGCCGGCCTTGACGATGTAGAGGATGTATTCGCGGATCCAGTAGACGGCGATCGAAACGACGCCGAAGCCGACCACGCCGCCCCACAGCGCAAAGGACATTGGTCCGTCGGGGTCGGTGGAGATGTGGCCGACGCCGTAGCCGACACTGGCGCCGGTGCCGGTCGCCATAATGTAGGCCAGCGTGATGCCGAAATAGGCGATCATGCGGAAGACGATGAAGGGCCATGTCCTGATCATGATGGACACCGACCTGCCGATGCTGAAGTCCCACATCGCCGAATCCCCCGCCTCAGAGATGGCCGCAGAGGATGATCTCAACCTTGCGATTGTCAATCTCGGGTAGCGCCGCGCGGCCGCAAAACCGGTGCACATCCTTGGCTTATCGACGCTGGTCGGCGGGGCCGTCAGCCTTTTTGAGCAAGCCTTCGAGCAGCTGCTTGAAGGCCGCCACCACCTTCTTCGATGTTGCCTCGGGGTCTTGTGAATTGGCGATCCGCTGAGACGCCTGGCTGCTGGCGCCGTTGATCAGCCGCGCGGCGGTCTCGGGGTCGAGGTCGGCTACGACCACTCCCTCCTCCTGCAGCCTAGTCAGGTGATTGGTGATCGAAGCCGCGCACGCATTGGCGTTCGCCCACTGTGCCGGATCGCCCAGCACCGCCGGACCGTCGCGGAACATGATGCGCTGGATTTCCGGCTCCAGCGCCATCTCGATATAGGTGGTGCATTCGTCGACGAAGCTCTGCCAGCGGGTCGGCGCCAGCGCCGCCACCTCATTGACCCGCGCCGCCATTTCGCCGTCGATCTCGGCAATGACCGCCTGCAGCAGTCCCTTCTTGTCACCGAAGTGATGATAGAGCGCGCCGCGCGTCAGCCCGGCCGAGGCGGTGAAATCGTCCATCGAGGCTTCGGCATAGCCAATGGTGCCGAAGGCATGGCGGGCGGCCGTGATCAGCTTGGCGCGCGTCTCGGCGATCATTTCCTTGCGGGGTCTGTGCATGGCTCTGGCCCCATTAACATACGTTGCGTATGCCAATTGACATACGCGGCGTATGCACTAACTAATACTCATACGCTACGTATGTAATTGTCGATCCTGCGATTGTCGAGGAAGCCAGACCATGCAAAATCCCTATTCGAAAATCTTTCGTGCTCCCGGCACCAAAGGCTTCGCCACGGCCGGCTTCATTGCCCGGCTGCCCATCGCCATGGCGCCGATCGGCATCGTCGCTATGCTGTCGCAGACGAACGGCGAATACTGGCTGGCCGGCGCCGTCTCCGCGACATACGCGCTGGCCAACGCCTTCGTCGCGCCGCAGATCTCGCGGCTGGTCGACCGCCTCGGCCAGACGCGGATTGTCGTGCCCACCACCATCATCTCCGTGCTTGCTTTCGTGGTGCTGATTGCAGCAGCCAGCCGCCATTGGCCGATATGGACGCTGTTCGCCTCGGCGCTGCTGGCCGCCGCCATGCCCAGCATTCCGGCCATGGTGCGCGCGCGCTGGACCGAGATCTTCCGCGATCGTCCGGAGCTGAACACAGCCTTCGCCTTCGAGTCGGCGGCGGACGAACTGGTGTATATCGCCGGGGCATCGCTTTCGGTGGGCTTGAGCGTCGCCCTGTTCCCAGAAGCGGGAATGCTGGTCAGCACATTGTTCCTCGCCTTGGGCTCTACGGCCTTCATCCTGCAACGCTCGACCGAGCCGCGCGTGCGTCCGGCGGAACATGGTTCTCATGGCTCGGCAATCCGCTTGCGGCCGGTTCAGATCATCACCTTCGCCCTGATCTTCATCGGCGCGACCTTCGCGACCACCGAAGTGAGCACCGTGGCGATCACCAAGGAACTGGGCCAGCCGGGTGCCGCCAGCCTCATCATCGGCGTCTACGCACTCGGCTCGTTCGTCCTCGGCATCGTCATCGGCGCCCTGAACCTGAAAGTGCCGCTGCAACGCCAACTGGCAATTGCGATCGCCGTCATCGCGCTCACCACGCTGCCACTGCTCGTCGCCGACACGGTGCCGCTTCTGGCGCTGGCCGTCTTCGTCAGTGGCGTGGCGATCTCGCCGACCTTCATCACCGCATTCGGCCTGATCGAGCGGCGCGTGCCGGCAGCGATGCTGACCGAAGGCGTTACCTGGGTGACGACGGGCATCGGCATCGGCATGGCGCTCGGCTCCTTCGCCGCCGGCGCGGTGGTGGACGCCTTCGGCGCCCAGAGCGGGTTTTTCGTGTCGGTGGTGGCGGGCGCAATCGCACTGGCCACCGTGCTCATCGGCCAGCACAGCCTTGGCGAGCCGGATTGCGATCTCGCCGGATGCGAAGCGGCCGCTGTTCCCGCGGAATGATCCACGAAGCGCCCGGTTTCGAGCGGGCCGGGCGCTGTCCTTTAGCGGTCGATCCTCACAGGATCTCGGTCTTCGCGATGTGGATGCCAAAACCTTCGAGGCCGACATAGTGGCGCTCGCGCGAGGCGATCAGGTTGATCGAGGAAATGCCGAGATCCTTGAGTATCTGCGCGCCGAGGCCGATCTCGCGCCATTCGTTCTCGCGGCGGCGCGCCTCTTCATGATCTTCGCGCTCGCCGCTCGCCGGGCGCTTGCGCTCCTGATGGGCAACGCCGACCGAGCCTTCGCGCAGATAGACGATGACACCGCGCTTGCGCTCGCCCATCGCCTTCATGACGCCGTCCAGCCGGTGGCTGGTGCCGAAGACGTCGCTCACCACATCCTCCGAATGGAGCCGCACCGGCACTTCCTCACCGTCGCGGATGTCGCCGAAGACGATCGCCACGTGGTGCATCGAATCCCAGGGCAGCGTGTAGGTGAAGACCTGCGCCTTGCCGCCCGCCGTGTCGATGTCGGAGCAGGCGACGCGCTCGACGAGCGTTTCCTTGCGCTGGCGGTAGGCGATGAGATCGGCGACCGAGATCTGCTTCAGGCCATGCTCCTCGGCGAAAGCCTGCACCTGCGGGCCGCGTTTGACGGTGCCGTCATCGTTGACCAGTTCGGAAATGACGCCGATCGGCGGCAGGCCGGCGAGCTTGCAGAGGTCGACCGCGGCCTCGGTATGGCCCGAGCGCATCAGCACGCCGCCTTCGCGCGCGATCAGCGGGAAGATGTGGCCGGGGCGGACGAAATCGGAAGCGCCGACATTGCCGTTGGCGAGGTTGCGCACGGTCAACGTACGGTCGTCGGCCGAGATGCCGGTCGTGGTGCCGTGCTTGAAATCGACGCTGACCGTGAAGGCCGTCGTGTGGGCGGAATCGTTGTCGGCCACCATCGGCGCCAAATTGAGGCGTTTTGCCTCCTCGCGCGGCATTGGCGTGCAGACGATGCCGGAAGTGTTGCGGACGATGAAGGCCATCTTTTCCGGCGTGCAGTGGACGGCGGCGACGATCAGGTCGCCCTCGTTCTCGCGCCCGTCATCGTCCATGACGACGACGATCTCGCCGCGTTCGAAGGCGCGCAGGGCTTCGACGATTTTCTTCTGATCGTAAGGCATCGACGCTCGCTTCCGCTTGCAGGTTGAAGGTCAGACGCGCCCGGTCTGGCCACGATGACGCAAATAGTGATCGGCGATCGCGCAGGCAACCATCGCCTCGCCGATCGGCACGGCGCGGATGCCGACGCAAGGATCGTGGCGGCCTTTGGTCATGACCTCGACGTCCTTGCCGTCCTTGTCGATCGACTTGCGCGGCGTCAGGATCGACGACGTCGGCTTGACGGCGAAGCGCGCAACGATCGCCTGGCCGGTCGAGATGCCGCCAAGGATGCCGCCGGCATTGTTGGACAGGAACACCGGCTTGCCATCATTGCCGATGCGCATCTCGTCGGCATTCTGTTCGCCGGTGACGCGGGCAGCCTCGAAGCCGTTGCCGATCTCGACGCCCTTGACGGCGTTGATCGACATCAGGCCTGACGCGATGTCCTGGTCGAGCTTGGCATAGATCGGTGCGCCGAGGCCGGCCGGAACGTCGTCGGCGACGATCTCGATAATAGCGCCGACCGAGGAGCCGGCTTTGCGGACGCTGTCGAGATACTGGGTGAAGACGGGAACGGAAGCCGGATCGGGCGTGAAGAATGGATTTTCGGCGTCGCCGATGAAATTCCAGTTCCAGTTGGCGCGATCGATCGACTTTTCGCCCATCGACACCAGTGCGCCGCGCACCACCATGCCGGGCACGACCTTGCGGGCAAGCGCGCCGGCCGCCACGCGCGCCGCAGTCTCGCGGGCGGAGGAGCGGCCGCCGCCACGGTAGTCGCGCAGGCCGTATTTGACGTCATAGGTGTAGTCGGCATGGCCCGGCCGGTACTGGCGGGCGATCTCGCCATAGTCTTTCGAGCGCTGGTCGACATTTTCGATCAGCATCGACACCGGCGTGCCGGTGGTGATCATCGTCTCGCCGTCCTCGTCGAAGATGAAGCCGGAGAGTATCTTGACCTCGTCGGGTTCGCGACGCTGCGTCACAAAACGTGACTGTCCCGGCCGGCGCTTGTCGAGCTCTGCCTGGATTTCTCGCTGAGTGAAGCGGATGCCAGGCGGGCAGCCGTCCACAACGCAGCCGAGTGCCGCCCCATGGCTTTCGCCCCAGGTGGTGACGCGGAACAGGTGGCCGAACGTGTTGTGAGACATGGAGAAGTGCCCTGCCCGGCGGCGGAGCCGGTTCAAGCCTGCCTTCTATTGGCGTTTTCCACAGTGGTCAAACTGTGATCTGGCGGTTTTAGTTTTGACACATTCGGTTGGTTTCTGCTCTCTTCCATCCGCCGTTGAGGATCCGCCGCTACCCATGCCGGCGCAATGATAATGAGGACGACGATGCGTACCCTGATTGGCGCTGTTGCCGCCACCCTGCTGATTTCCACTGCCGCCTTCGCCGGCCAGACCGAAGGCCTGATCAAGAAGATCGACAAGGATACACTGACGCTGACGCTGGAAGACGGCAAGTCCTACAAGCTGAATGCCGAGACCGATCTCGATGCGCTGAAGCCCGGCATGGACATCGTCCTCGCCTATGACGTGACGAATGGCGAGAATGTCGTCACCGACATGGAACTTCCGGACACAGAGTAAGTCTAGCGCCCTATAGCCACTCCAGGCTCCGGCCCTGCAGCCGGACCAGGCGATCCTGAGGCACGTCCATCCTGACCGCCTCTCGCGTGGACATCCCCAGCACTACGCGAAACAGCGCGCGCACGACGCCGCCATGGGTCACGCAGACCGTGTCGCGATCGAGCGCGTCGAACCATGGCTTCACCCGCTCGAGCAGCATCTGGTAGCTTTCTGCGCCATCGCCCGGCGGCTGGAAATTCCACTTGTCGAGGCTGCGCTGCCTGGTCGAACCGGGATCCCTGGCCTCGATTTCGGCAAAAGTGAAGCCCTGCCAGTCGCCGAAGCTCAGTTCGACGAGCAGCGGCTCGGTACGATAGGCAAGCGGATCGAGCTTCATCGCCGCGCGCAGACGCTCCATCGTCTCGCGCGTGCGCCGCATCGGGCTGGCGACAAAGTCGAATTCTTCGGGATTGTGGACGAGCTCGGCCAGCCGCTGTCCGTTGCGGCTCGCCTGCTCGCGGCCGAGCGGGTTGAGATCGGTGTCGGCCTGCCCCTGCAGCCTGAACTCGGCGTTCCATTGCGTCTGGCCGTGGCGCACAAAGTAGACGAGCGGATACATCAGGTCTTCCGAGGCTCGGGCCAGGCTTGGTCGAAAGGGATCAGTCGGAAGCTAACCGTTTGTTTTTGCGCAATTCCGGACGGAAAACCGTTACACACTTTTCCTGGAATTGCTTCAGTCCTTGACGGTCGAAATGTCGGGGGCGTCGACCGCCTTCATGCCGACGACATGGTAGCCGGAATCGACATGATGGATCTCGCCGGTGACGCCGCGCGAGAGGTCGGACAGGAAATAGACGCCGGAATCGCCGACTTCCTCCTGGGTGACCGTCTGCTTCAGCGGCGAATTGTACTCGTTCCACTTCAGGATGTAGCGGAAGTCACCGATGCCTGATGCGGCCAGCGTCTTTATCGGACCGGCGGAGATGGCATTGACGCGGATCTTCTTGGCGCCGAGGTCGACGGCCAGATAGCGCACGCTGGCTTCGAGCGCCGCCTTGGCGACGCCCATGACGTTGTAGTGCGGCATCACTTTTTCGGCACCGTAATAGGTCAGCGTCAGCAGCGAACCGCCATCGGTCATCAGCGGCTCGGCGCGCTTGGCGATGGTGGTGAAGGAATAGACCGAAATGTCCATGGTGCGCAGGAAGTTGTCGCGCGTCGTCTCGACATAGCGGCCGGTCAGTTCATCCTTGTCGGAAAAGGCGATGGCATGGACGAGGAAGTCTAGCTTGCCCCAGTGCTTGGCGATGTCGGCGAACACCGCATCGAGGCTTTCCGGATCAGTGACGTCGCAATGGCCGGCAACATGGGCGTTGAGTTCGGCCGCCAATGGCTCGACGCGCTTCTTGAAGGCTTCGCCCTGATAGGTCATCGCAATTTCGGCGCCGTGATCGACACAGGCCTTGGCGATGCCATAGGCGATCGACCGATTGTTCGCGACGCCGAGGATCAGCCCGCGCTTGCCAGCCATAAGGCCCTGTCCACCCGCCATGTGAGCACTCTCCGCAAAGTATGTCTGCTTTGTGGAGTGCCCTATCGCACAGGCACAGGGCCCCTTCAAGCGTTCAAAACGGACAGTCCAGCGGAGAAAACTCTCTCGATCAGCCTTTTCGGCGGCGCATCAGCGCTTCGAGCTCGCTGTCGCCGCCCTCTGGCAGCATCAGCCTGACATGGGCGTAGAGATCGCCATGGCCACCGGTTTTTTCCGGCAGGCCCCTGCCCTTCAGCCGCAGCACCTTGTCCGAGCTCGACCATGCCGGAATATTGACCGCCAGCCGGCCGGTCGGCGTTTCGACCGCCACCTTGGCGCCCAGCACGGCGTCGGCCAGTGCCACCGGCAGATCGGCATGCAGGTCGCGGCCCTCGAGACGGTAGCGCGGATGACGGCGGAACCGGATCTTGACCAGCGCGTCGCCCGGCTGTCCCGGCCCCTGCTCGCCCTGGCCTTTCAGGCGGATGGTCTGGCCGTCCTCGACATAGGCCGGCAGCTTGACCGCCACCTTGCGGCCGTCGGGGAACATCGCCGTCACCTTCTCGGCGGTGGCCGCCTCCTCGACGGTGACGTCGAGCGTCACGTTGAGGTCGGCGCCTGCCGCCGGCTGCCGGCGGTCGCCCGCACCCGGCCCGCGCGCGCCAGAGAAGGCGTCGCCAAAGATCTGGCTGAAAATGTCGCTGTTGCCGTCGAACGGATCGCCGCCTGGACGCCCCGAGCGGAACTCGAATCGCGAACCGCCGGCACCCTGCTGGCGGCGGAAGCCTGCGAACGGATCGCCACCGCCCGCCGCGCCCTCGAAGCCCTGGAAGCGCGGCTTGCCGTCGGCGTCGATCTCGCCGCGATCGAAGGCGGCGCGGGCCTTTTCGTCGCCGACGATCTCGTAAGCCTGGTTGGCGGCCGCAAAACGGTCCTTCGCCTTGGGATCATTCGGATTCTGGTCCGGATGATGTTTTTTGGCGAGTTTGCGGTACGCCGATTTTATGTCCTTGGCCGATGCGTTCTTGGCAACGCCCAGGACCTCATAGGGGTCGCGCATGCTTCCTGCCCTGGAGAAGGAGTGAGTCCATGGTTGCCCCCTATATGCGCTCGCATAGGAAGAAATTCCAGTAGCGCAAGGAGAGAAATGGCGGTGGAAAATCAGAGCGCCTTGAAGTCCTGCATGTGCCAGCCGCCGGCTCCGGCCATGCACAATTCGCCCTTGAACAGCGAGACGCCGTCGAAGCTCTCGCGCGAGGCGGTAAAGCGTCGGCAGGTTTGGCCCGCGTCCTTCAATTCGACCAGTTCGGTGATCGAGCCACGCGAGCCGGTGCCTGCATTCGCCCATGGCACCGCCTGGCCGCCGAGCTCCTCGATGTCGGCGGAAGACACGGCATTGCCGATCGTGGTCTGGTCCGAATCGCGGTCCTGATCGGTCGGGGTGGCGGAAGTAGGTGTGCTGCTGGTCAGGATCGAACGGTCGACCTCGGCCTTTTCCAGGCTGAAGCCGCCGGCGCCACAAGCGGCAAGAGGCAACGCGACCATCACGATCGCGGCTTTGGCGCTGGCCGAAGCGATAACGCCCCATTGCCTGCTGTCAAAAGCTTGCGCGATACGCAACAATCGGCAACCTCCCAGCCATCGTGACAATTTGAGAAAAACTATGAGCGAAACTGAGTTAACAACCGGTGACTTTACCGAGGCTGCCGAGCCATTCCGACTGTTTGGCGCCTGGCTCGACGACGCGACGAAGAGCGAGATCAACGACGCCAACGGCGTGGCGCTGGCGACCGTCGATGCCGACGGCATGCCGGATGTGCGGATGGTGCTGCTCAAGGGGTTCGATGAAGGCGGGTTTGTATTCTACACGAATTTCGAGAGCGCCAAGGGCCGCGAGATTCTTGGCAGCATGAAGGCGGCGATGTGCTTCCACTGGAAATCGCTGCGCCGGCAGGTGCGCGTGCGCGGACCGGTGGAGATCGTCAGCGATGCCGAGGCGGATGCCTATTACGCGACGCGGCCGCGCGGCAGCCGCATCGGCGCCTGGGCCTCGAAACAGTCGCGGCCGCTGGAAAGCCGCTTCGCGCTGGAAAAGGCGGTCGCCGAATACACGGCGCGCTACCCGATCGGCGAGATTCCGCGCCCAAAGCATTGGTCGGGTTTCCGCATCGTGCCGCAAACGATCGAGTTCTGGCACGACCGGCCATTCCGCCTGCACGACCGCCTCGTCTTTTCGCGCAATGCCGCAGGCGGCTGGGACAAGACGCGACTATACCCCTAGCCCCTCGGACGGGCGCAGGAAATCAATCCTTTTCCAGTTGGAACAGCAGGAAATGCGGCCGCTCGCTGGCGAGGCCGACCGCCGGCCGTATCGTCTTCGTCACGTCCTTCGGCACCAGGAAGGTCTCGCGCAAATTGAGGGTGTCGCCGCTCTTGGCGCCGGAGAAGATCGCCGACGTGCAGGTCTGCACGTCGCCTGGCGCCTTCAGCGTCACCGCCGATGTCGGCGCCCAGCGCCGGCCGGCGGCGTCGATCAGCATCACCTTGCAGCCAAGCCAGAGTTTTTGCAGATCGGGATCGCCGACCTTTACCGAGAAGTCAGCCAGCACGGGCACGGAATCCGGCGGCAGGTTCGCCATGCCGAAGGCACCGCGCAGGTCGGTCAGTTTCCAGTCGCTGCCGCCGAAATGCACGCTCTGGCCCCAGGCGACGCGGCGCGCAAACAGGTCATTGTCGGCCAGCAGCGCCTTGACGCTGTCATAGGCCTCGACGGCCAAGGTCAAGGGGATCAGCAGAAGCAGCGCCCAAAGGCTGCGGCGTCGCCATTTCCGCTCGCCGAGCCCACTTTGCTGAACCAGATCCTGTGCTGTCATTCCGTGCCAGTCCTTCAGATCGGCTGCGACATATCCAAGGTGTCGACTGTGCCAGCAGGCAAGCCATCGGGTGCGATGGCGACCGGTCCGAGCGAAATCTCTGCCTGCGAATCGAGCGCCGACATCAGCTTTTCCGAAATCAGCAAGGTCGCGTTGCTGGCCTCGTCCGGCCGCAACTCGAAGACCAGCCTTGCCTTCTTCGGCAGGCCGGGGTCGATGGCCACGGGAAGAAGCCCGTCGGCAAACGACATCCGCTCGGTCTGATCATAGTTAAGGCCAGTCGGACCGCGCCAGGACGCGACCGCAACGGACGTCGATTGCTTCCGCGCCGTAAACTCCACCGTCACCACGGCCCAGACACCACCGGTGGTCAGGATCTTGGTCTCACCGAAGCGATCCACCTTGAGGTTCCGGGCGAATGCCACCTTTTCCGCACGCACCTCAAAGTTCCGTCCGGTGATCGTCTCACCCGCATTGCCGTGCGCGGGGATCGGTCCGATAAGGTCACCATAATGTGGCTTCGACATTTGCAGGCCGTAGCAAAATGCCACCGCAACGAGCAGCAGGATGATGTTGGCCGTCTTGCGCATCATGGCTGGATGTCCGCCGTGTCGGGCCCGGAGCCGACGGGAAGTGTCAGCGTGCCGGCCGGCGCCGGATTGAACCAGCCTGCTTGTAGGTCTTGCGGATCACCGTCAGGTCGAGGCTCGCCGGCGGAGCCGACCCGCCCGGCAGTTCCCAGATATAGGCCATGCGCTCGGGCATGCCGGGATGCAATTCCGGCGAGAGCGTGGAATCGCGCGTCAGCACTATGAAAGGCTTGGACGATGGATCGACCGTGGCCTGGCTCGCCTGCAGGACATCGAAATAATCCTTGCTGGACTTCGCCGTGCGGTTCGTCATTTCGACCTCGAAGACCAGCGCCTTGGCCCCAGGCTTGAGCGGCGCGCCGTAGAGGTTCTCGCCTTCGGCGGTATAGGCCCGGAGCGGCCGCAGCAGCCACTGGCCAGTTTCGATCCGGCCGGTCGGCGCCAGGAGCTGCATCGGCTCGTGCCTCGCGCCGAACGCGCCCAGCACACCAGCGAGAGCCAACGCTGCCGCGGTGCCGATGCCGGCCACCAGCCAAGCTTTCAGGCGGGAACCGGCGTTCTCAAACATTGTGGGCCTCGACCCTGCCCTTCGGATCGGACAGTTGCGCGCCATCATCGGTCTGGCGCTTTGGCAGCGCGAATGCGGTTTCGAGGATCGCTGCGAGGAAGCAGATGCGAAGCGGCTCGACGAGGATGCCGGTCGAGCTGTCCTGGAACGGGCTGCCGAACAAGAGCGAAATGGCCTCGGAAAGAACCTGCCAGGTGTCTAGATCATGCGGGCCGATGAGGCGCGTCATACCCAGCCACGCCCAGGCCGCCAGCCAGTCGATCAGCCGATAGCCGACGATCAGCGTGACGATCAGCACGACGCCGGAGCTCAGCGTGATGCGCACGCCATTGGCGATCGGCAGGTAGCGCGAGCGATAGCCGGAGATGAAGTGCTCGGCAAAGTCGCGCAGGAATTGCGGGATGGCGCGATAACGCTCGCCGAGACGTTCGACGCGCTGGTGCACGCGCATCAGCTCCCTGTCGTCGCGGACATCGTAGCCGTAGATGAGCGCGGCCAGCACAAGCCAGATCACCGGCAGCAGCATGAAGAAGAACAGGTTGATCAGCTTGGTCGCCGTGTCGATGGAGGTGACCTCCACGGGCACCATTGGGTCGGCGAAGGCGCTTGCGATTGGGCTGGCGATGCCGTCCGCCGTGGCCTGCAGGACGGAAAAGACGTTGCGGCTCATGATCCAGCCGAGGATTTCGTCCTTCCAGCGCGAGATCACGTAGAGACCGATAAAGATCCAGTTGGTCTCGCAGATCACCACGACGATCTGCCAGAAGGAGCGCCCGCCGCCGCGTTTCTGCATCGTGGTGGCGAAGCGCCGGACCAACCACGAGATCGCAACGGAAAAGACCAGCCATCGCGAATCGAGGACATCGAGCACGTTGCCTGCGCTTTCACCGAACGGAGCCATGTCGAGCGTGACGCGCGAATATTGCCGCACCGTATCGCCTAGAAAACCCCAGGCGGCGTAGTAGGCGAAAAAGGGCAGCAGCGCGACGGTCACCATGCGGGCCAGCCGCGCGCTGCCGCCGCGCGTCTCGCCCGAGCTTTCATCGCGTGCCGCCTGTTGCGCGGCACGTGTCGCGGGCAGCGCCGACAGCAATGTCTGGAACATGGCGACCGTGACGATGAGCTGAGTCAAAGCGACGAGCGTCAGCAAGGCGAGCCCTGCCATGTGGTTGAGAAAGGCGGTACGCGCCGCGACCTGCATGAACAGGTCGCCGAACACGATGCCCAGCAGAACGATGGCGACCAATTGCGGCCAGAAGCGCCACCAGAGCTTGAGCGTCAGCCCGAGCGGCTTTACGGCATCGGCAAGCATATCGAGGCGTTCAACGCATCAATGGGCGCCGGCAATCATTTTCGGCAAATTGCGCATTGATGGCAACGTCTTTGGTCATGTCCTCTCCACCTCGCAGGACACCCCAACCGCCCACTCGTCAGATAGGGCGCGAGGCGTTGCATGTACAGACCAAAATCACGCCATGCGCGAGTTTCCCCAGACCAGACGCAACTCTGCCGTGCCCACCGCTTTTGCCGAATGCTTAGCGGCGGGCAGCTGGCTCAGCCCGCCTTCTTGCGCATCATGAACGCCGTGAGCGCGGCGCGGGCCTCATCGGATTTCAGGCGCTCGCGGAAGTGTTCGCTTTCCACGCTGATGCGGGCGACGAGATCCTCGCGCGAGCCGCGCATGAGGTCGCGCGCGATCTTCAGCGCCTGCGGCGGCTTGGCCGCGATCTGGCTGGCGGCTTCCAGCACGGCAGCTTCCAGTGCACCCTCCTCGACCACCTCATAGATCAGCCCGGCGGCCTTCGCCCGCTCGGCGGAAAAGCCTTCGCCGAGACCGAGCAGCGCGAAAGCGCCTTGCTGCCCCAGGATCCGCGGCGCAAGCAGGCTCGACCCCGCCTCCGGCACCAGGCCCAGATCGACGAAGGGCGTGCGGAAGACTGTGCGCTGGGTGGCGAAGGTCAGGTCGCAATGCAAGTTGATCGTGGTGCCGATGCCGACCGCTATGCCGTCGACGCCCGACACTATGGGCTTTTCCACTTTGGCCAGGGCAATCAGGAAATCCCAGACCTCCGTCCCGCCCTCGCCGCCGGTGGCGATGACCATGAAGTCGGCAAGATCGTTGCCGGAGGAGAAGGCGCCGGGCACGCCGAGAAAGACGTGCACGCGAACCGCCGGATCGGCATCGCCTTCGGCAAGGGCAGCCGACATTGTCGCGTACATGGCGCGCGTCAGGGCATTCTTCTTGTCCGGACGGTTCATGCGGATGATCTGGATGGCGCCCTGGCGCTCGACGAGGATATGGTCTGTCACGGTCTTTTCCTTGTGAACGTCAGGCAGAAATGAGCGTCTTGCCGGCTGCGGCAAGGCTTTCGGCGCCGCCGACAACGCGCTCCTTCAAGGCGCGCGTCTCGCCAAGCAGGTTTTCGGCAAAGAAGCGGCAGAGCGCGACGCGGCCATGGTCGGCAAGCGCACCTTGCGCCAGATAGGCGCCGCCGGCGGCAAGCGAGATCAGCCGGAGATAGGGCGTGGCGCCGGCCAACGCCTCGTCCGAGCGTCCTTCCGCCAGCAACTTCTGCAGGAAGCGCGTGGCTTCGGATAGATCATCGAGCGCCTGATCCAGGCTATCGGCGGTGCGGCCAAAGCCCTCGACATTGGAGATCCGCACCGCGTCGGCTCCCGCCTTCAGTTCGCCGATATAGCGATGCACGTGCTCGCCGCCGCCGAGCGGCAGCTTGCGCGCCACCAGATCGATCGCCTGGATGCCGTTGGTGCCTTCGTAGATCGGCGCGATGCGGGCATCGCGGTAAAGGGCGGCAGCGCCCGTCTCCTCGATGAAGCCCATGCCGCCATGAACCTGGACGCCCAGCGACGCGACATCGACGCCGACATCGGTCGAAAAGGCCTTGGCCAGTGGCGTCAGCAGATTGGCGCGGTCGCGCCAGTTCGCGGCGGCCTCGCCCTCGGCGACACGGGCGCGGTCGATGGCATGCGCGCAGGAGTAGCTGATGGCTCGGGCGATCTGGGTCAGCGCCTGCATGGTCAGAAGGTTGCGCTGCACGTCGGGGTGATGGACGATCGGCGCCATACCCGCGCCAGCAAAGTCGGATGCCTTGCCCTGGCGGCGCTCATTGGCATAGGCGATCGCCTTCTGCGTCGCCGTCTCGGCCACCGCCACGCCCTGCATGCCAACGCAGAGCCGGGCATTGTTCATCATGGTGAACATGCAGGCGAGGCCCTTGTTCTCTTCGCCGATCAGCCAGCCGATGGCGCCGGGCTTGATCCCCTGGAAGCCGTCACCATAGATCATGGTGCAGGTGGGTGAGGCATGGATGCCGAGCTTGTGCTCCAGGCCGGAGCAGAAAACGTCGTTGCGCGCGCCGAGGGCACCATCGTCGCCGACCAGGAATTTCGGCACGAGGAACAGCGAGATGCCGCGCGTGCCGGCCGGCGCATCAGGCAGCCTTGCCAGCACCAGATGGATGATGTTGTCAGTGAAATCGTGCTCGCCATAGGTGATGAAGATCTTCTGGCCGAAGATGCGGTAGGTGCCGTCACCGGCCGGCTCGGCGCGGCTGCGCAAGGCGGCGAGGTCGGAACCGGCCTGCGGCTCGGTCAGGTTCATCGTGCCCATCCACTCGCCGGAAACGAGCTTTGCCAGATATTTGGCCTTCAGCGCCTCCGACGCGTGCTTGTCGAGCGCTTCGACCGCGCCCATGGTCAGGGTCGGGCCAATGCCGAAGGCCATGGCGGCGGAGTTCCACATTTCGAGCGCGGCGACGCCGAGCATGGTCGGCAGACCCTGGCCACCGAACTCTTCCGGTCCGGAGAGCGCATTCCAGCCGCCATCGATCCAGCGCCGGTAAAGCTCCTTCCAGCCTGGCGGCATGGTGACGGCGGCATCTTTCAGCACCGCGCCCCGCTCGTCGCCGATCTTGTAGAGCGGCGCCACTTCGTCGGTGGCGAAGCGGCCGGCCTCGGCCAGGATGGCATCGACAAGGTCCTCGCCGAGATCGCCGAACGTGCCGGCCTCCAGCGCCGGCTTCAGGCCGGCCACGTGCTTCAACGTGAAGGCGATGTCCTCGACCGGTGCCCGATACATGCCGCTATCCTCCTCAGCTTCCGCCAGCCGACCCTAGGGCCGGCGCGGCCGCAAAACCACTAGCCCTTCGCTCCCATCTTCTTTTTACGTAAACGTCAAACTTTGTCACGCGGATTTTGCAATCGCGGTGGCGCGTATTAGAATCGGGGTCAGCCCGGCATTCGGCCGGCGACAGATCGGAGCGGAACCCATCCATGCTCGCCAGACCCGACGCTTATCGCTGCATCGAATGCGGGCTGCCCTACCGGGCTGCGGGGTTCTGGTATCATCATGGCAAACTGGAGAACGGCGCCGCCTACTGGTCGGATCGCGGCATATTGTGCTCGCCGCAATGCTCTCTCGCCCACCATCGCAAGCGCGCGGCCGAAGGAACGCTGCCGCAGGAGCCGGCGCCCGATCCGTTCGAGATCCAGCCGCTGATACGCCGGTGACAGTCGGTTGCCGCGCTACAAAAGCAATTCCTTAACCATAGCGGTTCACCATCGGTATTTGGTCAGCGGGGACTCCCTGTTTGAAAACGCCGGCGCATCTTCTTCGCCGCTCAGCGCTCGCTCTCGCGGCGATGGTGGCGCTGACACTGGCAGCAAAGGCCTCGGATTTCTCCGAGCCGTGGAAGAATGCCGACCGCGCGCTGGTGATCGACGCCTACGAATACAATTCCATCGACTGGGGGCAGCTTGCCACCGACAAGCGCGTCGTCGGCTTCATCAACAAGGCCTCCGATGGGTTGCCGCCGCCCTATTTCTGCTCGGGTGACGAGACGGAAGTGCGGCTCTGCAAGGCGCTGTGGAAGCGTCATGCGGTGACGCGCGAACTGTTCCAGACGCGCAAGGTGGTGGCCAAGGCGCTCGGCCTGAAATGGGGCGCCTATCATCTTGCGCGTCCCGGCAATCCCGTCGAGCAAGCCAACAATTTCATCGATTTCGCCGAGCCGGCGCCGGACGAACTGATGGCGCTGGACCTCGAGGGCAACGACCCGACGCAGTGGATATCGCTGGAGGATGCCGAGGAGTTCGTGCGTCAGGTGCATCGGCGTGTTGGCCGCTTCCCGGTGCTCTACACCAACGGCAAGACCGCCCAGTACATTGCCGACAACCGCTACCAATACCGGCTCCTGTCGCGGCTGCCGCTCTGGTACGCCCGCTACAAGCCCGACATCGACGTGCATTTTCCGATGGGCAACTGGCAGGGTTACGCACTCTGGCAATTTTCGGCGCAAGCCAATTGCGGGCGCTTCCGCTGTCCCTACCGGGTGGCGGGCACGCCAAATGACATCGACGTCAATGTCGCGCCGATGAACGGCGACCAGTTGCGCGCGCAATGGGCCTTCGGCGGGCTGATCGATGTGCCGACGGACTATCTCGCCTCGATACCTGTGCCGGTCTCGCGCGCGGACGGGCTCGCCGGCAGATTCACCATCACCTACGCCGATGTGGCGACACCGCCGACATTCGAGGAAATGGTCTCGGTGCTCGGCGCGCGCTGGCAGAGATTCCGCGACGGCTTCCGCATGCCGGTGGTGAAGACGGTGCCGCGGCGTCCGCGCTTCGGCATTGCCGACTATGTCGCCTGGAAGCGGACCGAGCAGCGTTCAACCGCGCAGATCGAGGCCGCCTTCGCCGTGGCGGCCGACCCGGTCAGCACCGCCTCGACGGAACTGGATCGTCGCAGGCGCTGAAGGCTTGCCACCTGGGTGCGCGAGCCTAGAGCGGTTCAGCGTTTGATAGAATCGCTGCCCCGCTCTAAGTATTTGTTTTTACGTAATTCCGGACGGAAAACCGCTACGCACTTTTCCTGGAATTGCTCTAGTTGGCGCCAACCTTTTCGCGTGCCACCGCCTGCCAGCCAATGTCGCGGCGGCAGAAACCTTGCGGCCAATCGATGCGGTCGAGCGCGGCGTAAGCGCGTTTCTGCGCTTCGCCGACGGTTGCGCCGGTCGCGGTGACATTGAGCACCCGGCCGCCATTGGCAACCAGCGCGCCGCCATTGATGGCGGTGCCGGCGTGGAATATCTGGGCGCCGTCGCTGGCGGCTTCATCGAGGCCGCGGATGACCGAGCCTTTTTCCGGCGTGCCGGGATAGCCCCTCGCCGCCATCACCACGGTGAGCGCCGCTTCGTCGTGCCAGCGCACCGAGCTGTGCGCAAGCTGGCTGTCGACGGCGGCGTTGAGCAGCACCAGCAGGTCGTCCTTCAGCCGCATCATCAGCACCTGGCATTCCGGATCGCCGAACCGGGTGTTGTATTCGATCAGCTTCGGTCCCTTGTCCGTGATCATCAGCCCGGCAAAGAGAATGCCGGCAAACGGCGCGCCGAGTTCGGCCATGCCGTGCATGGTCGGCTCGATGATCTCGCGCATCGTGCGCTCGACCATGTCAGGCGTCATCACCGGCGCCGGCGAATAGGCGCCCATGCCGCCGGTGTTGGGGCCGGTATCGCCCTCGCCGACGCGCTTGTGGTCCTGCGCGGTGCCGAAGGGCAGCGCGGTGGTGCCGTCGCACAGGCAGAAGAAACTTGCCTCCTCGCCGGTGAGAAACTCCTCGACCACGACCTCGGCTCCGGCCGCGCCAAAGGAGCCGTCGAAACAGGCGTCGAGTGCTGCGAGCGCCTCGTCCAGCGTCATGGCCACGGTGACGCCCTTGCCGGCGGCCAGACCATCGGCCTTGATAACGATCGGCGCGCCCGTCTTTTCAACATAGGCTCTCGCTGAGACCAGGTCGCCAAAGCGGCCATAGGCGGCGGTCGGGATGTCGTACCTGGCGCAAAGGTCCTTGGTGAAACCCTTGGAGCCTTCGAGCCGCGCCGCCGCCTTGGACGGGCCGAAGACGTGGATGCCCCATGCGCGCAAATCGTCGGCAATGCCGGCCACCAGCGGCCCTTCCGGCCCGACCACGACCAGGTCGATTTTCTTCTCCTGGCAGAAGGCGGCGACAGCGGAGTGGTCGGCGATATCGAGCTTGACCAGTTCGGCTTCACGGCCAATGCCCGGATTGCCGGGCGACGCGTAGAGCTTTGTCAGCAGCGGCGAGGCGGCAATCTTCCAGGCGAGCGCATGTTCGCGGCCGCCCGAGCCGAGAAGAAGAACATTCATGGCTACCTCTTGCTGCCGATCGTCCTCGTCCAGAACCCGCTATTGGTCTCGGGGCGACGGGTCAAGGCGTCTCGACACTTTGGCAGCAATTGCGCACGGGAACATTGCCCGCCGATGGGATCGAGGAGGCAAGTTCGCGCCTGACGAAGGTGATCCGGCCGGTCAGCTCTGGAAGACGACCGGGAACCAGTCCTCGCGCAGTTTCTGCCCGGGCTTCATGTCATGGCCGAGATAGGGAGGAGACGTGCGGCCGGGTCGTTCGACATAGCGCGCATCGTCGCCGACCCAACGCAGCGACAGCGCCCGGCGCCGGGCCGCGGTCAAATTGCCGCGCGCGCCATGCGCGGTCCTGAAGTCGAACAGGATGGCGTCGCCCGGCTGCATCTCCCATTCGAGGACTTTCATCGAGGAATCCTTGTCGGGGTCGGGCACCGGCAAATAGTCGCCCTCGCCGGCGTAGAAATTGCTGTCGTCGAGCCAGCGCACCGGCAGGATCATCTTGTCCCATTTGTGCGAGCCGGCGATCAGCCGCAACGTCGCCTCCTTGACGGGATCGATGGGGATCCAGAAGCTCACCGTCTGCTGTCCGTCGACGAAATAATAGGGGATGTCCTGGTGCCAGGGCGTCGGTTTCTGCGTGCCCGGCTCCTTGACCAGCACATGGTCGTGGAAGAACTGGGCGCTGCGCGATTGCATCACAGCCGCCGCCAGTTCGGCGGCGGGCGAGTTCCGCACCACGTGGACGAATTCGGGAATGCGCTCCCAGTTGCAGTAATCGTCGAAGAAGCTGCCGCGGCCGTTGGCGATGTCGGAGGCGATGGCGCTGCGGTTCTGGATGTTGCGCTCGATGCCGGCGGCAATTGTCTCGACCCAGTCCTTGAAGGCGCCGCGGATGCAGACCGCGCCATCGCGCTGGTAATCGGCGATTGTCTCAGCATCGATCTGGGCGGCCATCGCAATTCTCCTTGGTTGATGGCCCGACTATCGCAGCCCCAGAACATCGCGTAAAATAATAACTTGTCATTTCGCTTATAGTTTTTCTCTATGAACCTGACCCTCACCCAGCTGCGTTATCTCGTCGCCGTGGCGCGCCATGGCAGCGTCACCGCGGCCGCAAGGATGCTGAACGTCTCACAGCCGTCGATCTCGGTGGCGATCGACAATGTCGAAGCGACGCTCGGCCAGAAATTGTTCGTGCGCCAGCGCGGCAGCGGCATTGCGCTGACCTCGTTCGGCCGCGGCGCGGTGGCCAAGGCAAAACAGGTGCTCGCCGAAGCAGACGAACTGATAGGGCTTGGGACGCGTGACGACGATGTCGCCGGCGAACTGGTGCTTGGCTGTTTCGAGGATCTGGCGCCCCATTTCGCGCCGGCGCTGATACGCTCGTTTGCGCAGCGCTGTCCTGCCGTCACCGTCATCGTCCGCGACGAGACCTTCGAGACGCTGGGACGGCGGCTGGGCGATTCCGCCATCGATCTCGGCCTCACCTACGATCTCGGCCTGCCGGCGCATTTCGCCCGCATCCTGCTGCACGAGCTGCGACCGCATGCGCTTCTGCCCCAGGGCCATGCGCTGGCCAGTCAGCCGACGGTCAGCCTCGCCGACCTTGCGGCGCATCCGCTGATCACCACCGACCAGCCGCACAGCTGGCAGCACATGCTGGACCTGTTCTTAAGCCGTGGCTTGTCGCCCACCGCCCATTCGACGACGAGTTCGTTCGAACTGCAGCGCAGCATGGTGGCCAACGGCTTCGGCGTCGCCGTCAGCTACACCAGGCCGCATGGCGACATGAGCTATGACGGCCTGCCGCTGGTGTGCAAGCCGCTGTCCGATCCGCTGCCCATGCAACGCATCATCCTTGCCCACGACACGCGCCAGCGGCTGTCGAAGGCGGCGCTGACGTTCACCGAGGTGGCGAAGGAATGGTTCTTTGGTCACGATGTTTTCACCGGGTGATGGTTTCGCCTGACGCTTGACGGCGCCCATCGCTGCTGCCACTCCAGCAGCATGGAACCCATCCAGTCGAAAGCAGCCCAGGGCCGTGTCGCCGATGCGCCGAGCGGCCATTGGGCCTACCGGGCGCTGCCGCGCTGGCTCTGGCCCTACGCGCAGCTTGCCCGCTGGGATCGGCCGATCGGCTGGCAGCTGCTGTTGTGGCCGTGCTGGTGGTCTGCCGCCCTTGCCGCCAGTGCCTATCCCCGCCCCGCGGATCCGCTGCTGACGCTGCTACCCGCGCCCTGGTATCTCCTGCTGTTCCTGATCGGCGCCATCGCCATGCGCGGCGCCGGTTGCACCTATAACGACCTGGTCGACGAGGACATCGACAACCAGGTCGAGCGCACGCGGTCGCGGCCGCTGCCGGCAGGCAAGGTGACGCGCAAGCAGGCCTGGGTGTTCCTCGTAATCCAGGCGCTGGTGGGCTTGGCAGTGCTCTTGCAGTTCAACAGTTTTGCCATTCCGCTCGGCATCGCCTCGCTCGCCGTGATCGCCATCTATCCGTTCATGAAGCGCTTCACCAACTGGCCGCAATTCGTGCTTGGCCTCGCCTTTTCCTGGGGCGCGCTGATGGGCTGGGCGGTGGAATTCGGCGATCTCGATGGCCCCGCCATCATGCTCTATATCGGCTCGATCCTGTGGGTGATCGGCTACGACACGATCTATGCGCATCAGGACAAGGAAGACGACGCCATCGTTGGCGTGCGCTCGACCGCGCGGCTGTTCCGTGACAACACCAAGATCTGGCTGGTCGGGCTCTACGGCGGGGCGCTCATCTGCTTCGCCATCGCTTTCGCCTCGGCACAGGCGCCGGTGCCGGCGCTGGCGGGGCTGATCGCCGCCGGCGCGCATATGGCACTGCAGATCGCCGTGCTCGACATCGACAATCCTGACCAATGCCTGCGGTTGTTCAGGTCGAACAACCAGGTCGGCTGGCTGATCTTCCTCGGCCTGATCGGCGGTTCGCTCTGGGTGGCGTTGAAGCCGCTGGTGTAAGGGCTTGTTTCCTTCTCCCCTTGTGGGAGAAGGTGGATCGGCGCGCAGCGCCGAGACGGATGAGGGGTGTTGGAAGGAATGAGGCGTTGGCTGGGTATCGCCGCCGTTAGTCAGTCAGCGTCTAGGCGGAGCGTTCCGCCAAGCTGGAACACCCCTCAACTCCCGCGCAATAATCTCCTGGCCGTCGACGACCAGCCTGAGGCCGAGATCGCCGGCCCTGCGGCGGGCGAGGAAGCGCGGACGGCGCATGGTCGAGGCGCGGCCCTTGCGGCGGTCCTGCGGCGGCAGCGCCTTGATGGCGGCGCCGAGCGATTCCTCCAGCGTGCGGGCGATGCCGTCGGCCTCGATCAGCAGCATCGGCAGACGGTAGGCGTCGGCCCAGGCGCGCCAGTCGGCAGCGACGTCGTCGAGATCGTCGGCCACCAGCAGCGGCACCGACAGCATCGGATCATTGTGCAGGAGCTCGAGCGTCACTGTGACGTTGCCATCCGGATCCTCCATCGCGCGGGCGGCGACGCCACGAAACGCGTTGGCGGGCAGCGCGATGATCGCCGGCACGCCGCTCATCTCCAGCATGCGGCGAATGACGGCGCCACGCTGGTCGATGGTGAAGGTAACGTCGCCATAGTCGTCGCGCGTCGCATAGGTCACCATCTGCGGCAGGCGGAATGGGTCGAGACGCATGTTACGTCCGGCCCAGACTGGCTTCAGTCCAGTGTTCATCGATTGCCTTCCTGTTACTCCTGAGGGCCGTTTTCCGGTTCTCTCCGGGCCGGTTTTTCCGGCCTCGTTTATGCAGGAATATTAGCGCCGGCTTCTTACCGCCGCGCTTAAGAAAGTCGGTTAAATTTTGCTGATCTCAGGCGATGGTTATCGGAATGCAACCAACACAACATGTTGGAAGGATCAGATAACCTTACTGGGATTCATGATGCCGGCCGGGTCGAAGACAGCCTTGACCCGACGCATCAAATCGATCGCCATCGGCGGCGCCGTAGCGATCAGTTCATCGCGCTTCAGCTGGCCGATGCCATGCTCGGCCGAGATCGAGCCGTGGAAGGAGCGCACGACATCGTGCACGGCCTTGTTCATGGTGTGGTAGAGACCGAGGAAGGCCTCGTCGTCGCCATCCACCGGCCGGGAGATGTTGTAGTGGAGGTTGCCGTCGCCCATATGGCCGAAGCAGACGACGCGCGCATCGGGGCTGATCGAAGCGACCGCGACGGCGGCTTTTCCGATGAATTCGGGGATCGATGATATCGGCACGGAAATGTCGTGCTTGATCGAGGCGCCTTCGGGTTTCTGGCACTCGGGCAGCACCTCGCGGAAATTCCAGAAGGCGTCGCCCTGGGCCAGGCTTGCCGCGATCACCGCGTCGTCGACGATGCCCTGCTCCAGCCCGGCCGACAGCACCTCCTCGATCAGCGCCCTGCCGTCCTCTTCCGAACGGCCCGAGGACACCTGCATCAGCACATACCAGGGCCAGTCCCCTGCCAGCGGCCGGGTAACGCCTTGCGCATGCTTCAGCGTGTAGTCGTAAGGCCTCTTGGCGATCAGCTCGAACGCGGTGAGCGAAGCACCGGCCCGGTCCATCGCCAGGCCGAACAGGGAGAGCGCGGCCTCGGGTGACGACAGGCCGGCGAATGCCACTTCCCTACCCTTCGGCTTGGGGAAGAGTTTCAGCACGGCGGCGGTGATGATGCCCAAAGTGCCTTCGGCGCCGACGAACAGGTTCTTCAGATCGTAGCCGGTGTTGTCCTTCTTCAATTTGCGCAGATCGTCGAACACCTCGCCGGTCGGCAGCACCACTTCGACGCCGAGGCAGAGCTCGCGCGCATTGCCGTAGGCAAGCACGCCGGTGCCGCCGGCGTTGGACGACAGATTGCCGCCGATCTGGCAGGAGCCTTGTGCTGCCAGCGACAGCGGAAACAGCCGGCCGGCAGCGTCGGCCGCTTCCTGCAGCGTCTGCAGGATAACACCGGCCTCGACAGTCACGGTGTTAGAAAAGACATCGATCTCGCGGATGCGATTGAGCCGCGACAAGGACAACACGATCTCGCGGCCTGAAGCGTCCGGCACCTGAGCGCCGACCAGCCCGGTGTTGCCGCTCTGTGGCACGACCGGCGTGGCGGTCTCGGTCGCCAGCCGCATGATGCGGCTGACCTCCTCGACGCTGCCCGGCCGCAGCACCAGCGCCGTCCGGCCGTGCCACAGGCCGCGGCGCTCAGTGAGGTAGGGCGCGATATCACGCTGGTCGCGCAACGCATAGTTCTCGCCGACGATTGCGGCGAAGCGGTCGATGAGGGCGGGGGCGAGATCGGAGGGGGCGTCGTTCATGGGCAGAAACTATGGCCCTCAATCGGCCTTGTCACGTGGGGCGGCGGCACGAAAGAGCCGGTCGTTGATCGCCTCGCCCAGCCCGTCGAACGGGATCGGCTCGACGGCAATGGTCGTGGCGCCGCTCTGGTCGAGCGCCTGCAGATGGGCAAACAGGTTGGTGGCCGCTTCGCGCAGGTCGCCGCTCTCGGACAGGTTGCGCAGGGCGATGGCATCCTGCCAACCTCCGGCGCGGCGTTTGCCGAAGGCGAGCAGCGCTTCGCCGCCGGCGACTTGGCCCGCATTGAGCCGCACCGCGGCACCTGGCGCATAGTGCGAGGCGAGCATGCCGGGCGCCTCGATGCCAGTGACCGCGCCGCGCAGCAGCTTGACGCCGGCCACCGCCTCGATGTCCTCGGCAGCAACGCCGCCGGGCCTCAGCAAGCGCAAGTCTTCGCCCTCGACCTTGACGATGGTGGATTCCAGCCCGACCGGCGTCGCACCGCCATCGACGACCAGCCTGATTTTCGCGCCGAGGTCGGCCGCCACGGCCTCCGCCGTGGTGGCGCTGATCCTGCCCGAAGAATTGGCGCTGGGCGCGGCCAGCGGGCGGCCGAGCCTGGCGATCAGCTCGCCGCCAAAACCCCGGGGCATGCGCAACGCGATCGTGTCCAACCCTGCCGTGACCAGCGGATGGATGCCGTTGCCGGACCGTTGCGGCAGCACCAGCGTCAGCGGCCCCGGCCAGAATGCCTCGGCCAACCTTTTCGACAGCGGATCAAAGACGGCAATGCGCTCGGCCATGGCGATATCGGCGACATGAGCGATCAGCGGGTTGAAGCGCGGGCGACCCTTGGCCTCGAAGATGCGCGCGACGCCGATGCCGTTGGTGGCATCGGCGGCCAGCCCGTAGACGGTCTCGGTCGGGATGGCGACGACATCGCCGCCTTCAAGCAGCGCCAGCGCCCGCTCCATCGCCTCGCCGACGGCAAGTATCTCAGCCAATCTCGTCACCTCTGCAGATGCCGGGCTGCGTAATACGGCGGCGTCCACGGGGCAAGTCCGGGCGTTGGCGAATTATCAATCCCTAAAATGCTACGCTTTCGTGCAAGCGGACATCAATCCCCCGGGAATAGGATGCCGGCTCCAAGGGTTTGGGGAGTTTTCATCGTGTCGAAGCGCATGCTTGCAATGCTTGGCATCGGTCTGGCGGCAACGGCCGGCGGGGCGCATGCCTCGTCCATTCTCGTCCTCGGCGCGTCGACCTCGACGCCATCCGTGGTCAAGCTCGGAGCGGCCGAGCCGATGAAGATCGCCTCGGCGCCATCGGTCGTGGCGCTGGGCGAGGCCGTGCCCGACGTCACCAATGAGAAGGTGGCGGCGATCCCCGAAAAGCCTCACATACAGAGCCCGATGATCATTCGCGGCGGCATCGTCGGCGGCGCCTTCGCAACGCCCGCCGCCGCACCGGCCAAGGCCACTGCCGCCGCCGAACCGGCAGCGGGAGACACCAAGCCCGCGGCAGGCACCAAACCCGCGCCAGACGGCAAGCCGGCGGCGACTGCCTCGAACGGCGAGCAACAACCCGCGCCGCAGCCAGAACCGACAGCAGCGCAGCCGTCACCGATAGCCCCTGTCGGAAAAGCCATGTAAGCTGCCGGCGGAGGCGGGTCGGGTTGTCCGGCGTAGGCATCCGGAGTGCGATCCTCTTCTCCAGTCTCTTTGTCGCGGCCGGCTCGAATTTGCTCGAGCGGCTCCGGCAGGCGAAGTCGGGGTTTCAAAGGGGGCATTCATGAACAAGGCAAGAGCGTTTGCCGTCGCCGGGCTGTTGCTGGCGTCGGCGCTGGGCACAAGTGCGGCGAAGGCCGACGACATGCTCGGATCCTATGTCGCGCGCATTTCCGAACGCGACCATCACGCCAGCGACGGCTTTGCGCTGGACAGTGCCGCGCAGATGGTGAGGCAGGACCGCGCCAACTGGCACAAGTTCCACCGACGCGACAGCGACGACGAGGGCGACGGCTGGTTCAAAAGCAATGACGACCGCGCGGATCTGCAACGCATGCTGGAGCGCGGCGGCGCAATGAGTTCCTCGACAAGGCGCGCCATCGTCAATGGCGAACCGCTGATCCAGGTCGATGTCTATTCACGCAGCGTGCGTGTCAGCATCCTGGAGGACTGACTAGACTGACCAAGTCAGCTTTGGAAGACAACGCAAAGAGGGCGGCGCACAAGCGCCGCCCTCTTCGCAACTCGGCCTGCGGAAATGGCTCAGGCCGCCTCTTCCTTGTCGTCGTCCTCTTCGTTCTCTTCGTCCTCGGACTCGTCTTTTTCGCCAGCGTCGCCGCCTTCGGCCTTCACGCTGTCTTCGTCTTCGTCTTCGTATCGCCGTCCTCATCCTCGTCGTCCGAGAGGGTGGCTTTCTTGCCGGCGTCCTCGCCGTCTTCGTCGTCGCCATCCTCCTCGTCGTCGGACGGATCGGCGGCTTCAACCGCGGCGGCGGCAGCCTGGTCGAGGATGTTGTCGGAAGCGGATTCGGTCGCCTCGGCGGCGGCCGGCGTCTCTTCAGTCACTTCGATGTCGTGAGCGGAATTCATGGGAGCCTCCGTGGGGTTGGGGAACATGTCAGTTCTGCCACGGGGAGATCATCGCCATATGACTGTAAGTCGGCTCGAATGGCCGGCCGGCCAGAATTTTTCAGCTGCTTTGTTTGAGCATGACTTTTGCCCGAACCGAGGTTCGGGATCATGCTCTAGCCGGCGATCCTGGAGAAGTCCGCGACCTTACCGGTCGCGGCGCGGATGCGGGCAAGCAACGCCAGGCGGTTGGCGCGCACGGCCTGATCCTCATCATTCACGAGAACGCGTTCAAAGAATGAATCAACCGGTTCACGCAAAACACTAAGCGCCAGCATGGCGGCGGAAAAGTCTTCGTTTTGAATCGTTTCGCCGGCTTGCCTCTCGGCCTGATTCACCGCCGCAAACAGCATTTTCTCGGCATCCTCGCGAAACAGCGCCGGCTCAACAGTCTCGGCGACCTGCGTTTTCTTCTTCTCCTCGGCCGCCAGAATGTTCGCCGCGCGCTTGGTTCCGGCCAGCAGGTTCTTTCCATTCTCGCTGTCGAGGAAGGAGCCGAGCGCTTCGACGCGGCGGACGATCTGCAGGAGGTCGTCGGACTGCGGCGTGATGACAGCATCGATCAGATCATGCCGTGCGCCCTGGTCGCGGAGGTAGACCTTCAGGCGGTCGTGGAAGAACGACAGGAGGTCGGAGCCATTGGCCCCGCCAGCCTTCGACGCGAGATAATCCGCCACTTCGTAGGCGCTTTCGAAGGTGGGTGTCAGTGGCAGCCGGATGCCATTCTCGACCACAATCCTCACCACGCCCAGTGCCGCCCTGCGCAGCGCATAGGGATCCTTGGACCCCGTCGGCTTTTCATCGATCGCCCAGAAGCCAACCAGCGTGTCGAGCTTGTCGGCGAGCGCCACGGCAATTGAAACAGAGTCGGTCGGCACGCGGTCGGACGGGCCTTGCGGCTTGTAGTGCTCCTCGATGGCAGCGGCGACGGAAGGATGCTCGCCCTGCAGCAGCGCATATTTGCGGCCCATGGCGCCCTGCAATTCCGGAAACTCGCCGACCACCTCGGTTGTGAGATCAGCCTTAGCAAGCATGGCTGCACGGCGCGCCAGCGCGGGATCGGCGCCGACGATCGGCGCCAACTCTTCGGCCAGCTTCTTGATCCGCTCCACGCGCTCGCCTTGCGTGCCGAGCTTGGCGTGGAAGGTGACGCCGAGATGGTCGAGGCGGGCCATGCGCTGGTCGAGCGGCTTTTTGAGATCAAGCCCGAACTTCTCCGCCGATGCCTTGAGCTGGTCGAGATCGGGCAGATCGCCCTGATCGGTCTTCCAGAAATACAGCGCATCGGAGAGGCGCGCGCGCACCACCTTGCCGTTGCCGTAGGCAATCTCCTTGCCGCCGTCCTTCGCCTCGATGTTGGCGGTGAGGATGAAGCGGTTGGACAGATCCTCGACGGCGCCCTGCGGCCGGCTGACGAAGCACTTCTGGTTGGCGCGGATGGTGAGCCTGATGACCTCGGCGGGAATGGCGAGGAAATCCTGCTCGAACTCGCCCATCAGCACGACCGGCCATTCAACCAGGCCGGACACTTCCTCCAGCAGCCCCTCATCCTCGACCAGGTCGAGGCCGTTGGCGAAGGCGAGGTTGCGCGCATCGGCCAGAATGATCTCCTTGCGGCGGTCGGCGTCGAGCACGACCTTGGCCGCTTCCAGCTTCGACACGTAGTCGTCAAAGCGGCGCACGGTGATTTCGCCCGGCGCATGGAAACGGTGGCCGTAGGTGACGTTGCTCGAGCGGATGCCGTCGATCTCGAAATCGACCACCACCGGCTCTTCGGTCTCAGGACCGAAGGTGCAGAGGATCGACTGCAGCGGCCGCACCCAGCGCAACGAGCCCGGCTTTGCCGAGGCCGGCCCCCAGCGCATCGATTTCGGCCAGGGGAAGCCGCGGATGATGCCCGGCACCAGTTCGGCGATGATCGCCTCCGCCGCCCTGCCCGGCTTCGAAATGTGGGCGACATAAAAATCGCCCTTCTTCGGGTCGGAGTTGACATGCGCCTCGGCAATCGAGGCAAGGCCTGCCTTGCGCAGAAAACCCTGGACCGCTTGTTCCGGCGCCGAGGTCGCTGGGCCCTTGATCTCTTCGTGGATGTCCTTCGAGCGCGCGGTCAGGCCGCGAATGTCGAGCGCCAGCCGCCGCGGCGTCCAGTACTCGCGCGCCGCCTCATAGGTCAGCCCGGCCTCAACCAGACCGTCGGTCAGCATCTTCCTGAGGTCGCCCGCCGCCTTGCGCTGCATGCGCGCGGGGATTTCCTCGGAGCGAAGTTCCAGAAGCAGGTCAGGCATAGCAAGGGCTCGCGCGGCAAGAAGGTCCGGGGCGGGGCATAGCAACTCGGCTGGCCGCTGTCACCCTGCATGCCGATCGCCTGTTCGACCTATTTCCGGAAATTTTCATGGCTGTTGTCGGGACGGAGGGAGCCCGCCCGTCCTTAGGGCAGAAAATTCCCATGAACCAAACGCAGCGCTGAAGCGACCAACGCTCAGGCAGGGAACTATTGGCTGAACGATCGTGAAAACGGCATCAAGACTTTTGCAGATCCTCGCACTTAGCGCTTGCTTCGCCGCGCAGGCTCACGGTGCTTTCTCGATGCCGGGTGTCAGGCAAGCGCTGCGGACAATGGCAGGCCCGAGTGGCCAGATCCTCTCCCCGATCGCCGCGCCTCTCGAAATGATGAAGCGCGTCTGATCTCAGGCGGCCAGCCCGCCAGCCTGCGTCAGCAAGAACGCCTCGCCGCAGGCTTTCGCCAGATTACGCACCCGCAGAATGTAGCTTTGCCGCTCCGTGACTGAAATCACGCCGCGGGCGTCGAGCAGGTTGAAGACGTGGCTGGCCTTGATGCACTGGTCGTAGGCCGGCAGGACCATGCGGTGCATCGCCAGATTGTCGTTCGAAGCCGGCGCGCCCGCATCGAGCAGCGCCTTGCACTCGGTTTCGGCGTCCTCGAAATGCCTGAGCAGCATCGCCGTGTCGGCATGTTCGAAATTGTGGCGCGAATATTCCTGCTCGGCCTGCAGGAAGACATCGCCATAGGTGACCTTCTCGGCGCCGTCGCGGCCGTTGAAATTGAGGTCGTAGACATTGTCGACGCCCTGCACATACATGGCCAGCCGCTCCAGCCCGTAGGTGAGTTCGCCCGCCACCGGCGCGCATTCGATGCCGCAGACCTGCTGGAAATAGGTGAACTGCGAGACTTCCATGCCGTCGCACCAGCACTCCCAGCCGAGCCCCCAGGCGCCCAGCGTCGGGCTTTCCCAGTCGTCCTCGACGAAGCGGATGTCGTGCAGCAGCGGGTCGACGCCGATCGCCTTGAGCGAGCCGAGATAGAGCTCCTGCAAATTGGGCGGGTTGGGCTTCAGGATCACCTGATACTGGTAGTAGTGCTGCAGTCGGTTCGGGTTCTCGCCGTAGCGCCCATCCTTGGGCCGGCGCGAGGGTTGCACGTAGGCGGCGTTCCAGCGCTTTGGCCCCAGTGCGCGCAGCGTCGTTGCCGGATGGAAGGTGCCGGCGCCGACCTCCATGTCGTAAGGCTGGAGGATGACGCAACCATAGTCCGCCCAATAATTGTGCAAGGTCAGGATCAGCCCCTGGAAGGAGCGGCTGGGATGCATATGGGTTGGGATGTCGATCGTCACGGCGGCCTCGGAAAGCGCGGAATGAAGCATTCCCTAGTTGCCGGGCCGGCGAGCGTCAAGGCGGGGTACCGCGCGCCACTCTCCCGACCAGACTTCGTCGGGCCACCCTCCCGGGGTATCGGCGCCAGCACCTCGGCGGTTCCAGCTCTTCTGAAAACAAAAACGGGGCTCAACGAGCCCCGTTTTGCAGACAATGTCGAGATCCTTACCCCTTCGGCGCGGGCGTCGGCTCCGGCTTGACCTTCGGAGTCTCCTGCGCCGTGTTGGATTCGATCGGCGGCAGGCCTTTCAACAGCTTCTGCTGCACGGCGGCAAGCACATCGGAGTCCGGCTTCAGGTCGCGCGCCTGATTCCACTGAAAAGTGGCTTCCAGCTTGCGGCCGACGCGCCAGTAGGCGTCGCCGAGATGGTCGTTCAGCACCGGATCTTCCGGCTTCAGCGACACGGCACGCTCCATTTCACGCACGGCGTCGTCGAACCTACCAAGGCGGAAATAGGCCCAACCCAGCGAATCGACGATGTAGCCGTCGCTTGGCCGCAGATCGACGGCCTTCTGGATCATCGCCAGGCCTTCCTTGAGATTCATGTTCATGTCGACCCAGGAATAGCCGAGATAGTTCAGAACCTGAGGCTGGTTGGGAAGCAGTTCCAGCGCCTTGCGGAAATTCGGCTCCGCCTTCGGCCATTCCTTCAGCCGCTCATAGGCGATGCCGCGCTGGTAGAAAATGTTCCAGTTGGCGCTGGTCGGCGTCTTCAGCACCTCGACCGCCTTGTCGTAGAGATTGGCGGCGGAGCGGAAATCGTCCTTGGAGGAATAGACGCCACCAAGCGCCAGATAGGCACGCATGTCGCCTGGATGCTTGTCGACGAAGGCTTTCAGATGAGCGATCGCCTCTTCGTGGCGGTCGAGATCGGCGAGGTTGAGGCCGAGCTGCAGGTCGGAAAGTTCCTTCAGCGGCGAAGAATTGGGAATACGGCGATAGAGCGCGATCGCGCCCTCACCGTCCTTCAGCTGCTCGGCGACAGCGGCGAGCTGCACCAGGGCGGCATCGCTGTTGGGCTTGAGCGCCAGCGCATATTGCAGATAGAGGCGGACGAACGGCTCGCCGCCGCCACGGTTGAGCGCAGTGGCGAGGTCAAGCAGGATCTCGGAGGCACCCTCGGATGGGCCGGCGACGAGAGGCTCGATCTTGTCGCCCTTGTTGATCCTGTCGCGAAGCGTCGTGATTTCCAGCTTGCCCGGCGCAAACGCCTCGGCCTGGTCGAGAACCGAAAGCGCCTTGGCCTTGTCGCCCTTGCGGGACAGGAAGGAGGCATAGGCCTGCGCGTTGCGCATCCACGTCTCGGGCGCAGCGCCGCCGGCGGCAGTGTCTGCCAAGGTCGCGGCGTAGATTTGATCGGCCTTTTCGGGCAGGCCCGCGACGTCGGCGATCAAAGCGCGATGGTAGGATTTGAACAGGCCGAACCAGTCCGGCCCTTGCAGCTTGTCGATGAACGCCATGGCGTCGCCGGGCTCACCAGCGCCTTCCATGGCCCAGCCGCTCATCACCCCGGACAGAAGCCGGTCGAGATCGGATTCGAGCGACAGCTTGAGCCAGTATTGCGCCTTGGTGAAATCCTTCTTGTGGAAGGAATCAATGGCCAGCGCCATGCGCGAGAAGCGCTCGACATCGGGCACTTCCTTGAGCTTGTCGGCATAGACCAGGGATTCCTCGAAGCGGCCTTGCGCGATCAGCGACAGCATCAGGCTCTGCTGCAGCGCCGTGTCGCCGGGCGCGAAGGCGAGCGCCTGCTTGTAGTAGGCGATGGCGCTATCGAGGTCGTTGTCGCCCTCGGCGATCCGCGCGGCGAGATAGGCCCCCGAGAAAGATGTGATCCTGACCGGCTCGCTGGTTTCCTTGGCATGCGACGGCAGAGCCGAGATCGCCATGCCCGCCACAATTGCCAGCCCTGTGAGCCAGCGCGCACGTCCTTGCCGCATCGTATCCCTTTCAGCCAGACGCAATCCCCAAGTCGGCGGGACCGCCATAGACTCGTACTTTTCCGGGCAAAGCATGGCCTTTTTGGGGTCAGGCTTCAATCCGGGTCGAATTCACAATCGGGTCACCCGATCAACAAACCATGGCGACGACGCATCATAGCAGATTGCGGACGCGGACCCTACACCCTGGTATCGCGATAGGTGTTGATGGCAACAGTGGTGCACAGGCCGGCCCACTCGCAGCCCTGGCAGGCCTCACGCGTCAGGCCGGCTGAAAAGGCGGCGCGCATGCGGGCCAGGGCTGCCGCGTCAAGGCTCAGGCGGGCGCCGACCCGGATCGGCCGGGCGAGCAATTGCTCCACGTCGCCTGCCGCCAGCCGGTCCCGCTCGGCGGCACTTTCGCGCAGGCAGTGCGGTTCCGGCTCGCCGAGCAACGGGGCGCAGATATCGTCCGGACCCCAGACGATCAGGATGTCCTCGCCCCGGCGAAGGCGCTCGGCGATGCCGTCATAGTTGGCGATGAAGGCGGCGCTGTATCCCTTGCCGACATAGGTCAGCACGCAAAGCAGATGATGGGCGCGCAGCCTGACGGTCATCGCCGGCTATGATGCGGTTTTGGCCGGATTCGTCTTGTTGCCTGCAAACAACTTGAGCGTGGCGGCGCCGAGTGCGGACTTCAGCAAGCCGCCAACAATGAAGGGCAGGAAGCCGAAGGTGATGGCCTGTTCGGCGCCGATCATGACGGCAAGCCACGCCGTGCCGAGGACCAGGCAGGCGAGATTGCCGAGCACCATCGCGGCGAAGGCCAGCATCACCCGGTTGCCATTCCAGCCGCGCTCGGCCAGCCAGCCGACGAGCGCGCCGGTGAGCGGGAAGGCGAAGAGATAGCCCCCCGTCGGCCCGAGGAAATGCTGCACGCCGGCAGCACCGCCAGCCAGCACCGGGAAACCGACCGCGCCTTCGACGAGCCAGGCAGTGATGGTGATGGCGCCAAGCCGCCAGCCATAGAGCGCGCCGATCAGCGTCGCTGCGAAGGTCTGCATGGTCACCGGCACCGGCACCATCGGCACTTCGATGTAGGACGACAGCGCCAGAAAGAACGTGCCGAGGACGACGGCGCCAGCCTGCCAGCCAAGCGAGCGGTCTTGCAGGCGCAGCGGGCTGAAGGACGGCTTTGAGGACGAAAAAGCGATGTCGGTCACGGCGGCTTCCCTGGCTGTTTTGAAATTATAGATAATTTTTGCTTTTGATCTATTATCAAATCCATATTTACGGCGCGATGGCAAGCCCTCGCCCCGAAAAAGCTCCGAGATCGCATTGGGCATTTGCGCCCGGCGCTGGTCTTCAGCTGATTTTCCGATCCCTAGCCGACGATAGCGAAGGCGTCGCGGGTCCTGCCGGAGGCCGTCTTGACCGGCTTCTGGCCGATCCACTGCACATGCCGGCCAAGGGTGGCGGCGGCCGATTCGGCATTGCCCTGGCGGAGCGCGCTCAGGATCGCCCGGTGGTCCTGGTCGGTGCGGATTTCCCATTCCGAGCGCCAGGCGGCGAACAGGAAGCGGGCGCTTGCCGCGTGCAAATCGTCGATGGTGGCAAGCAGTCGCGGCATGCCGCACGGCTGAAGGATCAGCCGGTGGAAGGTGCGGTTGGCTTCCTCCCAGGAGCGGACGTCACGAGACTTGTCGCCGGCCTTGGTCGCCTCCTCGGCGAGATCGAGAATGGCTGCGGTCAGGTGCGGCGCGGCATGACGCAGCGCCAGCACTTCGAGTGCCGCCCGCATTTCGGCAACTTCCCTGACCTCGCCAAGGTCGAAAGACGCGACACGCACGCCACGGCGCGGCTCGCCGATCGCCAGCCCTTGCGCCTCCAGACGCCGGAACGCTTCGCGCACCGGGACATGGCTGGTCTGGAATTCCTCGGCGATATGGTCCTGTCGCAGCCGGGCGCCCGGTTCGATAGCGCCCGATATGATGCGGTCCGCCAGCACCTTGCTGATACGGACGGCGATGGTGTCGTCTGCGGTCTTTGCCATGATTTATAGATAATTTGCATCGCGACGGCTTGTCGAGACGGCCGTTGCGGATTTCGCGGCAAAGTTGCCTCGGCGCGGACCTCAGTTCACCCGGCTGATGCAGAAATCGATGACGTCGATCAGTGCCGATTTCTGCGGCGTCGCCTCCAGCGGCGCGAGCGCGTCGCGGGCGATCTCGCCGAAATGGCGGGCGCGGCCGATGGTGTCGGCGATGGCGCCGTGGCGGGTCATCAGGCCGATCGCTTTTTCCAGCCCGGCATCGTCGGTGACATTGTCCTCGATGGCGCGCTTCCAGAAGGTGCGTTCGGCCTTGGTGCCGCGCCGGTAGGCGAGGATCACCGGCAGCGTCACCTTGCCTTCGCGGAAATCGTCGCCGACATTTTTGCCCAGCTCCTTGCTGGAGCCGCCATAATCCAGCACGTCGTCGATGAGTTGGAAGGCAAGGCCGAGATTCATGCCATAGGAGCGCAGTGCCGCGCGATCGTTGCGCGTTGCCTGGGCGATCACCGGGCCGACTTCGGCGGCGGCCGAGAACAGCGCCGCGGTCTTGGCCTTGATGACGGCGAAATGCTCGTCCTCGGTGGTCTCCAAGTTCTTGGCGGCGGCAAGCTGCATCACCTCGCCCTCGGCGATGATCGAGGCCGCACTCGACAGGATGTCGAGCGCTTCCAGCGAGCCGACATCGACCATCATGCGGAACGCCTGGCCGAGCAGGAAATCGCCGACCAGCACGCTGGCCTGGTTACCCCAGATCATGCGCGCGGTCTTCTTGCCGCGGCGCATGCCGCTCTCGTCGACGACATCGTCGTGCAAAAGCGTGGCCGTGTGCATGAATTCGACCGATGTGGCGAGCTTGACGTGGCCTTCGCCGGAATAGCCGAACATCTGGGCTGCGGCCAAAGTCAGCATCGGCCGCAGCCTTTTGCCGCCGGACGAGATCAAATGGTTGGCGACCTCCGGGATCATTTCGACGTCGGAGCCGGCCTTCGACAGGATGAGTTCGTTGACGCGCCCCATATCGGCCGCCGTCAGGTCGATCAGGTCCTTGATGGAGGCGGCTTCCCGCTTCCCGTTTTCGATGTTGAGAACGACACCCACCACAAACACTCCCGTCTATTCCATGCGCACGACGGCACCCTGTCCCGGATGGACTCTAGGGCGGCACCCACGGGCACGGCAAGAGGCGAATTGGCGCGGTTGCAACCGGCAAGGCGATCGCCCACGTTTACAGGAACGCCGCAACCTGCGATTTTCGTCCGATGATAGAACTCATCCGCACCAACGATGCCGTGATCATCTCCTTTGTCGAATCGCTGATGCGCGACGCCGGCATTGCCTGTTTCGTCGCCGACCAGAACATGAGCGTGCTCGATGGTTCGATCGGCATCCTGCCCCGGCGCGTCATGGTCGACGCCGACCAGGCGGAGGCGGCGCGGCGCATTCTGACGGATGCCGGCATCGCCAACGAGATCCGCCGAGAATAATGTCCGCTTCACCCGCCGCCCTTGTTCCGGACACGCCGGCCCACACGGTCGACGGCTTCCATCGCGGCCGCTTCTGGCTGGTGCAGCCCCGGTCGGGTGGGCACCGCGCCGGCATGGACGCCATGATGCTGGCCGCTGCCGTGCCATCCTCCTTCGCCGGCCGGCTTGCCGATTTCGGCGCCGGCGCCGGCGCTGCGGGCCTGGCGGTGCTGTCGCGCTGTGCTTCTGCCCGGGCCGTGCTGGTCGAACGCTCCGAGGAAATGGCGGGATACGCGGCGACCACGCTTGCCCATCCCGGCAATGCCCATCTCGGCGATCGCGCCTCGGTGCTGGCCGCCGATGTCACGCTGTCGGGCAAGGCGAGAGGCGACGCCGGCCTTGCCGACAATTCCTTCGATTTCGTCATCATGAACCCGCCCTTCAACGCCGCCGAGGATCGCGCCACGCCCGACCCGCTGCGCAAGCAGGCCCATGTCATGGAGGACGGGCTGTTCGAGAGCTGGATCCGCAGTGCAGCAGCGGTCGTGAGGCCGCGCGGCGGGCTGGCCGTCATTGCCCGGCCGGAGCAGCTCGGCGCGCTTCTCGACGCGATCGAGGGCCGCTTCGGCGATGCCGAAATGCTCTCTGTCCACCCTCGCCCCGAGGCGGCGGCGATCCGCATCGTCGTCAGGGCAGCGCTCGGCGCGCGCGGAAAGCTGTCGATCCGCCCGCCGCTGATGCTGCATGGTGAATCGGGCAACGGACCAGCGGAACGGACCGAGATGATCAACAACGGACTGGCGTCGCTGTTCGGCGATTGATCCTGCCGGCCACGTGGCATTGCTGTTGGCCGGAAAATCCCTACATGCCCGGAGCAAGATTGCCGCGCCGTCCGAAAAAAAGAATTGACCGAACCTGACCTTATCTTGCTCTTTGCACATTGCCCCGGAGATCCTCCCCTCGTGAAACGCCTTTTGAACCGCCTGCTGCCGAAATCCTGGCGCTCCAGTGTCGTCACCGTTCCGGTCATCCGGCTGCAGGGGACCATCATGCCCGGCGGCGGCCAGTTCCGGCCGAGCCTGTCGCTGGCATCGACCGCCGGCCTAATCGAAAAGGCGTTTTCCTTCGATGCGCCAGTCGTCGCCATTTCGATCAATTCGCCTGGCGGTTCGCCGGTGCAGTCGCGGCTGATCTTCAAGCGCATCCGCGACCTGGCGACGGAAAAGGACAAGAAGGTGCTGGTCTTCGTCGAAGACGTCGCGGCATCGGGCGGCTACATGATCGCGGTCGCCGGCGACGAGATCTTCGCCGACCCCTCCTCCATCGTCGGCTCGATCGGCGTGGTGTCGGCCTCGTTCGGCTTTCCCGAACTGATGAAGAAGATCGGCGTCGAGCGCCGCGTGCACACGGCCGGCCAGAACAAGGCCGTGCTCGACCCGTTCAAGCCGGAGAAGAAGGAAGACGTCGAGCGGCTGAAAGCGCTGCAGCTCGAGGTGCATGAGACCTTCATCGACCTCGTCAAGGAGCGGCGCGGCACCAGGCTCAAGGACGACCCGGACCTGTTCACCGGCCTGTTCTGGACCGCAAAGAAAGGTCTTGAGCTCGGCCTTGTCGACGCGCTGGGCGATATGCGCACCGTGCTCAAGACCCGCTTCGGGCCGAAGACCCAGCTCAAGCTGATCACAGCGCCGCGCGGCCTGTTCGGCCGCTTCGGCCTGTTCGGCTCGCGCAGCGGCTTTTCGGCGCCCGATATTGCCGCAGTGGCTGCCAGCGGCATCATCGATGCGGCGGAAGAGCGCGCGCTATGGGCGCGCTTCGGGCTTTGAAAAAACGGTGAAAACGTCTAGCATGTCCGCTTGACCGACCCGACCGGCCGCCTTCGCCGCCTTTTCGAGGGAGGAGTTTTGAGATGCCGCAGATCATTTTCTTCGTCGCCGTTGGCGTGCTTGCCTATGTCGGCTATCGCTCCTTCGTCAGGGAAGCCGAACGCGTGACGGCCAAGATCCGGCGCACCGAAAAACAGGCGGCCAACGGTACGATGGGAACGCTGGTCAAGGACCCCAAGACCGGCGAATACCGCCTGGCCAAGGACTGACAGCATTTCCCTTGCAGCCGACACATTGAACGCCGAGGCCGAAGCCCGGATATGGCTTGCGCCCGCCAAGATCAACCTGGCGCTGCATGTCACCGGCAGGCGCGCCGACGGCTATCACCTGATCGAGAGCCTCGCCGTCTTCACCCGCTTCGGCGACAGGGTCGAGATCGAGCGCGCCGACAGCGATCTTTTTTCCGTGTCCGGCAAGTACGCGTCCGCGGTCCCGCTCGACGACAGCAATCTGGTGGTGAAGGCTCGCGAGGCGCTGCGGCGGGAAGCCGGCCTGCGACGGACGCCGCCTGTCGCCATCAGGCTGGAAAAGAACCTGCCGATCGCTTCAGGCGTCGGCGGCGGATCGAGCGATGCGGCGGCGGTGCTGCGCGGGCTTGTCCATGCCTGGGCACTGGATGTCGATGACGCCGAACTGGCGCGGATCGGCCTTGCGCTTGGCGCCGACATTCCCATGTGCCTGGCAGCAAAACCCCTGGTCGCGCGTGGTATCGGTGACGAGCTGTCGAGCGTGCCGGATTTTCCGGCGCTTGGCCTGGTTCTGGTCAATCCAGGCACCGCCGTCTCCACGGCCGAGGTGTTCAACGCGCTTGCCAGCCGGGACAATGACATGCTGCCGCCGCTGCCGCGCACGATCGACTTCCACAGCATCCGCAACTGGCTGGAGATCACGCGCAACGATCTCGAACCGGCAGCCCGCGCGATCCAGCCGGCCATCGGCAAGGCGTTGTCGGTGCTGAACAAGGCCGGGGCGGGATTTGCCCGCATGTCGGGCTCCGGCGCCACCTGCTTCGGACTGTTCGAAACAGGTAATGTCGCCAAGCGCGCCGCACTCGACATACGCAGCCGCCATCCGGACTGGTTCGTTGCCGCGACGCGAAGCATGGAGGCCGACGCCCATGGCCAGGATTGACGAGACACGCCCCTTCATTCCGGTGCGCATCGCGGTTCTGACCGTTTCCGACACGCGCAGCCTTGCCGACGACAAGTCCGGCCAGACCCTGGCCGACCGCATCGCGGAGGCCGGCCACATCCTTGCCGCCCGCGACATCGTCACCGACGACCGCGACAAGATCCGCGACAAGGTGCTTGGCTGGTCGCAAGACAAGGACATCGATGTCGTCATCACCACTGGCGGCACCGGTTTCACCGGCCGCGACGTGACGCCGGAGGCGCTGGAACCGATCTTCGAAAAGCGCATGGACGGCTTTTCCGAAGTGTTCCACCGCATCTCCTACGACAAGATCGGCACCTCGACGATCCAGAGCCGGGCGACCGGCGGCGTCGTCAACGCCACCTTCGTCTTCGTGCTGCCGGGCTCGCCCGGCGCCTGCAAGGACGCCTGGGACGGCATTTTGAAGCCGCAGCTCGACTACCGGCACATGCCTTGCAACTTCGTCGAGATCATGCCCCGCCTGGACGAGCATCTCAGGCGCGGCAAGACCGGATAAGATCCCGGATCAGCGGATGACCGGCTCGCCGTGGAAGCGACGGCGCGACGGCGCCGAGACGCCGAAGCCGACTTCCATCATCAGACGCGGCGTGCGCGTCGGCACGGTACCCATATGGAAACCGAACGGATCCTCGACGAAGCCGAGGCCGGCTTCTCCGGTCAGCGTCACCGGGCTGTCGTCGCCGTAGACGTCGAGGACGTCCTGCGCCGGATGGCCGACGAGCAGCGTCAGCTGATGCTTTACGGCGCGGCGCTTGTGGCTGCCGCGGACATAGACATGCGGACCGGTGTCGGCATCGACGGGCTTGAGATAGAAGAAGAATTTCAGCATCCGCCAGTCGTCGAGGTCGAAGTGGTATTTGCCGAGCGACGCCAGGTTCTTGTCGGCATCCGAGGCCGCGCCGGTCGGAAAGCTCCACCAGACGCGCGTCGTGATCAACTTCGCCTGGCCGCCGAGATAGTGCGCGGCGATATCAAGCAGCAGCGGGTCGCGCTGAATGGCCAAAGCAGCATCGCAATCGAGGATACGTTCGAAAAAATGCCCGCTGAGCAATGGGCGGCCAAAACGCTTTTCGGCCTCGGCATGCTCGCCCGGCATGAATTCGAGACGACGATCGAAATTGCCGAAGCACGGCGTGCGCTCGGCAAAAGCGGCGATTTCCTCGTGAATGGCCTGCGGCAGCACCAGCCCTGAAAACAGCCCGTCCGCTTTCAATGCGCCGACGGCCGCGGCGCGGTCGACGCCGGCAAACATCGTATCTGTGTTGCGTGCCGGCTTGGCCTGCTTGGCACCAAGCCAGTGCAGGCGCCGCCCCGGCATGGTGCGGGCGAGGACGAACATTGGCAGCCAGGCGGGATTCTCGCGAAGGTCGGTCAGATAGGTCGGGATGCGCGCGGCCATACGGCGCAACATGCTGCCATTTCGCGCAATTGCCTCCAAGCTGGCGGCGCCGGATTTGTCAGGGCTTGTAAAGGTCATCGGGTCCTCGGGTATGAATGCGGCGCCGACGCAGCGTTGCTCACCGCTCCGGCATTACCCAAACCCGATTGTCCCGCATGAAGGGAATGCTACGCCCACGCCATGTTTTGTGCAATGCACAATAGACAACGCGCCTGCAATAAATTCCCGTAGTGTGGAAACGAGTGAAGCTCCGTCCGTTCGCGAAGGCAGGGCAAAAGAGCCTCACTTCGACGGCGCGACCCAGATCTCCGCGTTGAGCCTCCTGGTCGCAAGGCCGCGCGCGATGGCCTCGGCGCCGCGGGCGCTTTTCGACAGAGCTGTGGCTTGGCGTTTGCTGATCACCAGCCCCTCGGCCAGGGCCCGGTTGCCCGAAAAGACGCGCGCCAGGAACGGCGTGCGGCTGCCGCGCGCCCGCGCAAACCGCGCCGGCATGGTTTGCCTCGCGGTGTGGGCGACAACCTCGTCGATCCAGCCTTCCGAAAGCCGCGCGCCAGGCTCCACCAACAGCAGCCAGTCGCCCTTGGCCTGCCTGATGCCGGCCGCGATGCCGCCGGCGACATAGTGGCAGCCGGCATGCTCGGCGACACGGTGCGTCTGGTCGGTCGAGCCGTTGTCGCAGACGATCACATCGCGCACCACGCCCTCGACCGCGCCGCCGATCAGCGAGGCGAGCGTGCGGGCAAGGCCCTCTTCGTCGTTCATGGTTTCGATGAGAACACTGAGCATGGTTAGCCGAATAGCGGAAAGCCGTAGGCCGCGCCAGTTTTTGCATCGCGGCATAAAAAGTTCTTGCTTTGTTCTCATCGACAAAATAGGAATAGTTTCATGAACAGAGCGATTCGACGGCCTGCTGACAGTCCCTGGGAGAGGGCAAAGATGGAACAGATCGTGCGTGCCGACATTGCAGCCTTTGGGGCCGGGAGAGCCGAGATGGCGAATGCGATGATCGAGCAGAGCGGCATGCGCGTGCGGCCGGACCGCAATCGCGGCCGCTCCGCCGGCATCAATCCGTCCGGCCGCTTCGAGCCGGTCAGCCGGCATGTCTTCGACGACGGCTGGAATTCGCTGGAGGAACTGCCGCCGTTCAAGACCGAGGTGCAGGTCGAGAAGCCGCGCACGATCATTACCCGCAATGAGTCGCCCGACATTTCCTTCGACCGCTCGATCAACCCCTATCGTGGCTGCGAGCATGGCTGTGTCTACTGCTTCGCCAGGCCGACGCACGCCTTCATGGGCCTGTCGCCGGGGCTCGACTTTGAATCGAAGCTGTTCGCCAAGCCGGACGCGGCACGGATGCTCGACAAGGAATTGTCGAAGCCCGGCTACCAGCCGCGCACCATCGCTATCGGCACCAATACCGATCCCTACCAGCCGATCGAGAAACAGTACCGGATCATGCGCGAGATCCTCGAAGTGCTGGAAGCCCGCGGCCATCCGGTCGGCATCGTCACCAAATCGGCGCTGGTGACGCGCGACATCGACATATTGTCGCGCATGGCCGAGCGCGGGCTGGCCAAGGTGGCGCTGTCGGTGACGACATTGGACCGGATGCTGGCCAGAACGATGGAGCCACGCGCGTCGACGCCGACCAAGCGGCTGGAGGCGATCCGACAGCTTTCGGACGCAGGCATTCCGGCCTCCGTCATGGTGGCGCCGATCATACCCGGCCTGACCGATCCGGAGATGGAGCGCATCCTCGATTCGGCACGCGCCGCCGGCGCGCGCGAGGCCGGCTACGTCATACTTCGCCTGCCGCTGGAGGTGGCGCCGATCTTCAAGGACTGGCTGCTGCGCCACTATCCCGACCGCTACCGCCACGTGATGTCGCTGATCCGTTCGATGCGCGACGGCAAGGACTACGATTCGGAATGGGGCAAGCGCATGAAGGGTGCGGGACCCTATGCCTGGCAGATCGGCCGCCGCTTCGAGATCACCGCCAAGCGGCTCGGCCTCAACGCCGAGCGGCGGACGCTCAGGACCGACCAGTTCGTCGCCGCGGCCAATGCCACGGAGCAGTTGATGCTGCTTTAAGGAAGATCGCGCACCGGCCTTCGCCGGCCGGTGCATGAGAAAAGAATCCCGTCCGGCCCTGTCCCCCCGGCCTGCAGACGGTGCCCTCCCGGTCCGGCGCCCCACCCCGACCCGGAGGGACTTGCGGAGAATCGGAGCCGATGCGAACCTCGCCGCAACATGGCTCGCGCGCGTTCCGATTCTCCGCTTCTTTTCGAAATCGTCGAGAAGCCCGACTTCTCCTTCGAGACGAAGGCGATGGCCGAAGGCCTGTGGCCGGTGGCGGGGATGGACGAGGCCGGTCGCGGACCGCTGGCCGGGCCGGTCGTCGCGGCGGCGGTGGTGCTCAATCCCGCCAACATCCCGGAAGGGCTCGACGATTCCAAGCGCCTGACGCACCTGCAGCGGGAGGCGCTGTTCGCCAGGATCCTCGGATCCGCCGTAGCCGTCTCGATGGCCTCGATCAGCGCCGAAGGCATCGACGGCAGCAATATCCTCAAGGCCAGCCTGGAGGCGATGCGCCGCGCGGTCGCCGGTCTTTCCGTGCAGCCTAAGCTGGCGCTGGCCGACGGGCGTGACGTGCCGCCGGGCCTCACATGCGCCGGGCGCGCGCTGATCAAGGGCGACCAGCGCTCGCAGTCGATCGCCGCCGCCTCGATCGTCGCCAAGGTGATGCGCGACCGCATGATGTGTAGCTGCGGCAACCACCACGACCGCTACGGCTTCGAGGTCCATATGGGCTATGCCACGGCCCGCCACCGCACGGCGATCGAAGCACACGGCCCGGTGGCGCGGCTGCACCGTGTGTCGTTTGCGCCGTTCCGGCTGGGCGGAGCTGAGGTGGTCGAAGAAGAGAGCTTCGCTGGGTTGGAATGAGGCGGCGGCGACAGCCGATCTCCCCCCTCGTGGGGGAGATTACGCGCTCAGCCGCCCCGCAAAACAAAAAAGCCGCCAGGTCGCCCGGGCGGCTTCATGCTAGCGGCTCGAAGACCACTCAGTTCAGCTTGGCCTTCACGTCCTGCAGCGAAGCCTTGAACAGGTCGGCGCCGGCCTTGGCGTCGATCTTGCCGGCAAGCAACGCGCGCGCCGCTTCGACGGCGATGTCGACGGCGCTGGCGCGGACTTCGGCGACTGCCTCGCGCTCGGCCTGGCCGATCTTTTGCTCGGCAAGCGCGGTGCGGCGGGCGACATAGTCTTCGGTCTTCTTGTGTGCCTCGGCGGCGAGCAGGTCGGCCTCGCGCTTGGCGGCGGCGACGATGTCGGCGGCCTCCTGCTCGGCTTCTTTGCGCTTCTTCTGATACTGGCCGAGCAGCTGCTGGGCCTCTTCGCGCAACCGACGGGCTTCCTCGAGCTCGTTGCTGATCTTGGCGGCGCGGGCGTCGAGCGCCTTGGCGATCAGGCCCGGCACCTTGATGTAGACGGCAACGCCGAGGAAGATGACTAGGGCAACCGTGGCCCAGACTGTCGCGAGAGATGTGGCGTCCATGATGCGCTCCTCACCGGGCCACGGATTTGACCGCGACCGCGATCTCGGCCTTGCTGGCCTTGCCGCCGACAAGCGCCTCGACGATGGCCGAAGCGGTGTCCTCTGCGATCGAGCCGACTTCCTTCATGGCGCTGGCCTTGATGGAAGCGATGCTGGCTTCGGCCTCGCCGAGCTTCTTGTCGAGGGCGGCCTCGACCTTCTTGCGCGCGGACTCGGCCTCCGCCTTGGCGGCGTCGTTGGCCTGCTGGCCGATCGCGTTGGCCTTGGTCTTGGCTTCGGCCAGTTCCTGCTCGTAAGCGGCAACGGCGGCGTCGGCCTCGCCCTTCAGCTTGGCGGCGTGGTCGAGGTCCTGCGTGATGCGGTCGTTACGGACATCGATGATGCCGCCGAGACGCGGCATCACCACCCGCTTCAGGAACAGGTAGAACAGCCCGAAGGTGATCGCCAGCCACAGAAGCTGCGACGGGAACGTCGCCGGATCGAATGGCGGGAAGGTGCCGTGCGCCTCGCCGGGCACCGCGGTGCCGGCATGCGTTTCGGCTCCCGCACCGGCGGTGCCTTCGGCAGCCGGCGCTGACTCTTCTGCAAAGGCAGATGTCACGAACATGGACTATCCCCTGATATCAGGCCTGCCGCAGGATCGCGGCCGACCTGTACAATCTTCCCGAGTGCTCAGCCGAACAGAGCCAGAAGCGCGATGAGAAGGGAGAAGATGCCCAGCGCTTCGGTCACGGCGAAGCCGAAGATCAGGCGGCCGAACTGACCATCGGCGGCCGACGGGTTGCGCAGAGCGCCCGCCAGGTAGCTGCCGAAGATGTTGCCGAGGCCAATGCCCGCGCCGCCCATGCCCAGGCAAGCGATACCAGCGCCGATGTACTTAGCTGCTTCTGCGTCCATTTCAAACTCCTTTGGATCTATAATTCCGTTGCATTTCCATCCGGCGGCAATGCCGGAAACTTGGTGTCAGTGCCCGGGATGCAGGGCGTCGTTCAGATACATGCAGGTCAGCACGGCAAAGACGTAGGCCTGCAGGAAGGCGACCAGCAACTCAAGCGCCGTAAGCGCCACGGCCATGGCCAGCGGCAGAACCGAACCGGCGATACCGACCGCGCCGAGCGCGCTCAGGCTGACGACGAACCCGGAGAACACCTTGAGCGTGATGTGGCCGGCCAGCATGTTGGCGAACAGACGAACCGAGAGGCTGACCGGGCGCGACACGAAGGAGATCACTTCGATCAGCACCACCAGTGGGAGCAGGAACACCGGCACGCCATGCGGCACGAACAGCTTCAGGAAGCCGAGGCCATGCTTCATGAAGCCGTAGACGACCACGGTCCCGATGACCAGCGCGGCGAGGCCGAAGGTGACGATGATGTGGCTGGTGACGGTGAAGAAATAAGGGAACAGGCCGAGCAGGTTGGCGACCAGAACGAACATGAACAGCGAAAAGACGAAGGGGAAGAACTTCAACCCTTGCGTTCCCGCGGCGTCCCTCAGCATGTTCGAGACGAACTCGTAGGCCATCTCCGAAACCGACTGCAGGCGGCCCGGAACAAGGCTGCGGCTTGCGATGGTGAGATAGAGGAAAGCCGATGCGACGGCGACCGTCGCGACCATGAACAGCGCGGAATTGGTGAAGGACAGATCGTAGCCGCCGATGTTGATCGGAATCAGCTTGACGATATGGAACTGGTGGATCGGATCGACCTTGTCAGCAGCCACTTTACATCCCCGTCAAAGCCGCATGCGGCTTCAGTGTCCTGTTTCGCGCCTTTGACGGCGCCTCGTCCTAGTCTTTCGGATCGCGCGTTTTATCGCCCTGTCCGAATTGCGCCACCAGTCCCGCCGCGCGCAGGACATTGAGCACGCCGGCGCCAAAACCCAGCAGCAGGCCGACGATCAGACCCCATGGCGAGGTTCCCGCCACTCGGTCCAAGAACCAGCCAAGGCCGACGCCCACCACTATGCCGGCGATGAACTCGCTGGATAGTTTGAGCGCTTGGCCATATCCGGCCACACTGCCCGCTTTCGCGTCTTTCCCCTCGAGCCGGTCCGGCCGTCTTGTCGCAAGCGATGCTTCAAGATCGCGCCGGCGGCGCTCAAGATCGTCATCGCGGATGTCGGGTTCGTGCTGTTTGCCGCGGCCGGTTTCTCCGGTTCCGTCTGGCCCATTCTTGTCGGCCATCGCAACCCCCCCTGCCCGGTCAGATCGTCGCCGTCCGTCCGCTACCAAAGTCGCCGGCAACATAGTTAGAGGGTCCGCGCCCGTCAAGCCACGGGCCGAACTTCAATGTGATGTATTTTTCCTAGCTAAATCAATCACTTATTTAGGTGCGACATCGTGCCCGCCGCAGTTGCGGGCATGTACCTGCCGAATCCTTGCAGCGATGGGTCTTTGGCCGCCGGGCCTTGAAGCCTCTTCGGGTCGCCGCGAACGCCTGTTCAGGGAATACTCAGCTCCAGCCGCCGCCATAGGTACGATAGAAGATATGCAGGCCGATTTTGGTCATCCTCTTCATCGTGCGCGCCCAGCCCGGATGGACATAGTTGGCGTAATAATGGGTCGAGGAGCCGACTTCCGGAATGAAGATCTTGCCGGCGGTGACGGCCATGGCGACATCCTGGGCGGTCTTGTAGGCGACAGGATTTTCGATGCGCTTCTTGCGGCCGTCGCAGGCGAAGGAGAACTGGCAGCGATTGTACCAGTGGTCGTTCTGGTAGACGACGCCGCAGATCGAATTCGGATAGGCCGGGTTGCGAACGCGATTGAGGATGACCTGGGCGACGGCGGCCTGGCCGCGCACGGATTCGCCGCGCGCCTCGAAGTAGATGCCGTTGGCAAGGCATGCCTGCTCCTTCTTGGAGAAGACGCTGGCCGGCAGCGGGTTCTGGATCCAAGAGTGATCGCCCTTGCTCATCGGCGGGATGAAGCGGCCGTTGTTCGGCTGCTCGTCCTGCAGCAGGGCCTCGAAGGGCGAGGCCTTGGCGTAATCGGGTTCGGCCTGCGCATAGGCGGTGGCCAGCACATCCGGTTTGTCATTGTTGACGAGAGCCGCCAGCATGGCCGGGACGCCGGGATCGGGCTTCTCCTCCTCGCGGATATGGAAGGCCTGGGCGATCTGGATTTCCTTGCCTTTTATGCCAGGCTTGGCGAAGGCGAGCTTCAGGCCACTGTCCATGCTCGGGCGCAGCAGCGAGGAGGTGCGCTCGAAGATCGAGCCGGCGTTGAAGTTCTTCGGCGGCGCCACCGGCGAGATCTGGACGATGCGGCCCTTCTTGTCGGCGCGCGCGATACGATCCTCGTCGGGTGTCGTGCCGGCGACATTGCCCTTGCCGCGAAACGATACGCTGCCGATGCCGGGCAACTTGACGCCCGACCCGGAGATCGAGCCGGTGGAGACGGAATCGACGAACGGCATTTCGGCGGCGTGCACCGAACCGGCGACGGATTTTTCGACATAGGCGTTCCAGCGGGCGTTCGGCTTCTCCAGGCCGGAGACCAGGCTGGTCATGTCCTGATAGGCAATGACGGTCGGAAAGCCGACCCAGATGCCGAGCCCGATGATGAAAGGAGATAGGAAGGAACGTTTTTTCTCACCGGCGACGGCGGCCAGCCGTTTCAAGACACGTCGATGCACGGAACTCTCCAGAAACGCAACTGACCCTCTGGAGAGCCAAAATGATGCATTAACCTTGATGGGGCGTTAACGGGTTCGATCGTGTTTTTTTGATGTTGATCCGAAACGGGGCGAACCTTGCGGCCCCAACCATGCAGGAAATCAGGCCGGCCGGAGGAAAATCGGCCAGGCGATCATCGCGCAGACGCCCGCCGCCAGCCATACTCCCGCCCACGACGAGACGAGCAGCAGTCCGGGAATGCCCGCCGGCACCAGGAAGAAGGCGATGAAGACGAAGCTGTTGGCGAGGCCGAGCGCCGTTCCGGCACGGCTGGCGCCGGCAAGGGTGGCGAGCTCGGTATAGGCGACACCATGCCAGGCGGAAACCGAGATGCCGGCAACGACCAGCACCATGGCGACGGCCGGCATCAGCACGGTCTGCCAGCCGGGCGTGGCGGCAGCCGCCAGGACCAGCAGGCCAAGGGCAGCGAAGGCGAGCGCGCTCAGCGCGCTGCACAGGCGCAGGAACGAACGGCGATTGCCATGGCGGTCGGTGAAGCGGCCGCTCCAGACGCGCAGGACCATGGCGCCGACCTGCACGGCGGCGAGGCTGGCGCTGATCACCAGCGTGCCCATGCCGGCGAAATCGTGCAGGAAGACGGAGGCGAAGGTGAGCACCGCGACCTGCGGAAAGCACAGCAGGCCGATTGCCGTCGCGAGGCGCCAGACCTCGATGTTGCGCAGCGGCGCCGGACCGGCTGGTTTTGCCGCAACGACGTTGCCGGCATCGTCTCCCGCCGGCGGCTGATGCAGCCAAAGCCAGGCGAAGCAGGCCGAGACCGCCGATGCCGACGCCAGAAGACCAAAGACCACGGCAAAGCCGTAGGCCGAGGCCAGCGACGGCAGGACAAGCGCACCGAGCCCGCCGCCGAGCGGCACGGCGGTCTGCCTGATGCTCATGGCAAAGCCGCGCTCGCCTTCGTGGAACCAGGCCATGATGGCGCGGCCGCTGGAGCCGTTGACGCTGCCGCCGAGCAGACCTGCAACCAGCAGGCCGGCGGCAAGCACGACAACGTCTGGAACATGCGATGCCGACGGCACGATGAAGAACGCCATGAGCAGGAGCCAGGCCGCGGTCGCGCCAAGCCCGGTCAGCAGCACGCCGCGATCGCCCCAGCGATCGGTGAGCACTCCCCAGGGCAGTTCGCTCAGCGCAACCCCCAATCCGAGAAGGCCGAGGGCAAGGCCGAGCTGGCCGTTGCCGAGGTGGTAGCCCTGGCGCATGAACACCGCCGTTGCCGGAATGCCGCTGAAGATGGTGGAGAAACTGGCATTGGCGGCGACGCCGATGCCGAGCACCTTCCAGCGGTGATTCCTATCGGGAGAAGCCTTGTTGGCAGACGTGACGATGCCCGGCCGAGGCCTGCCCTGGAGGCGGTTTGCGTGTGTGGCGATGACCGACATGGCGCGGCTCCTGTGATGATCTAGGATCTTGACGCACCGTCTCTACCGCCATAGCTTCATCCTGAATATCGGGAAGTTTTTGATATTCATTCCCGAAAAACAGGATTGTTATCATGCGACGCGTAACCTTCGACCTCGACGTCCTCAGAAGCTTCGTCACCGGCATGGAGCTTGGCAGTTTCGCCAAGGCCGCCGATCGCCTGGGGCGCTCGACCTCGGCGGTCAGTGCGCAACTGAAGAAGCTGGAGGAGCAGGCGGCGACACCGATCTTCCGTAAGTCCGGGCGCGGCCTGGCGCTGACCGAAGCCGGCGAGACGATGCTGGGCTATGCGCGCCGGCTGATCGAGCTCAACGACGAGGCGGCGTCGGCCATCCACGACGTCGAGTTGGAAGGCTGGGTAAGGCTCGGGCTGCAGGAGGATTTCGGCGAAGCGGTGCTGCCGGAAGTGCTGGGGCGCTTCGCCCGCGCCCATCCCAAGGTCAAGATCGAGGCGCGGATCGCACGCAGCCACGAACTTGCCGAGCGGATCACGGCGGGCAGCCTCGACATTGCGCTGGCCTGGCACAATGGCGCGACGCTGCCCTACAGCCGGCATGTCGCCGAGGTGCAGATGCGCTGGATCGGCATGGCACGGCTGATCGAGGCCGGGCTGCGCCAAGGCGAGCCGCTGCCGCTGGTGGCGCTGGAAGCGCCTTGCCTGCTGCGCACGGTGGCGACGGAAACGCTCGACCGCGCCGGCCTGTCGTGGCGGATGGCCTTTTCCAGCCCCAGCCTTGGCGGCATCTGGGCGGCGGTCGCCGCCGGGCTCGGACTGACGATCCGCACCGATATCGGCCTGCCCGCCAATGTCAGGGCAATGGCGCCACAGGCGGTTGGACTGCCCGCGCTGCCGAAAATGGCGCTGGTCCTGCATCAAAAGGAGGCCGAACTCGATCCCGTTGCGGCGCGCCTTGCCGACATATTGTTGCAGGCGACGCTGCAGGCGCTGCCCGAAAGTGCGGAGGCGGATGAGGTGCTGCGGGAAGTCGCTTAGTCTCTTAACGAGGTGGTTTCACAGTTCGAAACTGGTCAATCGCCAACCCACCGTACCCTGGAGGTTGGCCGCAGCCCATCAACTTCGTCATCCCAGGGCGAAGCAGGAGCGGAGCTCCGTCGCGAAGACCCTGGGATCCATGCCGTTACCTCGCGCAAAGGATGCAGCGGAGCAGAATTCTGGACGGTAGTGACGCTCAGACGTCACGGCATGGCAACTGTGTTCATGCGAATGCGGTTTTGTCTCGAATGATGGCGTTGAGAGTGATCAGAAGTTTTCTGGCGACAGCGACGATGGCGAGTTTCTTTGATCCGGAGCGAGCCGCGAGTGCAGCATAGAAGGCTTTGAA